>NZ_KE386918.1:6214-32839 GCF_000429565.1 Arsenophonus nasoniae DSM 15247
CGCGATAAGATATCGACGGTTTCCCGATAGTGATCAAGGGTCCGAATATCATTGGCATGCGTTCTTAGCGTATGATGTGAAATTAAATCCATCACAAGTCGCACCGGATCCGTATGAAGACAGACCATTTCGTAACACCGTGAGGACGCATTCGCTTCCAGTAAACGCCATTCGATTTTATGCGTGTCTGAATTTTGCTGGCACGAAATGGCAAAGCGGGTGCCAAAGATATAAGCGCCCGCTTTGGGATCTAACGGGATCATGATTTGCCTCCAAGGACGGCAATAATTTCTTTTGCCATCTGCCGTTTACCCGAGATCGTCCGGGGCGCGGAAATTTCATATCCGGCAAAAGGCTCCACTAAACGCCGTGTTTTGGGTAGATGGGGCAGCAGTTGCGGCATAATCTGCACTTTTGAACCTGCCCACTTAAGGATGGTTTTATTAGCCATGTTAACCTTATCGGTAATGTTGTTGTTTTGACTCAAAAAAGGACTGACAGTCGACGCAGCGAATGCAGCCTGGAGAAGCGATACGGCGCGCTTGTGGTATCGCTTTTTCACAATCCTCACAATGAAAACGGGCGATACCTTTTTTGCGCTCGGTGACCTGTTTAATTTGGTCAATTAATTGTTGTTGAGCGAGTTCATTTGCTTTATCAATCGGGTCAGACATGGTGTAAATTCTCTGCCCGATGTTCAAAATGGTCACTGACGGTCATCACATGCTGATAAGCGGTTTGATAAGTCATTTTTTGATAAAGAATTTGATAGGCCAGCGACGTTAAATGGGCAGAGAATTGCATCAATAAATGCTTCCTTTCATCTTCCCGATTTTGTTTTAGGGTATCGGTAAGTCTCAATACGCCAGATTGTGCAGTCATATTTTTTTACTTCTCCTTTCCTTATTTTGGATAAAACAATCCCCTGGGGTGGCGAACACCGTTAATTTTCATTTATCAATTAAAGTGGAGCGATATCTTTAGGTATTAATGCAACGAGCACCTGTAATTGAAATAGCGCGTTAATAATGGCCTGTTTTTCTTTCTTGTTAAATTCATCAAACTTAAAATGATGTTTTTTATTATCAATATTGGCTAAATAAAAAATTAAATTAACAAAGCGTTTATTATGTTCTCGTAAATATTCAATAAATCCCAACAGGCATTGATTATCGGGATTTTCTTTATCTTTATTAAAAATAACGGTTCGACATTTTGCTGCCTTAATTAAGCCATTGACACGCGCATTAATGGGTAATCCTTCATTGCGATAAATACCCGTCTTTCGTCTATTAATCTCACCGGCATTATTTCGTAATGTGTTAACCGAGTGAATTAAGGTATTTGTTAATGCGTGTTTATTCGTCATCATTTTTATTTAATAATCAGGGTGAGAAAATAAAAAATAAATAACCCGCCAAATAACAATATTAATTTATCAATTAACGTCAGTTTTTTATTCTGCTTATTATTAATATGATAATTTTTAACGGACTCGCCCGTTAATCGATAGGGGGAGTGCTGATTAGATTTATTCATCAATATCCTCATTAAGTTATCGGTTTTGTTGCCCTGACCGAAAACAGGGTGTTGTGGTATCATGTTTATGCCTGTTGATGCTTAGAACGGAGATACAGGCATAAACTGACCTATCACAACAAGGAAAATAACAATGTCTGTTAATGAAAAAAATTAAACAACAGTTAACTGAACTCATTAAGCAAGTCGAACAAATAGAAACGCCAATTATTTGTGATAATGCAGTAGAAATAATCGAGTTATCACATCATCTATTCCAACAAATCCACAATAAAATCAGTCCACCCCAGAAAAATATTGTTGAGTGGTTTTAATTTTTTCTGACCATAATGGCCATGACGGCATCAAAGGTGGATTTAAGATCCTGTTCATAAAAGCGATTAATGTTTGAACAGGTTTCGCTTATGGCATTCATGATAGTGATCATGAGTGCTAATTTTTCTTTTGGAGTAAGATTTTTTATCTCCTGTTTTTTATTTTCTTCAGAAAGTCCCGAAAAAAGCGAATGAATGGTATTCATGACTAAGTGATCTAACGGCTTACTCTCTAGCGCTAATCTTTCCTCGTTATCCTTTTTTTGATAGTTATTTTCCTTGTTCAATAGGGTTAAGTTGGCAAATTTTTTATCGTCGTTAAATAACTCAATACGATTACTATCAATGGTGAGGCCGTGAAGGTTATTTATTCCAAACGCTTTAGCATGTTCAGTAAGATGTGCGATGACTTGATAATAGACTGCCATAGTTAACCTCTTAAAAATTAGATTAGTGAGTCGGTTTTGTTGCCCTGACCGAAAACAGGGTGTTGTGGTATCATGTTTATACCCACTTTTTCTTTACAGTGAGCGGTGGGCATAAAATCCAACAACAAGGAGTGAAATCCATATTCTGAGAAATCATTCAATTTTGTTCGTAACATCAGCGACAGATCATGATTTGTTTTTCATTACTTGATGACCCGCACTCCCCAAAGCCATTGCCAATATACCGGCTAAAACCGAGGGTTCAACAGACGGTAAAAATGTCTGCCAGTATTTCCTGGCATGTATACTATCGACGCCAAGTGACAGTTGCATCTTCACGATCCTGTCGCATTTGGTATACAATTCTTGTCCTTTTTCGATATCAGAAAGGTTTTCACACATGCAAACTCCTAATAACATTATGCGGTTTATTCAAATAACGGATATTGCCTGACGTTATTTTCCGCTTAATATTTCATGCCCTGCACAATACAACGCATTGGCCAGTACATCCGCTAAAACGGAAAGGTCGGCAGACGGTAATATTTCTTGCCAATACTTTTTGGCACGTATACTGTCCAGGCTAAGCGAGAGCTGCTTTTTAACGATTGAATCGTATTGCTTGTACAATCCCTGATATTCTTCATGGTAATCAGCCAGCGTTTTACACACGTTAACTCCTGATCATCGTTATGATGCGACTTTGTGGTATTAAAAAATTTCCCTGGTGTTAAATAGAAAGTTAATCTTCAGTTTTGTTGTTGTTTTTCCTGGTGATTATTTTTTATGTGACGCTTTACGATCATACATCCAATAGTCTTTCCACGAATGCCATTCTTGGGGCTCAATTTTGGGTAACTGTTCAGAGAGTTTGTCCCACAGGTCACGATTGATATACCAAGTACCTTTACCTTCCGGATTATTGGGATTTTTCATCTGATGTGCGGGTAATATGCCTCGCAAGCACATTTTTCGGATAGCCCCGGTAGTAAATCCGGCGTAAGCAGCGAAGCGATCGATTGTGACCAATTTCGCTAAAGGCCCCTGATAGCTCAATTTTTTCTTCTTGTTACCAGTACAAGCAACCTCTTCTTCACTTACATCCGATTCCCCGGATGCCTGAACGGGAAGTGATTTACCTGAAAACCTGCTTGACATCTGGTACTCTCCTTATTTGGTGCATTTGTCTCGATTTGTCCAGTTTTGGGCTGGGATTTGATGTATTACGCAAATAAAAATCCTATATAGGATCAAATATAATACCTAATTAGGAGCAAGTCAAATGAAATTAAGTGATAAAATTAAAGCGATTCGTATAGCTGAAGGACTGAGTCAAAATCAGCTATGTGAACTTATTGGATTACCTAGAAGTACACTTTCTAAGTATGAAAGTGGGCTATTTGAACCTGGAGGAAACGCTTTACTAAAGTACACAAAACATCCATTATTTTCCAAATACACCATGTGGCTAATGACTGATACAACAAATCCAGAAGTCGGTCAAATCGAGCCGGCTTTCTCTCTCGATGGCTCTGTAAAATCAAAAACAAAACGGAAAGTACAATCATTCCTCACCGAGGGAAAGAATTGTTAGCATTACATGAATTTTGGATAATGGCAGAATCAAAATTGATAGACTAGTGTCAAATGAAAATGTCTCAAAAAATTAAAGCCATCAGACAGGCAGAGGGATTAACTCAGGTAAAATTTTGTGAAATTAGCGGAATAGCATTAAGTTCGTTAAAAAATTATGAAGGAGGACACGCTGAACCGGGTCTTCAACCTATACTCCAAATTACAAATACAAATCTTTTTGAAAAATATACAATGTGGCTAATGACCGATAAAACAGCGCCAGAAGCCGGCCAAATCGAGCCGGCTTTCTCTCTCGATGGCTCTGTAAAATCAAAATCAAAACGGAAAGTACAATCATTCCTTACCGAGGGAAAGAATTGTTAGCATTACATGATTTTTGGCTAATAGCGGAATCAAAATTGATATAACGATCATTAACATCCTCCTCTTTATGCAGGGAGGATGTCAAATTTGAAAATTCGCCGTCAAGCCCTGTTCAAAGGCTGGCGAGAAAAAATTAAATTATATGGAATATAGCGGTCAAAGCCTTTCGATTTACCAAATGCCCTTAATTGGCAACCTGAATGCACGCCCGCTTTTTCATAGATAATGTTTAAATGATTATTGGTTGTTCTCGTCCCAATATTTAATCTTCTCGCTATTTCCTTGCTACTTAAGCGATGCATTGTGAAAAACAAGACTTCCCATTCTTTATCAGTGAACAGCTTGTTAGGTTTTTCTGTAGTCACGAAATAAGGCTGCATGCCATCGACATACTCCAACGGCGACAAAAACAGGAACTCGTGGGCGTGGAAGAAAGTGCCAAGATAGCTATTTTCACTACAAAAAAGCGGTAGAAAATGAAATTGCCAAATTTTGGGTGCTTTATTGAAATCAGAAACCAGATTAATAATGACAAAAAACGGTGATTTTTCAGTACGGATTTTCTCTAATAAAGTCACCATTTCAGGCGCATCTTTATTCAAACCGAGAAAATCTACCATTTTAGCGTTGGCCTTAATTTCCCCCTCACTATCAACAAAACCACAAGGAACAGCACCACTCAAAAAGAATTTAATCATCTCGGAGTTCATGCTGCACCTCCAATACTACGAAGGTACTCACGCTGACGGGTTGTAAGGTGTTTTGATGTGAGAGCAAAGCTCAAAAGCTGCTCGATTGATATGTCGCACGCTTTCATTATGCGCGCAATATGCGTACTATTTCGCATAGTCCGACTCCTACTGACTCTAGGTTTTGGATTAGTTGATTACAGAGATATACGGTCTCTGTAATCAACGCTGTTTCTATAACTACTTAATTTCGTTTAACCATTTTTTTATTAACATCATGGTTATTTCAGTCATTTCTTTATCATGATTTAAACAAGCAATCTTAAATTCTTTATGTAATTTTTCAGGAATATTTATTTGTAACTTTTTAGTAGGTACAGAAGGTTTACTCACAGCTTCTAGTGCATCATTAACAGATTTGTGATTACCTAATTTCATTTTCATTTTATCAATCCCAATATTTCATCTGTTAATACATCGATTTCACCTTTTGCTTGATAGTCATTAGTATCATAAATAGTTCCTCCATCAAGCATAGTTCTAACATAAGCTTGTCTTTGGGTTATTTCGGTACTCATTGCTTTCACACCAGTATCAGCTATAGAATCTTTCAATACGGTTAACATTTTTGCGGTGCTTATTTTTTTTGTTATTACAAAACGAGCAATAATTGGCTGTAATTCATTTCTAGCTTCTATAACAGCTATAATTGCCCCACAAGCAGCAAAATCTAAAGGAGAAGGAGTGACGGGGATCAAAACAATATCACTTACCATAACCGCAGCGGATGATATAGCTGTTATTGCAGCTGCTCCATCAATGATTATATAATCATATAATTTCAAGGTTTTTTTTATGGAATAGATATCTTTTTCAGTAGATGCTTCTGCTACATCAAATAAACTCTTATCTTCTAAATACCAATTACCTATACTTAATTGAGGATCAGTATCAACTACTACGACATTGTGACCTTTCTTAGCTATAGATGTAGCGACGTTTATTGAGGTCGTCGTTTTACCAACTCCTCCTTTACCATTCAAGAAAGAAATTACTTTACTCATAAAAATTCCTTTAGGACTTCAATCAAGTAATCTTATAATTAAGTAATCTTATAATCAAGTAATCTTATAATTAAGTAATCTTATAATTAAGTAATCTTATAATTAAGTAATCTTATAATTAAGTAATCTAATAATTAAGTAATCTAATAATCATATGATTATTTTAAATAAAAACTATTCATTCTTCTTTAAGATCCTATTTTTTATATTAAAAATTTCTTTTTTCCCTTTTTCGCGTTTACGAGCAGCTTCCGCTTTAGGAGTATTTTGATTACGATTTTTGAAAGTGACTTTGTCTGTGGTGGGATCAAAAAGAATTTCATAATCAGGAAGATCATTAACCTTAGTAAGTTGCTTAATATCAAATCTAAATTTTCTGAGTTCCCTCGAGGAACCTGTTTTTTGATGAAGCTTATCAAGACAAATAGTAAACTCATGTTGACTACCGCAATGCTTACGCGCTATCTCATATAAACGTCTATCAATAGCTTTTCTTATACGAAAATAATCAGGGCTAATTTTTAACACCTTAGTCTTTGTTATTGCTTGATAAAGCCAATCAGGTAAAGTTACTTCTATCATTCCAATATCTAGTTTTCCTTTCTGTCTTTCTACAATTTCCCACTTATCAATTAGACCAAAATCAATCGTTTTTTTGTCATCATTAGAATAAACAATATTCGTTTGGATCCTCGTTCCGGATAAGCGAGATAATGCTTTTTTCAAATCATCGTAAGCCCGTCCACTCTTATCTCGATTAGTCGTTACAAAAAAATCATACGGAGTAAAGGCAACCGTGGGACTAATTGATTGATTATTATTGATAGCTTCCTGTAATTTTGATATAGCATAAATCCAAATATCTTTATCAAAAACAGTAGCTAAACCAATTTTAGAAGATGATCTAACTTCTATAGTCACATTACCATTTCTATACACTCTAGCTTTTGTATCACCCCCTTTTAATGCAAAAAACGGATGCTCCATACTCGCCATTTCATCTCGAAAGGTTGAAATGTCAACATCATCTGCAACAAAAAATTCCAGTTGGTTATGTTTATGGGGTCGTAATGTTTTCAAGTTGTTTTTTCTCTTTTTCTTATAAGATAATTCATAGCCTCATTCCTAGAGATTTAGGATTGTTGGCGAGAGCCGTTTAAGTGCTTCTAACACTTAAACGGTTTGTTTTTTTGATTATTAAATCAATTCGGCTTTTACGGACACCAATAAATAACGGCTTTTACGGACATTATAACGGCTTTTACGGACAAATCAAATTAACGAACAAAAAAAAAACTAAAAATGCTAAAAAAATCTGTGGATAACAAAAAATCTAATCGGCTTTTACGGACAAACTATCGGCTTTTACGGACAAACTATCGGCTTTTACGGACAAACTATCGGCTTTTACGGACAAACTATCGGCTTTTACGGACAATAGGTATTTTTTTATATTTATTAATCAATAACTTAATACCACTTTCTTGCCCTTTAACTCTTTTAACTTATACATAACTAAATATAACTACGCGCGCGCGAGGTTTTTCTGTGGATAACTTTTTTTCTAACAAAAATCCTAAACCCAAAAATAGGTGACTACTGAGTGACCGTATTTCTCTTTTGTAATTGTGATATTCCGCTTCCTCGTCTGCTCACTCGCTACGCTCGGTCACAGACTTGCGGCGAACGGCGGGATTTTAATTAAAAAGATTTTTTTGAATTAATTAACACTGAAACATTGCACTATTCAGTCGCTACCGCTAGCATCACTAGAATTGACTTTTCCATTAATTCAGGCACAACATGAACAAAACAGAAGTTATTAATCAAATTGCTGAAAAAGCCGGTTTAACCAAAAAAGATTCAGAGAAGGCGTTGAACGCATTGATTGAAACCGTGACAGAAGCGCTAAAGGCAGGAGATGACGTACAACTCGTTGGTTTTGGCTGTTTTCAGGTTAAGCAACGCGCAGCCAGAGATGGACGTAATCCTAAAACGGGCGAGACACTTAAAATTGCTGCTGCAAACGTACCGAGTTTTAAAGCGGGTAAGACGTTGAAAGAAGCCGTCAAATAACTGACCGAAATTAATGTACGAATTAAAACACCTGTACGGAACATAATTTACCTATTTTTGTACAGGTGTTTTGGATGATGTCCAAAACCGAACGATTTTGAACAGCAAAAATTACCTATCAGAAACCAAAAATCGTTAAATCTAATAATTTTTGAAAATTAAAACAGAAATACCCGCCATAACCCCCTCTAAAAACGCCTGTAATCCATTCTAAGCGCTTTTCTCGATAAAAACGTAAATTTGTACAGCCAAAATTTTATCGTCGCTTAAAATGCGTTATAGACGTTTTTGACTTCTGACTAAACAGCGAGTGACATTTGTTGCCCAGTACAATGTGGGGTGACGGGGTCAATCTTGCCTGGCTTTGCAATAAATCGCGTTAAGCTCTCATGGCTGACAAAGGTCGCCCCACAATTAATGTTCTGACACTGGTTGTAACGTTCGCGGGTGTTTTCTGAAATTTGTTGGGAAGTTCTAGTATGGGCGGCATGACCACAAAGGGGGCAATTCATCATGATGACATTCTCCTTTTTTCAGCTATTTTACCAGCAAGTTAGTGACTTTTCATCTCCAAATCGGTGATTTTTACTTCCATTTCAAGCGCGGTAGTAAAGCCTTTGTCATTGAGATTGTGGGTCACTTTCACCACAATCCACTCGGCGTTATCAATTTGCGGTTTAAAGCCCCTGACGTTAATCGGGGTTTCCGGATAAATATCGGCGCGTCCTTTGGCTAAATGAATCGAAAAACGGGCGATACCGCGCTGAATTTTTGCCCAGGTCGCTTTTGCTGCCCGTGCCGCATTAGCCCGATTGGCGTAGGTGTGTGAGAGCACGAGTACATTGCCGTCCTCACCGATAAAATAATCTCCCTGCTTGTTTTTGGTTGACGCAGAAGGCTTTTTTCGCGCAATCTTAACGGTGTGTTTTTTTTCAGGCTGCTGGGTATCTAGCCAACTGGCAATCACCCCCGTATAGGCACTGCGGTCTGCCAGTGAAAACGAATAATTATCCCCGTCTTTTCGACTTAAGGTCATCGTCGGTATCCTTTTGCCCGAGGCGGTTTGACTTTTTCCCTGTTGCAAAAATAACAGCTGGTCATTTTTCACCGTCGCCAGTGCGCCTTCCTGCTGGCCGAGCCGGGTTAAAAACGCGCCGTCCGATTCGTTTGTCTGGTCGATATGCGCAATCCGGATAGGTTTAAACGTCGCGTCAATACAGGGAGTTAACTGATTGCGACTTGCCAGCGTGGTCACAATGTCTTCCAGGGTTTTATGGTGATAAGAGGCTTCCCGTCGCGTATTGAGGGTTGCGCGAAAATCCGCACTTCGGGCGCGTAAGGTCAGACGGTCAGGCGTGCCACTGTATTCGATTTCATCGACAATAAATTTCCCCTTCGGGATGAGACTTTCGTTTTTCCAGCCCAGTGCCAGGGTCAGCGTTTCCCCACGTCGCGGCAAGGCCAGTTTGCCGTCACTATCATCCAGTTCAATGTCTAGCTGGTCGGCTTCAAATCCCCGATTATCGGTCAGCGTCAGTGACATCAATCGGCCTTCAATCAGCGAATTAATATTTTTGCTGCCCGCCGTTAGCGCAAACGCGGGGATATTTTCCGTGTTGAAAAAGCGCATTAGAAAAGACCCTTCATCTGTTCATTTAAATCACCAAACATCGCGGAGAGGGAATCATCGACCCGTTTTAACTTAAGGGTGAATTCAATCTTACGGGGTGCGCCATCGGCAAAAAAAAGACTTTTGCTTTGGCTGATTTCTTCTATCACGAACATGCCGTAAATATTGCCTTCACCGTCCAGAAAGGGCCAGGCTTTACCGCTTTCCGCCATCGCTTCGAGCGTCATCAGGGATAATCTGCCGCCGGTCAGTTCCGGATAAAGTGACCCGGATAGGGTGATATCGTCATTATCCAGGCCAATAAACTGAAAGGCAGGTCGGATACCTAATCGGCTGTTGAACCCATAGCGCCAGCGCCGATTGATTTGCAGGGTCTGATAGGGGGCGGTTTTAAGTTGAAACACAAACAATCCTAATGTGGCCATCGGCATATTAATATTCCTCCGGGTTGTCGCTAAACCGTCCCCGTAGTTGCGCCTGTTGTTGACGTTGAAGCTTAAGGAGTTGGCGGCTCACTTCCTGTGCGATATCGTGCGCCGACTGGGCGGGGGCGGCATTAATCGTAATGTGAACGTTTGACGGTGCTGTTGTGTGCGGTGTCCGGATCACCGCCGCGTCGGTTTTATCGGCCACAAAAGGGTGGATGGGTTGGTTGGCATACGCATGGCTTAGTGTCAGCGCGGCAGCGGCAAAGGCCGCCGTATGGCGGCGACTGACTACATGGGCAGGGCCGGTAACAATTTCTGGGCCTTTCTCGCCGACAATGCCTGCACCTCCGCGGCGAATAACGCCCCCCGTATCAAACAGCCCTGCACCTTTGATGCCGGCATTTAATACCGTCAAGGATTGGGTCGTGCGTAAGGTTTTGGTTTCCTCAGAGACCATCCAGTCGGGTAATAAATCGGTGACGGTGTTTTTAATCTCGGAAAACAACGATTTTAACTGTTGCCATTTTTCCATTACGCCGTTTTTCAGGTTATCAATCAGTTCACTGCCAAAATTTTTAATACTGTTCTTGATTTTTTGATAGCCGTCGGCAAAAAACCGAACCGTTTTTTCCCACAAATTTTTGAAAAAGGGGACGATGTTATCCCAATAGCGATAAATCAGCAGTGCGGCGACGGCAATTGCCGTGATAACTAACACCATCGGGTTGGATAATGCCACGGCGGTTAAGCGGAGCAAGCCTGCACTTAACAGGCTTAAACCCAGTCTGACGGCGGCTAATGGCCCCGTCAGTGCCGCCATGGCTAATGCCATAACGCCGCCGATGGTAATCAGTGCCGCAAATCCCGCCAGTGCCACGCCAAAATAACGGGTCATGGTGGGGTGAGATTTGAAAAAATCGGTTAATTTGCTTAATTGCTGGTTCAGCATCTCAAGCCCCTGAGTATAGAGCGGCAACAGGTTATTACCCATCTCACGGTATAAATCGGCTTTTTTGGCTTCGAGTTCAATCTGTTGCCCCTGGGCGGTTTTTTTCCCTTCGGCAATCAGCGGCTCAAGGCCATAAGCGGCATTGCCGGCCTTGATTTGTTTCTCAATGTTGGCGTGTTCCCGGTACATCGTCACAAATACATCCGAGCCGGTACGGCTGGAAAATAGTTGGGCAATTTGGGTTTCCATTTGCGATTCGGTTAATTGCGGGTATTTCTTTCGAATACGCGGCACAATTTCGTCCATCAGATAGCGAAAAGGGTCGCGTTTGTAGAGTTCTACATTCACCAATGCATCGTTATTCATCTTGGTGACGTGACCGGTTTTGCCGTATTTGACCGATCCTTTTTTCAAGAGACCGAGTCCCATCAGGTTTTCCATCGCAGCCTGGGTTGTTTTGCCTTTCACTAGATTCTGATAGGCACTGTTTAACGCGGTGCCGGTTCGGTCACCCCCTAACTGCTGGATAAGATGGGATGTGCCAAAATAAAACGCTGCATTGTCTAGCTGTTTGACGGCGGTACCACCCGTTTTGAGCATCGCCAGGTAGTCTTCCGGCAAGACCATCCCCCCACTGGCGGTCATCGATTTTGCCGTCATATCAACCGAGCGTTTAAATTGCGCTGGCGTGTTGATTTCATTACGTAACTCGGCAATTTTGAGCACCGCGGGTGACTGGTCACGTAGCGCCTGGGCAGCGGATTCGCTTACGCCATGTGACGACATAAATTTAGTAGCGAATTGAAGCTTAAGCAACGTCGGCGAGACCAGTTCAGTTTCATGATAATCGCGTAAAACGGAGTAAGCCTCTTTAATCACTTTCAGGTTTTCGGTGGTGCTGTTACCAAAAATATGGATGCCTTTGGCAAACTTTTCGGCATCCGCCAGCATCGTCTCCCCACCGCCAAGTGCTTTAAAGGAAATCGCTTCTTTTTGATAAATCGCCGCTTCATTGAGGTTAGGTTTTACCGCCATGGCGGTGGCGGCACCGGTGGCGACCATGCCCGCCCCATGAGACAGTAGATTGCTTCGGCGGTTCATACGCTGTTGATAACGGTTTCGGGCGGTGGTGAGGTGTTTTTCGCGGGCTGATATTTTGGCAAGCTGGCCTTCCTGGCTTTTTAACGCCTGGGTATATTTCTGGGTTTCTTGCCGGATATGGGCGGTGGCCTGGTCTGCGTGATTGACGGCTATCCCCATTTTATCAAACGACGACCGGATTTTTTGCTGTTGGGTAAGAAAGCCCTGATACTGACGCGCAAGTTTCGCCACGCTGGCCCACTGTTTTTCCAGTGCGGCGGTTTGTTTTTGGGTGGGATTTTGGAGGCCCGCCATCTCAAGGCCCATCATTTTGCCTTTCAGGCGCGCTTTTTCCAGCGCCTGACCGAGCGTATTGATTTTGCCACTGAGCGTCTGTAATTGGGGCAGTTTTTGACTCGCCTGATTGAGTTGCGTCAAATGCTCACGCGTGCTTTTAAGCTGTTTCGCCAGTCGGGTATTGGCGGTTTTGGCTTTCTCAAACGGGCCACTGAGCCTATCGATGGCGCCTAAGACCACTTGTAAACGTAATGCTTTACTCATGCGCCCCACTTCGTAAATAGGCCTGATGCCGCCACATCAGCAAATCCGATAAGGATAATTGGCCCGTTTCAGACGGGGGCCAGTGAAAAATGACCGCAATATCGGCTTCCAGGGCTTCGACGGTTAAGGTGTCGGGAAGTCGGCCGTCACCGATTTCGGCAACAAAAAAAGCCCAAGCTCATTGGCGAGATTGAAAAAATCACCCGGACTCATTTGTCGCATTTCCTGCTCGTTTAAGCTTGGGGTCATAATGCGGGGTAAGACTTTCATCACCGCATCAACATCCATCTGCATCAGCGGACTTAACTGGACTCCCCGCAGGTCGCCGACGTGCGGTTTGCGTAGTGTCACCTGATTAATCGGTGTTTCACCGCGTGCGAGGGGTTCTTCCAGGTTGATGATTCGGGTAGTGGGTGTTTTTTTCATGGTAAAGTCCTGGGTTAAAGTCCTAATGCGGCGCGTTGTTTTTCAAGGCGATCAACGCCGGCCACTTTTTCAATTAAATTAATCACATCAATTTCAATCAGTTCCTGACCGTCCCACAGCAGCTTAAAATAGGTGGCTTTAAAGCTCAGTTTGGTTTGGGTGTTATCGCCGGACTTGGCACTGCCGGGGTCAATTTCAGAAAATCGACCGCGGGTAACGATTTCAACCGCGGTCACTTCCCCCGTATCGTCGCGCTGATACGCGCCACAAAAACGCAGCGGGACACCCGCAAGGGTGGTTATCCCCCATTGTTTATAAAGCTGCGCATCAAGACCCCCTAACGTGAATTCCATATCCAGCGCACCGCCGTCAAGTCCTAAGTCAATCTGCGCTTCGCCATTCATGCCACCGCCGCGGTAGCCTTCCATTTTGCGGGTCAGTTTGGGCAGTGTGACCTCTTCAACCACCCCTAACCAGCTTTGCCCATCATCAAACAGGTTCATGTTTTTTAATTTGCGTGGTAATGCCATACTTAACCCTTAATCTTGTTGCTAAAATCCAGTAAATACTGGTCGGTGATGCGCTGGCGTAATAACAGGTTTTCCAACGGCGGCACCGGCGTATAGTCATAATCGAGCGTCAGCTTGCCGTCTTTGAGCGTTTCTTTGGTATTGACCTTTTCGTCATACCAGCACTGGCCACCCAGTAAAACCCCCTCGGCAATCAAGCTTCTAAGCTTGGCGTTAATGCCTTCAATGATATCGCGTGTCAGCGACGGACTGAGCGTTTTATCTATCGCCCAGAAATGCGCTTCGGCAAAGGTATCGGCTAAAATATGGGCGGTGCGGGTGGCACTTTCGAATTGAAAAAGCGGGTCATCCGAGCAGGTACGCGACCCCCAAAACCGGAAACCATCCTGACGAATCAGGGTGGTAATGGCGTTCTGGTTTAATAATCCGGCATCGGTATTCGGGTCTTGCAAATCCCACGACAGGTCAGCGGAAATCCCCGTCACGCCATTAATGCCGACATTAGACAGTGTTTTATGCCAACCGGTGTCATTATCGATTTTTGCCCGCAACCCTAATGCAAACGCCGTGGCATAAGCGGTTTGTTCACGATGGGTGACAGGGTTCCAGGCTAAAAAATCGGGCCAAATTAGCATCAGCTCACGCTGGTTAAAGTTTTTGCGATACGCTATCGCGTCGGTCACGGTATGACAATCTGCGGCACGGATATAGGCCATCGCGCGTAACTTTTGGGCGACGGTCGCCAGCGCCGTTGCGACCGCCGGGTTATCCAACCCGGGCACGGCTAAAATACGCGGTTTTACACCGAGCTGGTTGTTAGCGGATAACAGCGCCTGTAAGCCGGTCTTTTTGCCCTCTGCCGTGGTGGTGCCAATGATATGGGTGGTGGTCTCCTCCGGGGTTTTCCCTTCGGCAACCCGTACGACCACGGTTATTGGGTTGGTCTGGGCTAAAATCGCGGTTAAAACAGGCCCGAGCGTGCCCTTTTTTCCAGCTTTGCCTATCGCAGCGGAAAGGTCAGTTAAACGCACCGCGGTATTCAGTGGAAAGGTGGTACTGTCGGCATCGTCTGCGATACAGACGACCCCGACAACGGCGGTGCTGCTGGTGCGGATAGCGCGCGTGCCTTCATTGATTTCAATCACACGCACGCCATGATGATAGTCTTGCGGCATAATCGGGTTCCTGCTTGGGTTATATTCTTCAGTGTCCTTCATCAGGGGGATAAAATCCTGTTATTGGCACTGTATGAGCGTTCAGACAATCACGCCGGTTTTATCGGCCAGTCAATCTCGGGCGCGGTGGCGGTGTCAATATCATTGAGTTTTACGCTGTACATTTCCCAGGCCCGTAGCGCGGTTTTTTCACTATTGGTTGCCATCCCTAAGCGGACTTTACGGTCAAGCAAGGTGATTTTTGATTCCGCTTCATCGATTAACTGGTGTTTTGTTTGATTTGCGGTGTTGATTTGGTCTGCTTTCATCGCCTGATTATCCGTTACCCATTTTTTACCCTCCCATTTATCGAATTTCGTCGCCGGTGCTAACAAGGTGAAGCCGGTTTTTATCTCGCCGAGATAATCAACGGGATAGGAAGCCTGATTTTCGGTATTAAATACCGTCTTGCCGCGGTGGTCTGGCACGTATCGCCACTGTTTACCGTCATCGCTGCGAACAATGGCAATGTCGTCATTATCGGGTATCTCGGGTGCATCGATATAGGAATATTGACCGACACTCACCCCTTTATAGACTAACTCCATTGTCGCGCCGAAATATTCATACGGCGGTTCATTCCTTGATAGATAGGTTTTTATCCAGCCTCGGTTTTTCGCAAAACCGTTTTCATCAATTTCTGCTTTAGGTATTTCTGTACTGTATTTCACTATGCAGCCCTCACGATGTATAAAAATGCGACATTTCGCGGTCGGTTTTCGTTTGCGGTGGGAACGACTCTAGATGGATCAAAAGAAGCTACGCCACCCCAATCATCATTTGCGCCGTCCGCGACTCTTACGTTGCACCAATCGGTAATGACAAAAGCGCCGTCCGCTGAAACAGGAGGCTCCGCACCTCCTCGTCGAACAAACCCAATACGTCCGGTGATATTGCGAATAGCATCTCCCTGGTTAGTTAAAATTTTTCTACCTGGATCGACTTTACCGTCTAAATCCAGACCACGAATAAATTCACCGTACAAATTCGGTAATATTCCAGAAGGATAAGCGAGGGCTAATTGGGGATAGTCGGCTTTAGTAAACGTTTGACCATTGCAAATCAAATAGCCTGCGGGTGCCGTTTCGTGTGGCCACGGAATCGGCGCGCCCACCGGATAATTGTTAATCGCGTCAACATCAGACGTTAATGCTAGAGTTCCATCTTTCTTTGATGGAATAGTGACAACGGCTTTATTGTTATTTTTGGTATCTCTATACACGAAATAGGCATCAGTGGGCGAAGTTCCGAGAAACAGTTTATTTCCATCGCCTTTGGTAAAAAGCAAGCTGGCGTAACTACCGTTACTCTTTATATTTATTTGCCCAGCAGTGAATGTTTCCCAAGAGTCTTTCTTAGCATAATTGTCATCACAGGCTTTTTGGCTTAGCACTTTATCGGTCGAATTCCCCGTTGTGCCGACAATTTGTGTCTTATCGATTTTGTTGTTTAATCCCTTGTTAAAGGCCAGCTGGGTGACATAATCGCCCATCGGTTGTTTGGTCTCTAATGCCTTCGTGACGCCGAGCTGGCTGATAACATCGGTTGGCGAATCCCCTGTTGTCTGTTTAATCGCTTGCTTGTCGATTTTTTTATGGGTTTCACTATCGACATACTGTCGGGTCGCCAGTACCACCGAGGGGTCAATTTTAAGGGTCACCGCCTCGGTATGACTGACAATAAACACCGCCCGTATCGTCTGGGTTCGACCTGAACCTTCGGCTAATTGCGGTTTGTAGGTTTCCGGTAAGTTACCGACCGCAATGAGCACATTCTCTTTATCAAAGAGTCCCACCTCCCGTATCCACCAACCGCCTTCATTTTCGGGAATAATCTGCTCGGCAATCACCTGGTTGGGATTATTTTTATCGACCCAAAGCTGATTAATTGCGGCTCGGCGACGTTCATTAATTAGTTGGGTCTGTTGGGTGTCTGGGGTGGGTAACGAGCCACCCCCATCGCCAACCGCCATTTGCGTAATGGCGATTTTTGTACCCAGTGCGGTTGCTTCGGCAACACGGTGTTCGCCCTGGCGGGTTAACAGGCAAAAGTATTTCATGAGGCGGTTATCCTTACGGTATCAATCAGGTGTAATGCCACCGCGTGTTGTACGGTGCCGCGGGTGCTAATCAATGCGGGTGTGTAAGCATAAACGGTTAATTCATCGCCCAGGTAGACACTCGCACCCGTAAAAAAAGTGCCGCGCGTTTCCAGTTGAATCGACAACCCCAACAAGTGCCGACTGGCCGGCTTCGCATCTTCAATCAACGCTTCAATCTCATGATACATCGATTCCGTGATGCCACTTTCCAGTACGCCAATGTCTAATCGAAAGGTGCCGGGCGCATCGCCCGTTTTCCACCATTCAATCACCCGTATCAGGTAGCCGAGCGGTTCAACGACGCGCCGCAATGCGCCGATGGTGCCCTTATGCTGATGAATAAAGAGCGCGGCTTTAATCGCCTCGCGTTTGGTTTTCTCCGACCAGTCTTTATCCCACCTGTCAACGCTGAAACTCCAGGCCAGATAAGGCAGCAAATGGACGGGGCACGTGTCCGGATCCATCAGCGTGCGAAGCGCAATGGGTAAAGTTAAAATGCGTGATAACGCCACCGAGGCCGCTTTTTCAAGCGCTGTGGAGCCGGTCGGTAATAACGTTTTATGCATCGGTTTTGCTCTCCATCTTAAGATTGATGTCGGTGCAAAAGCTGGCTTGCGTTTTGGCTATCTTGATATCCTGTTTCGGTGTGTGAATCACCACCCGGGTTACGCCAGTGACGTGTAAGGCGGCATACAGCGCACTTAAGGCCACATCGCGGCCTAATCGATGTTGTTCGCGCGTATAGGCGGTCAACTTTTCGCGTGCCGTTTGTAAAATCGGTTCATATTCCGGCGCAGGCAACAGATAAAGGGTGGCATCGACCTGATAGGAGAGAATGTCAGCTGATTGCACCGTAACCCGGTCGGCAACAGGTCGCACATTTTCATCATTAAGGGCTTTTTCCACCGTGTTAATCAGGGTTTGACTGGCCGTGCCATTTCCGTCTCTTGACAGGATAGTGACGGTCACTTCCGCGGGTTTCGGACTAATGACCGAGGCATCGGCGACCTGTCCATCGGCGCTGCGGGCGTAAAATTCGTAGCTGCCGGTGGGGCCGGCGACACTCAGCCCCTCAAAGGCGGCAGGGATACGCAGACGTAAATCGTTATCGGATTCAAAAACGGGTAGCACCGGCGGGATAGCGGTCGCGTCGCCTTCAGATAAGCGCAGACGTTTGACATTGTTATTGGCCGCCAGATGGTCAAGATCGGCACCTTGGGCAAAGGCCACCATATTGGCTAAAGCCGCTTCATTAATGCGGCCTCGCAACAGCAAATCATAATAGGTATTTTCTTCCAGTAACTTGGTCAACGGTTCAGAGGGCAGCGCCAGGGTTTGTGCGACGGCCTCACGGATTTCAGCCGGACACGCCGCAATCAGGGCATGTTTACGCCGGGCAAGCAGGGTGTCAAAATCCAGTATCTCAACCACATCCGGTTTTGGTAACTGGCTTAAGTCGATCGTCGTCATCTCGGGCTCACGGGAAAATGAAAGGAAAATGCGGCGCCACTGTCGATAATTTGCGCCACAATCGCAATCTGCGAAGTCTCTGCGTGTTGGTCGATGTTAATTTTTTCGAGTCTGATCCGGGGTTCAAAGCGTAAAAGCGCGCTAAAACAGGCTGCCATCAATTGCAGTGTTAATGCCGGGGTTTGGGGTTTATCCAGCAGGCTAAACAGCAGTGACCCATAGTCACGGCGCATAACCCGACTGCCCACCGGGGTCAGTAAAATATCTTGCACCGACTGGGCAATATGCGCATTTTCGCTAATAAATCGGCCGGTTTGCCGGTTCATCCCTAAGGCATTCATTGCGGTCCCTCCGTCATGGCGCTGCCGCGTTCAACACCGCCGTGGCGATGGTTATCAACCCGAATGCCGTTAGACATCAAGGCACCCCCCGAGTGGGTGACATCCCCTGCCATCTGTGCGCCTTGAGTGACCGTGAGTGACGCGGTGGTCAGATTATGGCGACAAATAACCTTGGGCGTGTCCAGTTCAATATTCACTGCCGCCTTGACAGTGACCTGTTTTGCGCGCACCGACAGGCTATTTTTTGCTTCAATGTCGCCTTGCTTAATGCCCGTGGCTTTCAATAGGCCGGTGGCGGGGTCATATTCAATCACGGCCCCATCGGCATAGCTACGATGGTCAGCGGTCAATGAGGGAATGGGTGCCGGATGGGCACCGGAAAAAATGCCCGTTAGTACAAAGGCGGTGGTGAGTTCACCGCCTAATGCCAAAATTAACACCTGCTCACCGGGGCTTGGGGCACTGAGTGTGCGGGTGTGTCCCGCCCGCAAGGTGAGCCATTTGAGCCAGTCGGTGACAAGGTCGCCGGTTTTCACCCGGCAACCTTTTTGGCTATCTACCTCAACCACCACCCCGATTCGAATAAGATTTTGTAAGCGGCGCAACAGATTTGCGGTCATGATCCTTTTCCGTCACTGGTAAATCAACGTCATACCGATATTGTGACGCATATCAAGGTGGGTTGCTCACGATTGGCCTTGTTTGAAGGCTCAGACAATTAACGGGTCAGAAAATCGAGGAGCTGATTTTCAATATCAATCCTCTCTTGCGCCGTCAGCCCCAATAATGGGCGGGCAGGATAAGGTACCGTTTTGCCGTGATAGCGCTCTGTCAGCCCAAAATGATGAACCCGTGCTATTCGCTCGGCAGAAGGCAAAAAGGCTAAGGTGACGCCCTGGCTATCGGTTTTCAGGCGTAAGAATCG
This sequence comes from Arsenophonus nasoniae DSM 15247, assembly GCF_000429565.1. Lineage (GTDB taxonomy): Bacteria > Pseudomonadota > Gammaproteobacteria > Enterobacterales > Enterobacteriaceae > Arsenophonus > Arsenophonus nasoniae. Next base: position 25,939 of record NZ_KE386918.1, read on the forward strand.
GGCGGTGGCCAGTTTTTTAAACATCCGTTGTTGGTGCGTTAATCGCCGGGCGGGGATCCGTGTTTTTTTGCTTTCCAGAAAGGTTTGAATGTCCGCCCGTTGCACGCTGCGTTTCTGGCGGCGTTTAGTATCAATGCCGGTGATTTTTGGCCCCCGTTGCTGCACATTCGTTAAGTGAACCGTTTCGCCCTCGATTAACAACTTCATCTCCCGCCGAAGGGCAATAAAACCCTTTTTCCGCGGGGTAAACGGGCGACCATCGGGGCTTTGTTGGGCGCGAAGACGGGCAAATTGGGATTGGCGCAACCGTTGACCCATGGATCGTGCCAGTTTTTTACGCTCCGCGGTCGTCAGATGTGATAACAGCGCGGTAAGCTCCGCGTCGAAACGGCGTAAGGTGTCGTCCATTAATCGACTCCAGGCCACTTATCGAACGGATCATCGGGTTCAGGGATGGCTTCCACCACCTGTTTGATGCCTTCGTGTTTTACTAACACGCGCTCAGTGATATCTATCTCAATACTGATATGCGCGGTCTGGTTATCAATGAAGTCCATTTCAAAACGAAAATCGTGTTGCCGTCGGTCGGGATTGGCAAAAAGCTCGGGTTGATATTGCCGTATCCAGTCCACCAAAACCGCCATCAGAATATCCTGATTTCCGCCAAAGCGCTCAATGATGATATTGATCGTATAACGATATTCATAGGAGAGGGAGGGGGCGAGCGTGGCGATAATGCGCCCATTTTCGATAAGTGCCGTCATCAGTTCCGGATTGTGGTTCAAAAACGGCACATGCTCGGATAAATGCTCACGCAGCTGGCTTAATTTCTTCATCCGTTGTCCTTATCGATTGTGTCTGCCGTAGGCGTTTTTCGGCAATAGCAAAATAGGCTTTATTGGCTTCGATACCGACAAAGTGGCGTCCGGTCTTCACACAGGCCACGCCCGTCGAGCCGCTGCCCATGGTAAAATCGAGCACCGTATCACCGGGATGGCTGAAGGTATCCATCAAATCCGTGAGTAACGCCACCGGCTTTTGGGTTGGATGCACACTCGGCACGTCTTTCGGGTAGGAAAAGAGATTAGATTTGAATTTTTTACCTTCAGGCAAATTAAAGGTGCGTTTAAACGGCTGCCACGCTTGCAGTTGTTTATACGATTTCCAATCGGGGAAATCCCGAAGTGAAAAGCATTCCGTCAGCTGTTGCCAGGCCGCTTCGGTGCAAAGCGAAAATTGCAAATTCTGGTGTTTTAAAAAATGTTCAAATTGCCGGCCGTGTTCGGCAATAATGGCTTTCGGGGGTTTGCCGATAAAGGCCAGCAATCTGGCGACATAATCCCGCCTCGGGTCACGCTTGTTACTATCAAACTGTTTGTAAAAGACACAAATATCTTCAAACAAATTCACCGGCATTCGGCGACAGGAAAGGGGATGACCAAAATGATTTTTAACCCAAATCAGCCGATAGGAAAAGGGCAGATTGGGATGGGGGGACTGAATTAACTGGCTCGTCAACGGTTCTTTTGAAAAGAGTAAAATCATGCCCTTGGGTCTGACGACTCGGTTGAGTTCAGCCCAGATTGTTGCCTGGTCAAGTCGTTCATCCCAGCGCATTTTTTCGGCGTACCAACCGGTTTTGCCGTGGCGCTTCATAATGCCGTAGGGCGGGTCTGTTAACACCAAATCCACACTATCGGGCGGCAGCGTGGTTAATAATTGATGGCAATCACCCTGTAAAAGTTGGGCGGTCATGTTATCTCCCTAAACACTGGGTTTTGATATATTTTTGCAGATATTCCGTCTGCTTTTCGTTCTCAACTATCATCGCTCTGAGACGGAAATAATCCTGTCGAGCTGCCTCACCAAGTTGTGGGCGGGCTTCATCATGTCGGCTCTCGGGGGTAACGGTTTTGGAGGTATGACACACGGCGTTGACGCGCAACCGCTTATTACCAGCGCGAACAGCATCATGCAGCTTATCCAGTTCAGCGTTGGCATTGTTCAGTTCCTCGGTGTGTTGAATATCGAGTTGGTGTAAAGCATCGATTTTTTGCTGTTGGGTTTCCATTAGCGCTATTTGCGCATGGTAACGTTGCTGTAATGTGTGGTATTGCGTTCTCAGCGTTCGATAACGTGATAAGACGAAACTGAGCGAAACCATCAACACCAGAATACTTATCAGGATAAGTGTGACAGGTCGCCAAAACATATTACGCTCTCAATTTCCCTGCGGTTCATTAATCCCTTCCACTTTCTGCCATCGACATAAACCCATCGCCTCATCTCATCACAAGCGCCCTTTCGGTCATTGGCGTTGAGCTTTTTGATCAATGTAGATTTGGCAAAATCCCCCACGCCCACGTTGTAGGCAAATGAGTAAAGGGCAGCTTGAGTTAACGTATTGATATTAACCTTAATCAATGGGTCAACATAGCGTTTTACCGCTTTCAAATCGTCATCAAGCCACTTGTCGCAATCTTCTTTGGTGTACGTTCGATTACGTTCAATATCGTTACCTGTGTGCCCATAACAGACAGAAAGCACACCGCCCCCGTCAAAATAGGGCTTAAACCTCAATCCTTCGAAATGGGTTATCATGGTTGAGGCCAAAAACAACGCGCTACCGCCGGTTGCCATCACGATTTTTTGGGGTATCTTCATCTTGGCATCTCTTCAATGGCGCGCGCTTTTAACCGGTACTCCTTGCGTTTGTAATACCCGTTGACCAGACAGGTGATGACCGTGCAGATGATACCTGTCAGGGCAGCCCATTGTTCCAGAGTAAAAAAGCCCATGACACTGGTCATAATGCTCCACAGGTAAGCCGTCGGGGTGGAATACTTTTCGAATATCGGCATCACTTTCTCCTTTCAGGGTGTCCTTCTCCTGTTAGTCCCATAACACGACCTGTGAACGATTTGACGGGGCCGCACTGATTTCCGGTAATTGAATTTCAACGCCCATCGGCAATCGGGCGGGGTGGTTGCAAAGTCCCGGATTAACCTCAAGCACCCGTTCAACCGTGCCAATGCAGGTGCCGTAGTAGCGAAAACAAATTTCATCCAGACTCTCATTTTGTTGACTCAGTACCTTCATATCAGCGCCACCACGTTATGACTCTGCCCTTTGATCCGTGCGATGGCCCAGAGGGCATCGCGGCGGTAATCATCAATCGTGGGCGACAGGCTATCGGCCTTTTTATGGCCGGATGCTTGCGTGTCGATGTCCCGAAACCGTTCCGATAAGTTAGCCTTGGCCAGGCCAAACACCGCGCGTTCATACAGCAGGCAAAGCGCACTATCGTCATTAATCTGCATGGCCGGAATATCGGCTAGCTGGTTAAATCCTTCGCGCTTTTTCTGGGTTTGCCAGTCCCGCAGTTCGCACGCCACTTCAATCATCGCGTGGCTGAGTGCATCCTTAAGGCGCGAAGCGATGATGGTGCCATCGTTCTCACGCATCACCGCGCGGTAATTTTTGGGTGACACGGCCGGCCAGAAGGGATCGTCGACCACCAGGTCATCTTCTTTTTTGGGCGGTTTTTCCGGCGAAATAAAATCCATATCCTCATCTCAATAGGTCGGGCGGTGGACAGTGAACATAACACCGTCTTTCACTGTGCCGCCCGGGTGCGTGGGCACAACTCATGTGTTTGGTAACGCGGTGTTGCGCGCTTTTTCCAGCTTTTTGATCTCGCCTTTCACCCCAACGCCTTGAAAAAGCCTCAGGGCGCGTTTTAAGGTGTCGAGCGCGGCGTCAGGCAAGCCATTATCGCGCTGACAAAATCCCATCCATTTATACAATTCAGCTCTAACCACATCCGGCATGTCTTCCTCATCGGTTAAGGCGACGGTTTGCGCTAAAAGCGACAATTCAAGCGGCTGATCCTGCTGGTAGGCGGCTTTGGCCGCCGCCGCGATTTCCTCCGCAATCGCACAACCCGTCGTGCGGCTATGGCTAGTCGGCATTAAAAGCCTGTGCGTTAACGCATATTCGGCGATAGCCAGCGCGCCTTCAATGTCACCGGCATCGATACGCCAGAGCATCACCATCATCAGCGTGTCATCCTGATGACCGTCGCCGTTTTCCAATACCCCGCTCACCCAGGGGGCATAACGGGGTAACACGGTTTTTTTATATTCGGCTTTCCGTTCGGTTGACTGAATGCGCTTTAACTGACGCTTGTCCTGCTGAAACATCAACAAAATTTGCTGTGTAGCCGCATCCCATAACGGATGGGCATCATCCGGTTTTTCGCCCGCCAAGCGCAGCTGGTGACATTGCCAGGGGGTGAGCATTAGACACCGCCCTGATTAACCTGACCGCTGCCACCTGAATGGCGTTTCTCTTCAGGTTCCGGTTCGGGTAAGATTTCAATATTTTCGACCAGTGCCACCCCGCGATAATCTTCCACCACATAGGCTTCATTGACCGACTCATAATTTTCAATCCGGTCACGCTCGGGCGTATCTTTGATTTGGCGACGACGGGTGTCTTGCTGATAGTAAATCGAGAGATTATCCAGACGGGTAATGAGCAGGGATTTATCCGGGAAGAATGGGGCGCGAATGGCGGGTAATCCCCCCAGGCGTTTTTGACTGATAATCACATCGGCAGCCAGCATTTCGCTATTCGCTTGCGCTTTGTTAACAATCGGGAAATATTTATCCGCTAACAGTGAACGACCACAAATAATCACTAAATCGGTATCATCCTGATACACTTCATCAATCACCCGTTCAACCGTGTCCATCACCAGCGCATCCAGATTTTTGTAATCGCCTTTTTCGCCAATGCGGATGGTGCTTGAGGTGACTTTACCTTGACTGTCGGTGATGTTTGCCATCACATGGGTTTTGGCATCGTTACGAATTTTTTGCAACCAGCCGATATTCACATCCTGCAATTTGGCATTTTGGCGTCGGTCGGAGGTTTTTTCCCGCTTGATGCCATTAAAACCAATCATAATGCGGTCAAGGGCCTGACGGCGGACAATCGCATCGCGGATACGACGCTGAAAATCGTTAAATTTGGCCCACATATCGAGCTTGGCATAGCTAATCGCGGTATCGAAATTGGTTTGATAACAATAATAATCAATGGCGTCCAGTGCCGTCGGGTCAATCGGTTCCCGACTTTTGCTACTGGTATCGGTGGTTCCCGCCACCGTAGAGCCAATCCCGAGCCCTATCACCTGACCTTGCTGTTCAATTACCGGCACCAGGTTAATTTTTTGCAAAAAGCCGGCACTTTGCTGGATTTGACTCTCCAGTACCTGCGCTTTGGACGGTTCAATATTCACTTTCCCGGAAAAATCCTGCGGCGAGACGTGATAGATTTCTCCAAGGCGGCTTAAATACTGATTGAATTTGAATTTGGTTTCTTTTCTCATCGTCTTCTCGTTAGCAGTTGGTCAGGGTATCGGTATCCCGTGTTCGCCCCAGTGAAACAGGTCGAGTCGGTGTTTCTTCTTGCGCAAGGCTGGCTGTCAATGTCGTCAGTTCAGTTTTCAGTTGCTGGTGCTTTTCCGCATTGGCATTTTTGAGCGCGGTTAACTGACCACATAAGTCGGCGATTTGCGCTTCGCTTTTTGCCTGCTGCGTCGCGCAATATTCAATTGCCTGTTGAATATCGTTAATGATCTGGGATTGTTCATGGCGTTCACGGCTAAACAAGCCTTTGACTTTTTCAAGTAGACTTAATGACGGGTTGGGAACAACGGTCGTTTCCTCAATAAATTCGAACAGGGTTTCTTCAGCGGCGGTAAACACGCTATTTGACGACAGTTTACGATCAGACAGCGCACAAACCCCTTGGCCTTGACGCAGCTGCAACATACTGGTGCCCAGACTGGCCGGATTATCCGTGACCGCGAGACCGACGAGATAGGCTTTACCCGTATCGGAAAAATCCGTATCAATTTCGACCGAGGTATAGACTTTTTGCCGTTGTTTGTTTAAGGCTATCAACTCGTCGGTTGGTGAAATGACACCATAAAGTGCCAGTTTGCCGGCTAACAGTCCCTCGTTAATTTCTTCCGTATAAACCGAAAGCACATCGCCAAAGCAGGGCATCCAGGGGGATTTCAAATGTTCAAGGTTAATCCGTGCCCCAAAAGTGTCTGGATCGTAGTTTTTTTCAATATCGGTCAGCCATTCTCGCTGGACTTGACGACCATCGGTGGTGGCACCTTCCACACAGATACGGATCGGTTTGGTTTTTTTCATTACACAGGCTCCCGCCAGGGTAGGGTTTGTTGACATTATGGGCATAGCATTAAAAAGATAAGGGGGGGGAACAAGGCGGCGTGATTGTTTGAACCGTCAAACAAGTGTTAAGCCAGGTTAGTCGTGAGCAAACTTCGTTATGCTAGCCGCATGAAAAATGAAAATTCCTTTTTACGACAACGCGCCCGACAACTGGCACTAGAAGGTTATAGCCCGAGTCAGATTGCCCATATGTTGGGGCAAAATGTCGCTACCGTGCATAGCTGGAAACGGCGAGACCAGTGGAATACCCAAAATGCCACGCAGGCCGTCAAACTGAGCCTGGAGGCGCGACTTTGTCAGTTAATTGGTAAAGAACATAAAGACGGTGTCACCGATCATGCAAAACTGATCCACTAACGATCATCTAAAACTGATCCACTTGGTATTATTCGCACATTTTTGTACGGATAATTTATGTTAACCAAGGAGATATTTGTGGATATTCATGTTCGCTTTGCACAAGGACAAAGCCTTCGAAAAATTGCCAGTGAGTTGGGTATATCCCGTAACACCGTAAAACATCATTTACAACAACAGACAATGCCAACTTATGCTAAAAGAAGTCAACAACCGACTAAATTATCCCCCTTTAAACCTTATTTGCTTCAGCGAATTGAACTGGCTAAACC
>NZ_AUCC01000042.1 GCF_000429565.1 Arsenophonus nasoniae DSM 15247
TAAAGGTTACTTTTACTTTTCGGGTCATATTTATACCTATAAGATTTTGCTTAATTATAAGCTATAAATCTCTACAGTTTTATTAGACCACTACACCGTACAACTTTCCAGTGATAAAGTTCCTATATTATATCGCCCATCTGATTTAAATACCCTAACCAATAGAAGTGGCCCGGTGTCCTCTTACCGTGCACAACAACTTATGAAGGCTGATGCTGGTTACCGTTTCGGTTCCCGTCATAACCATCTCTATTGTAATAAAGGTATAGTCATTCCTACATTGAAGCAAGTACTGCAACAGTTTCGGGCAACCGATTTCTATATTGATCTGAAATCTCCCGATGCCGATCCTTACGAACAAGCACAAGCGATTGAAAAAGTTTTAAAAGAAGAAAAAGCTTTCCGACGTACTCGCTTTTATTCCACCAACGAAGCTTTCTTAAATGCTTTATCTGAGTATGTACAGCGTTTTGAAAGTCGTGATGAAACCCGTGATATTCTGGCTAATATTACCATGAATCACCATTGTCTGATTGATAAAAGAATTAATACTCAGCGCTGGTATGGACTGGAACTGCGACGTAAAGTCGAAGTTGTAGAAAAATATACTCTCGGTGAAGCTCGTTCATCGTCAGATTTAGTTTGGGATCATGAAGCAATGAAATGTTTTCGTGCCAGTGGTGGAGCACACATCGTTTTATTTGGCATAAAAGATGAAGCTGATTATCAACTGGCTAAAGAGCTAGGTGCAGACGAAGTTATGGTCGATTCACCTAAATATTTTAAAAATATAAAATAATAAAAAACAAAATATTAATAATCTCGTTATTACTATTAATAACGAGATTTTTTATCAAATAATACGGTCGTTCATCTGTTGTTGTTTTTTACGGTTTTCCATAGCCATACGCTTCTTACGAAGATCACATGGCTGCGGGCAATCGCAAACTTTTTCAATGCCTATATTACTTAACCCACCACAACTTCCTTGAATTTCCTTGCGTTTAATAATATAGCCAAGAGACATAGCAATAAAAGCAAGTAGAAAAAAAAACAAAGTAGCGATAAATATTGTTAACATATAACCTCCGCTACATTTTTTTTACTAAATAAGGTTTAAATGCCGAACTATAACGTTCTTCGAAACCTTTATTAGTCGTAACGACCATGAAAACCGGTAAATTTAAACGTTCCGCTAATTCCATTCCTTTTTCAGCCCCCAACACATTTATGCCAGTAGATAAACCATCTGCCATCATGCATGTTGGAGCGATAACAGTAATAGATATTAAATTATGAATAATCGGTCTACCAGTCTTTGGATCAATAGTATGTGAATAAAAAATACCATCTTGTTCAAAATAGTTACGATAGTCACCAGAGGTAGCAACTGACATATTCCCAGGCTCAATAATTTCTTGTACCGACTGTTCTAGTCCTTTATCCGAAGGTTTTTCAATTGCAATACGCCACGCTACCCCTTTGCCATTATGGCCTTTCGTCCGCACTTCCCCACCAATATCGACCATATAATTATGAATATTTTGTGACTCTAAATATTCTGCTATAACATCAACGCCATACCCTTTAGCGATAGCTGAGAGATCTACATAAAGTTGAGGTATTTTTTTTATCAGGCTATTACCATCAATTGCAAGTTTATCAATACCAATCAACTGCCGACGCAACGCCAGAGTCTCTTCCGGCGGTGATTTGGTTATTCTGCCTTCTGGGCCAAATCCCCATAAATTAACTAATGGCCCGATAGTAATATCGAGCGCACCATTGGTTAATTTATTAATATGAATCGCTTCTTTAATCACTGTCATCATGGCTAGCGACACAGGAAATGGTGTATTTACATGTTGAAATTGATTAAATTGGCTTAATTCAGATTTAGGGCGGTAAGTTGACATTTGATTGTTAACTTCTTCTAAACGACTATTAATGTCATCACGCAATGTTTCCCAAAAAGGATGAGATGATTCATTGACATACTTAATGACATAGTAAGTCCCCATCGTTTGCCCTTGAATACTCTTTTGCTCTGTTTCAAAACAACCACAAAGCATGAAAATAGTAGATAAGGTAATAATCCAATTGAATAATTTATTTTTTAGCATAAAATTTTTTAAGAGTATTAAGTCCATATTAACTCAACGATTATACAATGAGTTAAAATACAGGAAAGTATCAACCACCAAAATCATCTAATAAAATATTTTCATCTTCAACACCTAAATCTTTAAGCATTTTAATAACTGCGGCATTCATCACAGGAGGACCACACATATAAAACTCACAATCCTCCGGCGCTGGATGATCTTTCAAATAGTTTTCATATAAAACGTTATGAATAAAGCCTGTATAGCCTTGCCAGTTATCTTCTGGCATGGCATCTGATAACGCAACATGCCAGGTAAAGTTTTCATTTTCCGCAGCCAGTTGATCAAAGTCTTCAACATAAAACATTTCACGTTTTGAACGAGCACCATACCAAAAACTGATTTTTCGTTTAGAATTTAAGCGCTTTAATTGATCAAAAATATGAGAGCGCATTGGCGCCATACCAGCCCCACCACCAATAAAAATCATTTCCGCCTTGCTGTCTTTAGCGAAAAATTCACCAAATGGCCCAGAAATAGTGACTTTATCACCGGGTTTTAATGACCAAATGTAAGAGGACATAATTCCGGGAGGTAAATCTGCGGCTTTTGGCGGTGGTGTTGCTATCCTGACGTTTAACATGATAATTCCATGTTCTTCTGGATAATTTGCCATTGAATAAGCTCTTACTGTCTGCTGTTTTACTTCAGAGACATAACGAAATAAATTGAATTTATCCCAATCTTCACGATACTCATCAGGCACAGCAAAATCAGCATAAGAAACTTTATGTGGCGGACATTCGATCTGAATATAGCCACCTGCCCGAAATGGGACAACTTCTCCGGCTGGAATTTTTAATTTCAATTCTTTAATGAAAGTTGCTTTATTCTCATTCGAGATAACTTCACACTCCCATTTTTTTACCCCAAAAATTTCTTCAGGTAATTCGATTTTCAAATCCTGTTTTACATTAACCTGACAAGCCAAACGACATCCTGCTCTAGCTTCTCGTTTATTAATATGGGTGAGTTCAGTAGGCAGGATATCACCACCACCCTGCTTGATTGTCACCCGACATTGCCCACAAGAACCACCACCTCCACAAGCAGAGGAAACAAAAATGCCCTGATTGGACAACATATTTAATAGCTTATCACCTGCTGGAGCAGCAAAACTCTTTTTAGGGTCACCATTAACTTCAATTTTTACATCCCCCGTGTTTACTAACCTAGATTTGGCAAATAAAATCATTGCCGTTAGAATCAACACAATTAGGGTAAACATGACGACACCAAGAATAATAATATCCATGAATTATTTTCACCCTTATAACTGTACACCGGAAAAAGACATAAAGCCCAATGCCATCAAACCAGTAGTGACAAAGGTGATGCCTAAACCTTTCAAACCCGATGGAATATCAGCATATTTCATTTTCTCACGAATAGATGCCAATAAAACAATAGCTAGCATCCATCCCAATCCTGAACCAAATCCATAAACAATAGATTCACTAAAATTATATTCGCGCTGGGCCATAAACGAGACACCACCAAAAATCGCACAATTAACGGTTATTAATGGTAGAAAAATACCTAATGCATTATAAAGGGCGGGAAAATAACGATCCAAAATCATTTCTAAAATTTGTACCAATGCGGCAATGACACCGATAAAAGTTATGAAGTTTAAAAAACTTAAATCAACCCCTTCTATTAGGGCACCATCACGTAAAATGAAATTATAAACTAAATTATTCGCTGGTACGGAAATACCCAGAACAACAGTAACTGCAATTCCTAAGCCGAAGGCGGTTTTGACATTTTTAGAAACGGCCAAAAATGTACACATACCTAGAAAAAAGGCAAGAGCCATGTTTTCAATAAACACAGCTCGAACAAACAAGCTGATATAATGTTCCATTGCGTCTGTTACTCCTTTTCAACCTGTGAAGGTTTTAATGTGCGCAGTCCCCAAATCAACATACCAATGATGAAAAACGCGCTTGGTGCAAGCAGGAACAAGCTATTTGGCTGATACCAACCACCATTCTGAACCGATTGCAGAATAGTAATACCGAACAGTTTACCTGAACCAAATAGTTCTCTTAGGAAACCAACTAAAATTAAAATAGCGCCATATCCCAAACCATTACCAATACCATCCATAAAACTTTCAATTGGTGGCGATTTCATTGCATAAGCTTCAGCACGTCCCATGACGATACAATTAGTAATAATTAAACCGACAAATACTGAAAGTTGCTTAGAGACTTCATAAGCGTAAGCACGCAAGATTTGATCAACCACGATAACCAAAGAAGCAATGATGGTCATTTGAGCAATAATTCGCACACTACTAGGAATATAATGACGAATCAGTGAGATAAAAAAGCTAGAAAAACCGGTCACTAAAGTCACAGCAATGGCCATCACAAGGGCAGTTTCTAATTTAGTAGTTACCGCCAAAGCCGAACAAACACCTAGAACTTGCAATACAATAGGATTATTATCCAATAAAGGTCCAATTAGCACGCGTTTAATCTCTTTACTATCAGCCATGATTTAACTCTCCTTTGCGTACTTTATCCAGAAATGGACCGAAACCATTATTACCCAACCAGAAATCAAACATTTTCTGGATACCATTTGATGTCAGTGTTGCTCCTGATAGACCATCGATGCTAGAGGGATCATCTATTGCTCTACCACGTACAATTTTTATCGCTGGTTTCCCTTGTTGATTGTAAAGCTTTTTACCAATCCATTGGGCGCGCCATTGTGGATTATCCACCTCTCCACCTAGACCTGGCGTTTCACCATGCGAATAATAAGTTATACCACGTGATGTGATTCCATCTATATCAACAGCAATAAAAGCATACATTACCGACCATAAACCAGAACCATAAACTGGCAAAACAAGTGCCGTGGTTTTACCATGATCATCATTGACTAAATAAATTTCTGCCGAGTTGGCTCTATAACGAATTTTAGCAACGTCCTGTTCTGGTGATAACACCATTCGTGTTTCATCATTACGTAGTTGATTATTAAGATCGAAGTTGCCATTACTATTTGATATTTCAGTTGTTTTGAAATTCAAAATTTTAGCGCTAATACGAGTATTATAAAGAGATTGTATCTCTTCAGCTGACATTTTGGGCTTGAGTAAACCGGCAACATCAAGAATATTACGTTGTTTATCTAATAACTTTTGTGCTTGCTGTTTAGATTTCAAACCTACCGCTGCACCAGATACAACTACTGAACACACTAAACACAGAATAAATACCACAAGAAATGTTCTGCCGATGCTATCTTTTGAATTTTTTATTTTATCGTTAGCCACGGGCTTTTCTCCGTTTAATATTTGCATGAACGACTAGATAATCAAACAGAGGCGCAAATAAGTTGGCAAACAAAATCGCCAACATCATCCCTTCTGGATAAGCAGGATTAATGACTCTGATGAGAACACACATTACACCAATCAACATGCCATAAGCCCATTTACCTTCATTAGTAAAAGAGGCGGAAACAGGATCAGTTGCCATAAACATCATGCCAAAAGCAAAACCGCCTAGCACTAAATGCCAGTACCAAGGCATCACAAATAATGGATTAGTCGATGATCCAATCGCATTAAATAGATAAGACATTGCCATCATACCTATCATTACACCAGCAACGATACGCCATGAAGCTATTCGGCAAAATAAAATCAACGCCCCACCGATTAAGATCATTAATGTTGAAACTTCTCCAATCGAGCCTGGAATATTGCCCCAAAAAGCATCCATCCAAGTAACAGGCTGATGTGTCACATTATTTATTAATGCATGATCTCCACCTCTAGCCCATTGCGATAATGGCGTAGCACCAGAAAAACCATCTGTCGCTGTCCAAACTAAATCACCTGAAATTTGCGCTGGATAAGCAAAAAATAGAAATGCACGACCCGCTAAAGCTGGATTCAAAAAATTACGCCCAGTACCACCAAAAATTTCTTTCGCCACAACAATACCAAACGTAATACCTAATGCCGCCTGCCAAAGCGGTATAGTAGGCGGTACAATAAGGGCAAACAGAATCGAAGAAACAAAGAAACCCTCATTGATTTCATGACCACGGATCAACGAAAATAATACTTCCCAAAACCCACCAACTAAAAAAACAACCATATAGATAGGTAAAAAATATACCGCACCAAGCAACATTTTACTTGCCCAGCCTGCCTCTGGTGTTAATGAAGCGCCCAAAAACTGAGCGACGCTATAATGCCAATCAGAACCCAGGATCTTCTGCAAATCAGCTTCACTATGTAATTGATAAAGAGCTGGAATTGCTTGTGCGCCAACATTATACATTCCCCAAAACATGGCTGGAAAAACGGACAACCAGACTAGAATCATCATTCGCTTTAGGTCAATACTGTCACGAACATGCGAACGCCCGCGTGTGATTGTGCCCGGAGTATAAAAAATAGTCGCCACTGCTTCATAGAGCACATAGTATTTTTCTAGTTTTCCACCGGGTTCAAAATGACGTTCATACTTTTCAAATAAATTCTTTAAGCCCATGTAGTTAACCTTCTTGCTCAATTCTGGCCAATACCTCACGAAGTACAGGACCATACTCATATTTGGCTGGGCAGACATAGGTGCACAGCTCCAAATCTTCCTCATCCAGTTCCAAACAACCAAGTTGCTGAGAGCTGGCTAAATCACCAACTAGCAGATCGCGTAATAAATGGGTAATCATAATATCAAGCGGCATAATACGTTCATAATTACCAATCGGAACCATAGAACGTTCACTACCATTGGTCGTCGTGGTGAAATTAAACTGTTTATTTTTCAGGAAATGGCCAAGTGTCGTGCGGGTAATAGTAAACTTATCTATTCCGGGTACAATCCAGCCAAATAACTCTTTTTCACGTCCTTCACTCAATACCGAAACTTGATTATGGAACCTGCCCAAATAACCTCGTGTATCATCACATTTATTACCCCATAAAATTGACCCTGAGATAATTCTATTTTCTCCTATTTTTAGTTCACCATCGGTTAATTCATAGAGATCTGCGCCTAAACAAGTCCGAACTAAACGTGGCTTTTTAACTTGAGGTCCAGCAAGTGAGATAATGCGATCCGTATAAAGATGTCCCGTAGTAAAAAGTTTACCAATCGCAATCACATCTTGATAATTTAAATGCCAGACAGTTTTCTCTGTACTAACCGGCTCTAGAAAATGGATATGGGTACCCACTAACCCCGCAGGATGTGGACCAATAAATTGCTTATAAATAATTTGTTTATTGTCAGTTAACTTGACTAAGTTACCGTCTCCATGGCAAACATAAATTTTTCCTTCGGTTAATTTAGTTAATATTTTCAAACCATCATTAAAAGCCGTTTCCTCCACTGCAATAATCAACGAGGGATCAGCCGCCAGTGGACGCGTGTCCATTGCCGTAACAAAAATTGCTTTTGGGCTAGTACCTGGAACTGGAGTACGGCTAAAAGGGCGTGTCCGCATCGCTGTCCACAAACCTGACTGAAGTAAATTAGCTTCTACTTGTTGAGGCGTTAATGTATCAAGTTGATTATTATCATAATGGTTAAATACAATTTGTTCATCGCCATTAATTTCAATAACAATAGATTGAAGTACTCGGCGTTCACCCCGATTGATTTTTATGATAGTGCCACAAGCCGGGCTGGTGAAAAATACGCCTGGATTTTTCTTATCTTCGAAAAGAATTTGCCCCTTTTTAACTTGCTCACCTTCCTTCACCAACATTGAAGGACGCATCCCTATATACTCTTCACCCAACACTGCAACATGATGAATGACAGGGCTATTCGCTACCACTTGAGCGGGCACTCCTGCAATCGGGAGGTTGAGTCCTTTTTTAATTTTAATCATAAGAATTGCACAAGTTTACCAGTTAAACCCTAAGCTAACGATTTCAAATGAAATCAGATAGCAACCAATAATCAAAAGGCTGTTGAATAATTGAAACAAGCCAGCTAATGAATCTCCACTAATTATTACAATTTACCTATTATTTTAACGAAGATGATTTTATCAGTTCCCTGGCTTGCTGTCTGATACAACAAGTGATTTAGTTCAAGCAAATAAGAATAAATTTTTTATTATTTTGAGAACAATTCGCAAATAACGATCATTTGAATCATCTTTTTCGATGGATATTAGAATTTTTAGCAAAATAAGCCAAAAATGGCAGGAGACAAAATTATTAATTTTTAATATAAAAAACTACAATACAAATGTATGATTAATATTTGTGTACTTTTTTTGTACAATAACTCACTTTTGTATGGAAGCTTATGAAACGCACTTTTTTTATTAGCATAGGGATCTTTTCCCTCTCATTTTTTATCAGTAATAGCTACTCAGCGTCAAGGCCATTTTATCCATTAGATATCAGTAATAACGGCAAAAAATTCTTAAATAATTCACTATTTATTCAAATTTTTAAAGAAGAAAGAGTACTTGAACTCTATACTAAAAATGAAAAAGGTTTATTTTCATTGGTGAAAAGCTATCCAATCTGTAATTTTTCTGGCGGGTTGGGACCTAAGACAAGACAAGGTGATTTAAAAAGTCCAGAAGGATTTTATCGCATCACACGCTCACAATTAAAACCTGATAGTAAATATTACCGCGCTTTTAATTTAGGTTTCCCTAATGAATATGACCAAGCCCATGGCTATACTGGTTCTTATTTGATGGTACATGGTGGTTGTAGGTCAATTGGCTGCTATGCAATGACTGATCGCTATATAAATGAAATCTATCGTTATGTGGAAAATGCATTACACAATGGCCAATATGAAATACAGGTCAATATTTATCCATTTAAAATGACATCTGCCAACATGAATCGCCACCGCAATTCACGTTACTATACGTTTTGGCAGCAACTGCAACCTGCATATGAATATTTTACTAAAACAAATCAATTGCCGGTAATTAATATTCAACAAGGACAATACTTAGTAAACAAATTTCCTAACCATCAATTATCACCAGCTATAGCAGGTGAAAGATTACAGTATGCGCTTACCCAAATGGAATAAAACAAAACTACCCGGCTGTATTCTGTGCCAATTCTCATTGCCAGTTAAAGGCTGGGTTGCAATCACTGATACGATATCAGTGGTTTGAGTATGTTGCTGAAAATCAATTTCAATATCATTATCAAGCAACCTTGCCTTACCAAAAGGTGCTTTGCGTGTAAGCCAATGCAAATTAGTCGAGCAATACGCCATCATGTATCGTCCATCTGAAATCAACATATTAAATACCCCCATCAGGTTTAATTGATCAGCAAGCTTGGCAATAAACCGATATACAGTTAACCAGTTAGTCGGTTTTTTAGCATATTTTTCTGACAATTGATTTAAAATCCAACAAAACACCCACTCACTATCTGTTGCTCCAATAGGTCGATAATGCCCTACAGGTAATTTTTTATAACCTTTAAGTTGGCCGTTATGTGCATAAGTCCAATTTCTTCCCCACAGTTCTCTGGTAAAAGGATGGGTGTTTTCTAATAAGACCTCGCCCCGATTTGCCTGGCGAATATGTGCAATAACTGCCTCTGATTTAATCGGATATTCTTGCACAAAGCGCACAATAGGCGACTGATAGCAAGGTTTGGGATCTTTAAATGTTCGGCACCCTCGACCTTCATAAAAAGTAATCCCCCAACCATCCTTATGTGGCCCAGTCTGGCCTCCTCGAGGGATAAGACCACTTAAACTAAAATTAATATCTGTCGGGACATTAGCACTCATACCAAGTAATTCACACATAATGTCTCCTTTATGCCAGAATGAAATTTCTAAATTTAAACATATTCAGGCAAAATAATCCCATCGCCTATCCGGCAATATTGCATAGCAATGCTATTTTTCCATCTCTTTTTCTATTAACTGAATTAAGATATGGATCACTTTAATATGAATTTCTTGGATGCGATCGGCATAGCCAAAATGAGGTACACGGATCTCAATATCAGCGGTTCCTGCCATTTTCCCACCCTCTTTACCTGTCAATATGATCACTGACATCCCTTTAGCACGCGCCGCCGCGATTGCCTTAATGATATTGCCAGAATTACCTGACGTTGAAAGCGCAAAGAGTACATCACCTTCTTTACCCACTGCCTCTACATAACGAGAAAAAACATAGTCATAGCCAAAATCATTACCAACGCAGGAGAGATGACTCACATCAGAAATCGCAATGGCTGGATAACCCGGCCGATTTTCACGATAACGTCCGGTTAATTCTTCTGCAAAATGCATAGCATCACAGTGTGAGCCACCATTGCCACAAGATATTACTTTTCCTCCCATTTTAAAGGCATTTGCCAACATGATCGCGGCCTGCTCAATCGCTTCAATATTTTCTCTATTTTGAAGAAAATTCTTCAATATCACCGCCGCTTCTTCTAATTCAGCACAAATAAGCTCCTGGTACATCATTTTTACTCCTAATAAAAATATTATTTTTTTCAACAATCCCAGTGTAACGGATTAAACTTTATGAAAGAAGTATCAAAGATACTTATCATAACTCAGTTAAGCTCAATAAATAATTTGTGAACTACATTGTAATTAACATGTAAAAATATTGATAAATAAAATTACATAGATTAAAGATAAGAAAAAACACAGATATGACCTCCGATGACTTAGTTTAATCATAATCAGGAGTACCATGATGGCTCTACTCACTATTTTTCTATTTATTGGTTTAATCGGAATTCTTTGTTATCACAAAGCAAATCTACTATTCAGTAGCCTACTTATACTTGCTTATTGTTTAATTATGGCTAGTACTGGTTTATGGTATTATTGGACGTTATTGCTCGCGGCAGCGATACTATTTCCGCTTGTCTACCTGCCAATACGCCGCTCATTCATTTCAAGCAAAGCCTTACAAATTTTTCAGAAAATCATTCCCTCGATGTCAAAAACCGAGAAAGAAGCCATCGAGGCGGGCACAACCTGGTGGGAAGGCGACTTATTTCAAGGTAAGCCAAACTGGGATAAATTACATAATTATCCAAAACCACAATTAACAACTGAAGAACAAGCTTTTCTAAATGGCCCAGTTGAAGAAGCATGCCGTATGGCTAATGACTTTCAAATTAGCCATGAACTAGCCGATCTACCCACTGAATTATGGCAACATTTAAAACAACACCGTTTTTTCGCTATGATCATCAAAAAAGAGTATGGTGGTCTCGAATTTTCTGCTTATGCTCAAGCACTGGTATTACAAAAATTAGCTGGGGTTTCCGGCATATTAGCCATTACTGTTGGTGTACCTAACTCATTAGGCCCAGGCGAGCTTTTACAACATTATGGCACCGATGAACAAAAACAACACTACCTGCCTAGACTAGCTCGTGGTGAAGAGATCCCTTGTTTTGCATTAACAAGTCCTGAAGCTGGTTCTGATGCTGGAGCCATCCCTGACACCGGTGTTGTCTGCATGGACGAATGGGAAAACCAACAAATATTAGGCATGCGTTTAAATTGGAATAAACGTTATATTACCTTAGCCCCGGTAGCTACTGTATTAGGGCTAGCATTTAAACTTTATGATCCTGATCATTTATTGGGCGATATAACCGATCTTGGCATTACCTGCGCTTTGATCCCTACCAATATTGATGGGATAGAAATTGGCCATCGCCATTTTCCTTTGAATATTCCTTTCCAAAACGGTCCTACACGCGGTAAAGATATTTTTGTGCCAATTGATTGTATTATCGGTGGTGCCAAAATGGCCGGCCAAGGCTGGCGTATGTTAATGGAGTGTCTTTCTATTGGTCGTGGCATTACTCTTCCCTCTAACGCAACGGGTGGCTTAAAAAGTGTCGCCATGGCGATCGGTGCATATGCTTATATTCGTCGTCAATTCAAAGTACCCATTGGAAAAATGGAGGGTATTGAGGAGCCTTTAGCGCGTATCGCTGGTAATGCTTATTTAATGGATGCCGCTTCAACGTTAATTACTACAGCAATTATATCTGGCGAAAAACCAGCCGTCCTCTCTGCTATTGTGAAATATCACTGTACACATCGAGGCCAAAGAGCAATTATTGATGCAATGGATATTGCCGGCGGTAAAGGTATTTGTATGGGCCCTACAAATTTCCTCGCTCGGTTTTATCAAGGGGCTCCTATTGCGATCACTGTTGAGGGCGCCAATATTTTAACACGAAGTATGATGATTTTTGGCCAAGGAGCTATTCGCTGTCATCCTTACATTTTGCCGGAAATAGCCGCAACACAAAATAACGATATTGCCGCTTTTGATAAATTACTATTTAGCCATTTGAGCCATACAATAAGTAACCTATTCCGTAGTTTCTACTTAGGTATAACTAACGGCAGAACAAGTAAAGCACCAACAAAAGATAACACTCGCCGCTTCTATCAACAATTAAATCGACAAAGTGCCAACCTCGCCTTACTGGCTGATATTTCTATGGCTGTATTAGGTGGTGGGTTAAAACGCCGTGAACGTATTTCTGCCCGTTTAGGCGATATTTTAAGTCACCTCTATTTAGCATCAGCAACACTAAAACGTTTTGAAGATGATGGCCGCCCAACAATGGATTTACCAATTGTTGAATGGGTAATAAAAGATTGTTTGTTTCAATCAGAGAAAGCCATGCAAGCACTGCTACGTAACTTTCCGAATCGCCTAGTAGCTACGTTAACCCGTATTATCATTTTCCCTTTAGGTTATCGTTATGCACCACCTAGCGATCAACTTGATCATAAACTAGCAAAAATTATGATGACACCATCAGAAATACGTGATCGCATTGGTCGCGGTCAATATATGATACCCAGTGAGCACAACCCTCATGGCATAATTAATACTGCATTATTAGATATTATTGCCGCCGAGCCAATATTCGAACGCTTGGTTAGCGAAAATGCACATAAACCGCACTTTACCAATTTAGATAAACTTGCCGAGCAAGCACTTGCTGACGGTAAAATTACCCAGCAAGAAGCTGACATTTTACGTAAAGCAGAAGCCAGCCGTTTGAGATCAATCAATGTTGATGAATTTGAATATGATGCCCTGGCTGTGGCTAGTAAGAAATCTGATAAACAGAAAAATAGTTCGCCATTAAATAAAGAGCAAGCAGCTTAATTCTGGATCTTGCAGGGAGCTATTAAGCTCCCTAATCACTAGTTATCAAACATGTTTCTAATGCCAATAACTCTGCCAATGTTTGACGCCGACGAATTAATTTTGGCTCACCATTTAAATACATTACTTCAGCAATTAGTGGGCGACTATTATAATTAGAAGACATAGAAGCACCATAAGCACCAGTATCATGAAAGACTAAATAATCTCCCACATAAATTTCAGGTAATAAACGAGGGACAACAGCGCCGTTATTTGCCTGTGTAAAGACATCACCAGATTCACATAAAGGACCAGCAACTAATGTTTCACGTAAATTTTCATTGGTAAGATCTCGATTATCCGCTGCTAACACAGAAATATGATGATAACAGCCATACATAGTAGGACGCATAAGATCATTAAAACCACTATCAACTAATATATAATGATTTTTACCCATTCTTTTTACTGCCCTAACTTCAGCTAAAAGCACACCTGATTCTGCAACCAAATAACGACCAGGCTCAATTTCTAGTGTTATAGGGTGCCCCAAATACGCTGAAATACGTTCACGAGCACCATGCCACAAGGCAAAATAATGGTTAATATCAATTCGCTCTTCAGCTAAATGATAAGGGATCGACAATCCGCCACCAGCAGAAATAGCTTGTATATCACAACCACTTAAAATGACCTGCTCTACCATTGCGTCACAGACTTTAGCCAGGTGACAATAATCAACCCCAGAACCAATATGCATATGCATCCCCACCAGCATTAACTGATATTGATTAATTTTTTCAATTGCTAATGGCAGATCACTAAACCAGATACCATGCTTACTATTTTCTCCACCGGTATTGGTTTTTTGGCTGTGTCCATGGCCAAACCCAGGATTGATACGTAACCAAATAGGATGATGTCGTTTGGCTTTTCCTAATTGAACGAGCATATCAATTGATCCGACATTAACCGGAATATCTAACTCTATTACCCGCTCAATAGTTTGCTTTTCAATGACATCTGCCGTAAATACAATTTCAGCTTTTTCGCTTCCAGGACGAAAGCCTGCCACTAAGGCCCTTTCAATTTCACCTAATGATACAGCATCAACTTTCACACCTTGTTCACGCATCAAACGCAAAATATGAATATTGGAGCATGCTTTTTGCGCAAAACGGATCACATCAAATGCGCTCAACTGCTTAATAGCCTGTGTAATAACTTCGCTATCATAGATCCAGATAGGGGTTCCGAATTGAGTGGGTAGTTTAATTAATTGTTCTGCTGTCAAATATCGACTTGTAGTGGTTGCAAATGTTGTCATTAATAACCTTAATTTATTTTTTCATTTTTTATTATTATTAATAGAAAAAATAGGGATTAAAAATATCTATTTAGCTATAGTTTATTCATATTGGATATAGTTAATCGCAGCGAGTTATGTAAATGAAAACTTTTTCCTGGCGCCATATAGAAATTTTTCGCGCGGTCATGACCACCAAAAACTTAACCGATGCAGCCCAATTACTTAGAACATCTCAGCCTACTGTCAGCCGTGAAATTAGTCGTCTAGAAAAACTGTTACGATTTAGGTTATTCGATAGGATCAAAGGACGGCTATTACCAACCGCTCAAGGATTAAGGCTATTTGCAGAAGTCGAACGTTCTTATTATGGATTAGAAAGGATCTCTAATATGGCAGAAATTATTAGGCAATTTAGAGATACTCAGCTCTCAATTGCCTGCTTACCGGTATTTAGTCAGTCGCTATTACCTAGAGTCTGTAAGCAGTTTCTGCTTGATTACCCAGAAGTTAACTTCACTATTACCTCTCAAGAGTCACCTATATTAGAGGAATGGCTTTCGGGGCAACATTATGATCTCGGTTTGACAGAGAATCGACAGATACCCACCGGTACCTATGGCGATATTTTAACTAGCCTCAATGAAGTCGTTGTTTTACCTCGTATGCACCCATTAAGTAAAAAAAAATATTTAACTGCTAAAGACTTTAATAATGTTGCTTTTATTAGTCTCTCAATTACCGATAATTATCGACAAGCAATTGATACATTTTTTGCTGAACAACATATTAGCCGGCGAATGATAATGGAAGTGCATAATGCTGCCTCTGTTTGTGCGATGGTAAGGGAAGGATTAGGGATTTCAATCGTCAATCCATTTACCGTTATTGATTTTTTACAACATGATCCTGATAGCCTTTGTACCAGACCTTTTATTAAATCCATTCCTTTCACTGTCAATTTAATTAAACCAATGCATCGGCCATCTTCTGAACTTAGCGAACGATTTATTCAATGCCTAAAAATGACTATTAAAGAATTTGAAATGCAGTTGCTCAATGCTTTTCATTATTGATTATTTTTAATCTGATCCATCAACCAAATTAATTTTAAAAATTAAATAATAATTCTTAATCTTACTGACTTATTTTTGTAATTAACATATTGATAAATAAAATAATTAGATTATTTTTTTAATTAATTTATAAGATGTTATGCTAATTCAATTTGATCATCTCGTCAGTTAACTGTTTTATTGCTTAATTGTCGATCAACAGTAATACTATTTTGTAAATAGGGAAAATTTGCCAAGTTAGCAACTAAAATACGCTTTGCAAGTGAAATTGTGTTGTTATCCTGTTTGGATACGCATTTTATGCAACAACTTACTGTTAATTGTGTTATTTTTTCCAATTTTTTACCATTTGCTATGAGTGATTAAACATTCATTCAGTATTAAGGAAAACATTATGAAAGTTGGTTCCATCATCACTATGGCTGTTCTTTTTACTTTCAGCACATTAGTTCAAGCCACAAATTTAAAAATGTCAGTCTATAACCCTGGTGAAAAAAGTATTTTTCCGGTTTCTTCTGAAATTATTAGTGGCGAGCATGAAATAATTCTTATTGATGCACAGTTTCAAAAAAATGATGCGGAAGAATTAGTTAATCGTATAAAAAAACTAAATAAAAAACTAAAAACAATTTATATTAGTCATTCTGATCCCGATTATTATTTTGGGCTAGAGGTTATTACTAAAGCTTTTCCTAATGCAAAAGTATTAGCAACAGCCGAGACTGTTAAAGCGATAAAGGCGACCAAAGAGGGTAAACAGGCCTATTGGGGGCCTATATTGAAACAACAAGCACCAACTAAAATTATTGTTCCTGATGTGTTACAAGGTAATACATTAGTGGTTGATGGTGAAAAAATTAAAATTCAAGGATTAAAAAGCGCTGCGCCTGATCGTACTTTTGTTTGGATTCCCAAACTTAGAGCTGTTGTTGGTGGCGTTCTTGTCTCTGACAATATTCATGTCTGGACAGCTGATACTCAAAACAAAGCATCTCGCCAACACTGGCTACAATCCCTTGAAAGTATTAAACAACTTAAGCCAAAAGTCGTTATTCCCGGACATTATCTTGAACCCTCGGCAAAAGATATTGCCACCGTTACTTTTACAGAAAACTATTTGAAAAAACTAGAAAAAGTTTTAGCAAAGAGTAAAAATTCAACTGAAGTCATTGACATTATGCGACAAGCTTATCCAAATTTAAAAGAACCTGCTAGTCTCGAATTGAGCGCCAAAGTATTGAAGGGCGAAATGAAATGGCCGCAATAATTTCGCGAGGAAAACATGTCATCAATAACCTTACACTATATTTTTGATCCTTTCTGTGGTTGGTGTTATGGCGCATCTCCATTGATAGAAATTGCCGCTAGTCAGCCAAATATTAAACTACAACTACATGGTGGTGGTATGCTGACAGGTTACAACCAAGTAAAGATAGACGATCAATGGCGTCAATTTTTGTTAGATACTGATAAGCAGATCGCCAGTATTACTGGACAAACATTTGGTGATAATTATCACCAATTGTTACAACAAAATGATGTAATACTAGATTCATTACCACCGATAACAGCAATTATTACTGCTGATGAATTAGCAAATAAAGGTTTAACAATGTTAAAGGCCATCCAAACAGCGCATTATATTGATGGTTGTCGAGTTAGTGACGAAGACACTTTGCTGCAATTAGCACAACAGATTGGTCTAGATAAACAACTATTTCAACAAACTTTTTCTATGAATAAAGATGAGCCAACCAACAAACATATCCAATCAAGTCGTACCTTATTACATCAAGTTGCTCGTTCCGGTTTTCCGACCTTAATTGCTCAACATAATGAAAACCTAATGGTAATAAATTTAGATAAATATTTTTCTCAACCACAGTTATGGCAAAAATATCTGCAAAATTTATCGACAGCTTATTTATCATAAAATTTATTTATATCTTTCCATGGATGGAAATGGACTAAAAATTATTTAGTGAACGTAAGAATAAATTTAAACTTATTAAAATGGCATCTTTAATAATTTAACGCAGCTTGTTTAAAGTTAAGCTGCGTTTAATGATTACTTACAATTATCGGTTAATTTAACCATTGCTGCTTTAGTAATATCACGATTAATAGAAGCAAATACAATCATACCTTTTGCATTTTCGTTATTTTTTAGCACCTTATTATGTAAGTTCTCATCAATGGTATCAACTTTGAATTCTCTTGAACCTAAAAAAGCTTTGAAACAATATTTAGACAGATCAAGCTCTTTTTCCGACAAATTAGCAACCATTACATCAAATTTTTTTGTATAATAAGATTTCTTCGGTGTAGAAATACTACCAGCTTCTTTTTGAGAGGCAAATACCGTAACACCATTTGGCACTGATGCCATAATTGAAAATGAACAACAGAAAAGAAAAGATAATAGCAAACTTGCTTTTTTCATTTGAACTTTCCTCATATTTTATTTAGTGAGTTAAAAGTACATAAAAATTAATAATGTCTTTTTTCATTAAAAATATCAGTTTAAGTTTAACAGATATTACCCGATAGCCCCAAATAGCAGCATGCTAACTTGTTAAAGAATAATTTTTATGATCCAATCCTCTTTAAAATATTTAATCAACATTAGACTAATACCTGCGCTGGCTAATGCGGGTCCAAAAGCAATTTTATCTGGTTTATATCGTATTTTGATCCATAAAAAAACATAATTAAGTAAGCCCAGGCAAGCAGATAATAACATTAAATAAGGTAAAATATATATGCCTAACCAAGCGCCATAAGCTGCAACAAGTTTAATATCTCCTTGCGCTAATCCTCGACGCTTGATAGCTAATTTAAAAAAACCATAAATAAACCAAAATATTAAATAACCAATTAAGGCACCATAAATAGCTAATAACAACTGCTCATTAGATTGCATAGCATGAAAAAGCAATGCTAATACAATTAATGGGTAAACTAATAAATCTGGCAAATAGCCTGTGTGATGATCAATAAAAGCAAGTAATACACTAAACCAGACGAAAAAAAGTAAAATCACCCTATGGTTAAAGTCTGAGATCAGCAAAAAAATGATACTCAAAGGAATAAAAAGAGTGATAAAAAGGAGATATCCACTCAGTGAGCCCTTTAATCTATAATTAAATAGATAAAGGGGTAAATAATTAATTAATAAATGGCTTAATGGTAATAAAATAATCGTTATAATAAACGCTTGTATCAGCGGCCAATACGAAAAAGTAGTGAGCCATGTTGCCATCTTCAAATTCCTTTTTGAAAAATCCTCATTAGTCACTCAGCATTCTTTCCCAATATCTATAAATAAAAAAGCAATGCCTTATAACAGTTCTACAATAAATATTAACAATAATCTGGTTGTGAGCGAATTTTTGCGAATTAGTACGCAAAATAAAAACGGAAAATCAATAGCTAACGAGACAACTTGCTAGTTTATTTTCCCATCTCTATTATAGGCACAATATTTTGCTAGCATTGAGTTTATAAGGAAGCATGACTATGCGCGTTCCTCGGATCTATCATCCTAACCCATTAGAATCAGGGGCAATAATACAATTAAGCGATAATGCTACTAACCACGTTAGTCGAGTTCTACGTATGAGTGTAGGACAAAATATTGAGTTATTTGATGGTAGTAATTCTATTTTCATCGGGCAAATACTTGAGGCTAATAAAAAGTCAGTTAAAATCCAGCTCGGCTTGGCGACAATAGCTAACAGAGAATCCCCTTTAGATCTTCATCTTGGACAAGTCATTTCTCGCGGGGAAAAAATGGAATTCACTATTCAAAAATCAGTAGAACTTGGTGTTAATATCATTACTCCACTTCTTTCTGAACGCTGTAATGTTAAATTGGATCCTAGGCGACTTAGTAAAAAGCAACAACAATGGCAGAGTATTGCTATTTCTGCTTGCGAACAATGTGGACGTAACAAAATCCCCTTAATTCGTCCAGTAATGCCTATTGAAGCTTGGTGTATGGAAAAAGATGATGCATTAAAAATTAATCTCCATCCTAAAGCTCAATCAAGTATTAATACACTACTTGCATCTGTTAATAAAATCCGTTTACTCATTGGTCCAGAAGGTGGACTTTCACCGGATGAAATCATAATGACAACTAATTACCAATTTACTAATATCCTACTTGGACCTCGGATATTAAGAACAGAAACCACTGCGTTAACTGCAATCACGGCATTACAAGTTCGTTTCGGCGATCTTGGTTAAGGAGACAAAATGATCAAATTAGGTATTGTGATGGATCCCATTTCAACCATAAAAATTAAAAAAGATAGTAGTTACGCTATGCTATTGGAAGCACAACGCCGTGGATATGAAATTCACTATATGGAAATGGGCGATCTCTATTTATTACAAGGCGAAGCATACGGGCATACTAAGCAACTGATCAACATCCAACAAGATACTACGCCATGGTATGAATTTGGTGCAGAGCAAGATATTGCGCTAAAAAATCTTGATGTGATTTTAATGCGCAAGGATCCTCCCTTTGATACTGAATATATTTACGCCACTTATATTCTTGAAAGGGCAGAACAAGCGGGTAGTTTAATTGTTAATAAACCTCAAAGCCTGCGGGACTGTAACGAAAAACTATTTACTGCCTGGTTTGCTAAGTTAACGCCTGATACGTTAGTCACCCGGAATAATAAAAAACTGCGTGAATTTCATCAAAAACATGGTGATGTCATCTTTAAACCCCTGGATGGAATGGGTGGCGCGTCTATTTTCCGGCTAACAAAAGATGATCCCAATGTCAGCGTCATTATTGAAACATTAACCCAACATGGACAACGTTTCTGTATGGCTCAAGATTACTTACCTGCTATCAAGGAAGGTGATAAACGGGTGTTGGTTGTTGATGGTGAACCTGTTCCTTATTGCTTAGCTCGGATTCCGGCTCAAGGCGAAACGCGGGGAAATCTAGCTGCAGGAGGATATGGTGAAGCGAGACCATTGACAGGAAGTGATTGGAAAATTGCTAGAACGGTCGCACCTATATTAAAAGAAAAAGGATTAATTTTTGTTGGCTTAGATATTATCGGTGATCGCTTAACCGAAATTAATGTCACCAGCCCTACCTGTATACGTGAAATTGAAGCCGCATTTTCAGATATATCAATTACTGGTATGTTATTTGATGCAATAGAAAAACGCCTAACTGCAAAAATAGAAAATTAACAAATAGCTAACATTATGGTTAACTGAATAATAAAATAGAATACTATAAATGTTTTCTACTGTTATAAAATACGAATATCGTGCAGTTAACCTACGATAGAATTTATACAACCTAATATTTTTGATTAATTATTTTTTATCGCTTAATTCAGCTATATTTTATTGATAATTCAGGAAAATAAGTTTAATAATATGAATTTACAAAACCACTTTCTCATCGCCATGCCAACGTTATTAGATCCGTTTTTTCAAAAGTCGGTGGTTTATATCTGTGAACATAATGAAAAAGGTGCTATGGGTTTAGTTATCAATAGACCAATTGAACAAATTTCAATCAATAGTATATTGAAAAATTTAAACATCAAAACCACAGAATACGATCATATAACTGAATTAAGCCAACCGGTTTTTTCTGGTGGCCCGATCGCAGAGGCGCATGGTTTTATTCTACATTCGCCACAAAATGGTTTTCATTCTACCTTAAAGCTTTCTGATGAAATTATGATCACAACGTCAAAAGATATTCTCGAAACTTTAGGCACAACCAAACAACCAGAAAAAACACTTATCGCCTTAGGATATTCAAGCTGGGAACAAGGGCAACTGGAAAAAGAGATGATGGAAAATAATTGGCTAACCGCCAAAGCAGATAGTAATATCATTTTTCACACACCTATTACCGAACGCTGGCGTGAAGCTGCTGCTTTAATTGGGATTGATATTTACAATATTTCAAATCAAGCGGGTCATGCATAATGGCAAATAGAACAATTATCGCCTTTGATTTCGGTACTCTGAGTATTGGCATCGCCATCGGGCAGGAAATTACAGCAACTGC
This sequence comes from Arsenophonus nasoniae DSM 15247, assembly GCF_000429565.1. Lineage (GTDB taxonomy): Bacteria > Pseudomonadota > Gammaproteobacteria > Enterobacterales > Enterobacteriaceae > Arsenophonus > Arsenophonus nasoniae. The sequence goes on from NZ_AUCC01000042.1 coordinate 21,757, forward strand.
CCGTCCTTTAACAGCATTAAAAGCCAAAGATGGTAAGCCAAACTGGTTAGAAATTGAAAAAATATTACAAGAATGGCAACCTGAACTGGCTATTGTTGGACTACCTCTCAATATGGACGGAACAGAGCAACCGATAAGCAATCAAGCTCGTAAATTTGCTAATCGCCTGCATGGGCGCTTTGGTATCAAAGTTACATTACACGATGAACGACTAACAACGATAGAAGCGCGAGCACAACTATTTAATCAGGGTGGTTATCGGGCTTTAAATAAAAGCAAAATTGATTCCATTTCTGCTGTCATTATTTTAGAAAGTTGGTTTGAACAACATGCTTAGTCATGCATAATTATAATAAACTGTTACTCATGGCCGCGACAATGAAATTATGCTTTTATCTTTTTTACTTTTTTATTTAACATCTGAATTTTTATGAACACAATTCAACAAAATCTGGTTAATGTCAAAAATCGCATTATACAAGCGGCCAATAAATATCATCGATTGCCAGAAGATATTACACTGCTTGCCGTCAGTAAAACTAAATCATGTGATGCAATTCAAGAAGCTATCGATGCGGGGCAATATCAGTTTGGCGAAAATTATCTGCAAGAAGGGATAGAAAAAATTGCCTATTTTAGGCATAAACAGGATTTAATATGGCACTTTATTGGCGCACTACAATCCAATAAAAGCCGTTTGGTAGCTGAGCATTTCGATTGGTGTCATACTATTGATCGATTAAAAATAGCACAACGATTAAACAATCAGCGTCCGATAAATAAAACACCATTAAACGTACTAATCCAAATTAATATCAGTGATGAAATAAGTAAATCAGGTATTGCGCCAGAAGAATTAGATAAATTAGCGGCTGAAATTGTCTTGCTGCCAAACTTAAAATTACGTGGTTTAATGGCAATTCCAGCACCAAATAATGAATTGAGCCAACAGATATCAATTTTTCGCAGTATGGAAAATTTATTTAACCAGTTAAAAAAACAATATCCAAATATTGATACACTTTCCATGGGTATGACCGCTGATCTTGATATAGCAATTGCTTGGGGTTCAACATTAGTCAGAATTGGCACAGCTATTTTTGGTTCCCGATAATGAATTAATTTGCCAATCAAGGCGATCAGTAAAAGGAGCAATATAATGCAACAGCGAAAAATTACCTTTATCGGCGCTGGGAATATGGCTCATGCGATTATTACAGGATTAATTTCAGCTGGTTATCCGGCAAATTACATTACAGCATGTTCTCCCACGGCTACAAATCGTGATCTTCTGGTAAAAAAATATGGTATAAACGGAAAAAGTGATAACAGTGATGCAAGCAAGCATGCAGATGTTATTATTCTTGCTGTTAAGCCTCAGATTATGGAAACTGTCTGTCAACCACTAAAAGAACAGGTTAATTTTGCCAATAAACTGGTTTTGACAATTGCCGCAGGAATTCCGGTGAAACGTTACCAACAATATCTCGCACCTAACATAAATTTGGTGCGTGTTATGCCAAACACACCATCATTGGTTGGCCAAGGTGTTAGTGGATTGTATGCGATGGATTGTGTATCAGAGGATGATAAAACCTTTGCTACAGAACTAATGGCAAGTGTTGGTAAAGTTTTCTGGCTGACTAACGAAGCGACAATTAATGATATTATTGCCGTTACTGGTAGTGCACCCGCTTACTTTTTCCTATTTATGGAATCAATGCAACAGGAGGCTGAACGACTTGGTTTTGATAGTAAAACAGCAAGAGAGCTGGTTTTATATACCGCCCAAGGTTCTGCTGCCCTGGCGGCTAGCAAATCAGATCTTTCTTTTGCGACACTAAGAGAACAAGTAACCTCTAAGGGCGGGACTACAGCTAAAGCCTTAGAGCAGTTTTATCAAGCTAATTTACCTCAAATTGTTACCAACGCCATGCGTGCCGCAATCCGTCGCGCTGAAGAAATGGAAAAACAATTTTGATCTTTCAGGATAATTAAATGCAATTTTTAACTTTTATCGTACCAACTATTATTCAACTATACATTATTATTTTATTACTCCGCGTGTGGATGCAATGGGTCAGAGCAGATTTCTACAATCCATTCTCTCAATTTGTGGTCAAAGTTACTCAACCGATAGTAGGCCCCTTGCGTCGCTTGATTCCTGCCGTCGGTGCGATTGATACAGCAACTTTATTAGTCGCCTATATCCTCACCGTAGCCAATATTCTTTTTTTCATGTGGGCAACTAATACGCTTGCTTTAATCAGCATAACGCTACTACCTATTAGCTTTATCCAATTATTAACCTATGTTGGCAAGTTAATTTTTTGGCTGATTTTGATTCGAGCTATTCTTAGCTGGATAAGCCAAGGCCGCAATCCTATTGATTATATGCTTATGCAATTAACCGAACCTTTGATGTCACCTATTCGTCGAATCATTCCTGCTATGGGTGGATTAGATTTTTCAGCCATGATAGTAATGCTGATCTTGATCGCATTAAATTATCTACGTTTGGATATCCTGCTATTTATTGATCCGACTATTACCAGCATACTTTTTCAGTTGGCTATTTGATGTAAGGGTGAACAAACTTGATGCAAAAAGTGGTATTAGCAACGGGTAATGCCGGCAAGGTATGTGAATTTTCTGAACTATTAAAAGAGTGTAACTTAAATATTATTGCTCAAACTGAGTTAGCGATTAGGGCGATTGAGGAAACTGGGTTAACTTTTATTGAAAATGCGATATTAAAAGCACGTAACGCAGCAAAAGTCTCTGGTTTAGCAGCCATTGCCGATGATTCAGGCCTTTCGGTTAATGCGCTAAATGGGGCGCCTGGTATCTATTCAGCTCGCTTTGCGGGTGAAAATGCCTCGGACGAAGAAAATTTGCATAAACTATTATCCGTCATGAAAGATATTCCGGATAACCAACGTCAAGCTCAATTCAATTGTGTACTGGTTTATCTCCGCCATTTTGCCGATCCAACACCGATTATATGTCACGGTATATGGCAAGGTGTGCTAACCCATGAACCCAAAGGTAGCAACGGTTTTGGTTATGATCCGATTTTTTATGACACCAAATTAAAACTTACCGCAGCGCAATTAACCAAAGCACAAAAAAATGCACTCTCTCATCGTGGGCAAGCATTAAGAATGTTATTAGGATCTTTAACTAATGCTTAAATTACCTCCATTGAGTCTGTATGTTCATATCCCTTGGTGTGTGCAAAAATGTCCTTATTGTGATTTTAATTCACATGCACTAAAAGGTGAGCTACCCCAACAAGAATATGTCACACATCTTCTAACTGATCTGCAAGCTGACCTTGCACAAATAAAGGGCCGTCAAGTTAATAGTATTTTTATTGGTGGAGGTACCCCCAGTCTACTCGACGCTAAGGCGATGCAATCTTTGCTTGATGGTATACGTCAAAGATTATTATTAGCATCTGATGCCGAAATTACCATGGAGGCAAATCCTGGCACCGTTGAGGCTGATCGTTTTAGCCAATATCAACAAGCGGGCATTAATCGGATTTCTATTGGAGTACAAAGTTTTGCGGCCGATAAACTCACCAAACTAGGCAGAATACATGGCCCCGAAGAAGCTATCCAAGCCGCTTCTCTGGCATCAGCATTAAATTTACGTAGTTTTAATCTTGATCTGATGCATGGCTTACCTGATCAGACACTTGAACAAGCCCTTTCTGATCTACAACAAGCAATTGACTTATCTCCGCCCCATATTTCTTGGTATCAATTAACGATTGAACCGAATACCCATTTTGGCTCCTGCCCACCGATACTCCCTAATGATGATGCACTATGGGATATTTTCTCTCAAGGGCATCAGCTACTTAATAAAGCCGGATATCAACAATATGAAATATCTGGTTATGCCAAGCCGGGCTATCAGTGTCAGCACAATTTAAATTATTGGCGCTTTGGCGATTATTTAGGTATTGGCTGTGGGGCACATGGAAAAATTTCTTTTGCCGATGGCCGTATTTTGCGAACAATGAAAACAAAACATCCCCGTGGCTATATGACAGGTCAATATCTCTATCAACAACAAGGGGTAAACCAATCAGATAGGCCTTTTGAATTTTTTATGAATCGCTTTCGCCTACTTGAAGGAGTAGCAAGACAGGAATTTATTGATTACACCGGATTAGCGGAGAATGTCATTCGCCATCAACTTGATAAAGCCTTGGAGCAAGGTTATATCACAGAGACAAAATCGCACTGGCAAATCACCGAGCAAGGCAAATTATTTCTTAATTCCTTGTTAACCTTATTTCTATAAAGTCATTTACATCCCATATAACGTGGGATGTAAATAACAGTACATTATTCCACAGCACTGATAAATTATACTTTCTTTTCTAATATAATATTTCTATGCCTGTTATCTGTATCATTGATATTAGGTTGAGGAATACCCAATAGTATACCCAATGTTAGCCCAGTGTCGGAAATCGTCTGCTTATGTAGCGCTTGCGCAATTTGCGGATCCTGTAAGTTGTAATCAGCTTGGGTCAGCGACTGAATGAGATCCATTGCAATCACATGTGCAATATTACGTAACATAGGATCCTGTTCAGTGCGGTATACGGATGAAAAAAGCTCGTACAAATTATTATAATCTTTATTTTGCAATGCCTGTTTTAAACCTTCCCCTCTCAATTCACCTAACGTTACAGTTCTATTGGAAAAAACTAAATCACCAGTCTTAAAATGTGCAACAAATTCTCTCGATATAGAATCTGGTTCAGGATTAGGGATATCTTCAATTGCAAGTAAATTTTTACAGCTATAATTAGTATCCTCTAAACTGTTCGCGAGTTGCTGTTGTTTTTCTTTACCATCAACTGCACATTCAATAACAGTACCAATACAATGTTCGAGGGTAAAAATATCTGGAGAAGAAGCTAATATAAACCGATTAAATGCTAGATTTGCACTAGCGACACAAAATTGGCTATAAGAAGTTTCTGGCTTGTCAATCACAGCGTCGGATTGATAAATATTGTGTTGTCCAATCTTGAATTGATAGCTCCATTGTTGATCTTCATTTGGGGGATTAATGTTAACCGTAAAATCAAATCGTTGTTTAGGTTTAGCAAACTGAATTAACTGTTCAAATTTCTGTAATCGTTCATTTAGTGCAATATCATCCGATGATGGATGATGGATGATGGATGATGGATGATGGATGATGGATGATAAATTTGAAATAATTTTTCTAATGCCTGCGACTTCATTTCATCTTGAAAAAAATCGTTAACCTGTTCCAATAACTCGGCATTTTGTCTTATAAATTGACGATGTTCCATCTCTGTTTTAACTGAGCAAAAACTATCATAGGAGGTTTCTGCCTGATCAGGGATCATATTGGATTGATATATATTGTATTGGCCAATCTTGAATTGAAAACTCCATTCTCTAGCTTGATTAGGGGGATTAACCTCAACAGTAAACTTTGTTTGTTGTTCTGATTTGGCTAAATCAATCAATCGTTCAAATTTCTCTAGTTGTTTATTCGGTGATGCATCATGGCGTGCTGGTTGATTAATTTGATCAAACAATGCCTCTATTGCTTGCCGCTTCACACCACCTTGAAAAAAATCTTTAATCCGATCCCATAATCCCATATATTGTGCTTCAGCCAAAGTTTCTGCATTCATAACACGATTAAGGCGACTTTCATTAAAGTTATAATTGTGATTATGACCTAGGTTTAATATGGTAGACATGAATTGTGCTCCTATCAAAGCCAAACTTTTTTAGTCATTTATTTCCTATAACAGGCTTATCAATTAAGTTTCATACTTAGTGATGTCTTTTTTATTGACATTAAGCACTAACAAAAACAGTCTATTTAACGATAAGTGTTACTATCTTTAATAAATTATTTCATTTAATAGAATAGAGATATCAGGGTATAGCCTGATTTTTATCAGATAGTTAATGTTTCATGGTGTAATGAACAAGCTAGTAAATTTACTCTTTTCTCATTAAAGAACTTGATTGAAATCTAGCAAGAAAAATTTGCGGCAAATTTAACCTGACTAAAACCTGCAACAATAACAGGTAAAAACCAGATTAAATTCTATTTGATTAGCATAAATCGCGATTAAATTACGCCCTCAATTTAATCATGACGGGGTTAAATTGTATGGTTGAAATAGATGAGAGCTTAAAAAACTATTTCAAATTATTTAATAGATCAATACGAAGCTGCTCAATATGGGCAATCTTTCGACAAACCTGTTGACCAAACTGGCGAAAATTATCTTCCTGTTTTTTCCATTCTAATTCTAAATCCTGCTGTAAACCGCTTAACCCACCCAGCAAATTTTGTAGCGACTGATTTGCATCATTACCTGTTAATAATTGTCTACGTCCCATTTCATTAATACTATCTTGCAATATTCCACCTAAACTTTCATTGAGTAAAACACGGCTATCAGCTTCAATCGTTTTTAACCTCTGATGATGAAAGATTAGACTATCAGCGCGTTGTTCGATAACCTTATCTATCTGCTTATTCAAATTCTGTTTTAGCACATTTAAGCGATTTCTCACTTGACTGTCTTGTCCCATCACCCGAACAACCAGCTTATCGAGTATTTGCTTAGCTTCAGCTAATTTTTGCGCTGTATGCTGTCTTATCCACGGCAACTCCTTACGCACCTCTGTTTGATAATCAATAGCTTGTAGTCTCTGCTTCGCGGTTAATGGTATTACTTTATCATTCAATCTAACGCCACCATCAGGTGTGATCTGTAAATTACCACTGGCACCTTTCACCTGGATATGCTGTTTGGTAATAATAATGTCATCCTTAAGCTTTGTAGAACATTGATGCCCTTCAGCCACAGCAAAAGTTGCCATCAGTAATGTACAAATAATTAGTAAAATACGTAACATATCTTCTCCTGTAACCCGCTGCTTTATATTGCCATATACTAAAAAACAGAGCGGCCTATCCGTTGGGATAATAACTCTAAGGCAGCGCAACCAGCCAAAGAGTTCCCTGATTTATTCAATTCAGGTGACCATACCGCTACGGTAAAAGCATTAGGCACAACACAAATGATGCCACCACCAACACCTGATTTACCCGGCATACCGATACGAAAAGCAAATTCACCAGAACCATCATACATACCACAAGTCATCATAAGGGCATTAATTTGTCGGGCTTGGATTGGTGTGATGATCTGATCATTATTCAATAATCTTCCATTATTAGCTAAATAATTAAAACATTGGGCCAATTCCACACAATTCATGCTTAGCGAACAATAATGAAAATAAGTTTCTAATACTGCTAAAACATCACTCTTAAAATTACCAAAAGATTTCATTAAATAGGCAATCGCTGCATTACGATTCGCATGCTCCATTTCCGAGCGCGCCACTTGGTTATCGTAACCAATATCCGATTGACCGGTAAGTGAACGGACAAATTCCAGCATTCGTTGCTTGGGCGTGCTAAATCGAAACTGCAACATATCTGTGATAATAATCGCCCCGGCATTAATAAAAGGATTCCTCGGTATGCCCTTTTCCATTTCTAACTGTACCAATGAATTAAACGGTAATCCTGATGGTTCCTTGCCAACCCGACACCAAATTTCATCTTCCCTGTAACGGGTCATGGCTAGGGTAAGGCCAAGTACTTTTGAAATTGACTGAATAGAAAAACGCTCATATGCATCACCGGCCGAAAATATTTCTCCTTCAATAGTACAAACAGCCATAGCCAAATGGTGATTCGCTACTTCTGCTAACGCTGGGATATAATTTGCTACTTTTCCTTGTCCAATTAGAGCACGAACTTGCTGTAAAATATCTATGAGTAATGTATTAGAAAGCGTTGTGTTTAAAGTTTTCATGTCTTAATACTATCCGATATTATTTTTATTTCCTATAAATTACCATGATAAAAATATAATCTATTTATTAGGTTAATTTTTATCTATTTTCTCTTTATGCTTAAAATTCAACCAATTGATGATTAAAAAATTTAATTAATTTCAAAACTCATAATTATCAAGTGTTTATTATACTGTAAAATATCACTTAGTTAAGTTAATGACAAAAAAAACATTTAACATTAACTATAATATAAAAAACATAATAAAATTTTAACTTATAATATAACATATAAGCACCCAACATTAAGCATCATTAAAATTAATTAATCAATTTAATGAACATAAGCACGCCTTTGGCGTGAGCATCGCGGCAAAGGCGCTCTATTTCTAGGCAATTCCCTTCTCGTCTTTTATACTCTGCTCTATGTACATCCCCAGACCTGCAAAACTGCTATTTCAATACGATGACGGATGGAACCTTTTCATCGAAAATAATCACGTAGATGAATGGCAACTACTCTCTGTCGAAAAGATGCTCGCCTGCAGCACCTGCGCTATGGGCGTTCGCCGTTATTGCTGTTCTTCACCTGAATGCTCTCATTCACGCTTCTTTTGTCAAACCTGTAAATCCAAAGCCTGCAGTGCGTGTGGCCTCAAAGGCACCGAA
>NZ_KE386919.1:0-6046 GCF_000429565.1 Arsenophonus nasoniae DSM 15247
GTTGAACTTCTAATTCTTGTATGCGCTGTTGCTCGGGTGTTAACGCTTTTGATTTTACAGGCGTATTCCCATTTAACTCGGCAAGATATTGTTGCTTCCATCGTGATACGGCAGATTTACCCGCACCGGATATTTTTTCAACTTGGATATTGCTATATCCACCTTCAACCATGAGTTTTGCATATTCCAGTTTTTGCTTTCCGCTAAAGGTTACTTTTACTTTTCGGGTCATATTTATACCTATAAGATTTTGCTTAATTATAAGCTATAAATCTCTACAGTTTTATTAGACCACTACAAAACCAGACAGGTGGCGAATGATGGGTAACGTCGTATGTCTCTACAGCATTTTTCTTATGCGTAGTTTTGTATGCCTATCTGCTCCACCTATACCAACAGTAACGATTGGAATATTGAGTATCAAGATGAATAGAGGTATGCCACAAAGCCACCATAAAACACAAGACCCGGATAGTCGTAGCCACTACAAATGTGCACATTTGTAGCTCTCGCCAGCCGCTACACGGGTTTTTGGAGGAAGGATGAAATTTATTAGCTTTAGAATATCGAGTGATAATTATAACAAATTAAAGGATGTGATAATAAAATTAAGTGGTAAAAAGCCAGCCGCTTTTTTTTCTGTTCTTGCCAATAAAATTATTTCTCAATATTCGACAGAAGTCGATACCGTCTCCTGTAAAGAATCGACATTATCAAATGTGAGGCAAATCCGTTTATCTGATGAGATGCTTAATCAGTTGACTCTGCAAGCGGATTCCCGGCACTGGTCAGTGGCGAAAGAAATAAGATTTATGTTAAACCTTGCCATGACCACGGAGCCTGTTCTTCTGGATGAGGAAGTGGAAGAATTACGCCGGGCAAGAAATGCCGTCAATACGGCGGGGCGTAATCTGGCTACGATTATTCGTCAACGTCAGTATAATGATGTAAAAGAAACAGAATTGTGGGAAGCGGTGAAAAAACTCAATAAGGACGTTGAGGATGTGAAAAAATCCGTGCGGCAATTGACTAATGCTGCTGTGAATGTGCGTAGTGTAAAAATCCGTAATACGCCAAAATGATAAGGTGATGTTATGTCAAAAAGAATAGGTAAAAAATCGGATGATGAATATAAAGCTCGTAAATTACGGGGGCAACAGGAGCAGGCCAGACGGACACCTTATAACTTTAAAATGCGTAATGGTGGCGCGAAATATGAAAAAAACATCCAAAGCCGGATGTTACAGCAGGGGGCGAGTCGTGAGGTAATGGTAAAAATTACCGGCAGCGCTAACCGGCCTCGCGGGGTTAAAAATGAAATAAACTATATTGCACGAGAAGGGGAAATAACTTTACGTGATAACAATGGCGTAGAATATCACATAGCTGTCCGGGAGCAACGAAAAGAAGCGTATGAATCGCTTATCGATGATGAAGATAAAAAGCAGTACACCCATGACCGTTCACCTAATCTTGTGCATAATATGGTTTTTTCATCCCCGAAGATAGCGGAGGTATCGGAAAGGGATATGATTAAAGCGGCAGAGGAGACACTAAGGGAAAAATATCCTGAAAACCGCGTTCTGATTGCATATCATACTGATAAAGAACATCATCCACATGTTCATGCATTGCTTCGCATTCCTGATAATGGCGGTAAGCGGATTAATATTCGTAAAAAAGACCTGCGCGAGTTACGCGAGAAGTTTGCCGGAAACCTGCAAAAAATGGGCTATAACGTCAAATGTACCCATAAATATGATTTTGGGAAGAAAGAGCAGCTTAAACGTGAGCCTGATCGTCTACGCAATCTGTTTGAAGTGGTTGAGTTCGGTCGGACAAATTATCTGTTTGATCCAAAAAACAAGCAGCAAAACTATATCACGCTGCGCACCCTGAAAAACAAAACAGAGATGACACGATGGGGTAGCAATATTGCTGATGAAATCAAGCGTGAAGGGGTAAAAGTCGGCAGTGTGATAAAAATGCGCAAGGAGGGTGAAACAACAGTAAAAGTACCGTTGACAGACGGGCAGGGCAATCAGCAGGGATGGTCAGATCACAAGCGCAATAACTGGCGCATCGAAAATCAGGGTGCAATGGGCATAAAGCCCGCGCCGTTTGATAAATTGAAACCATTGGATACCTCAGAGCAGTTGTTGAAGCAACAGCGCGGTTTTTCGCTGTTTAAACAAAATCAGGAAGCGACAGTTAAACTTCAGGAGAAACAAAAGCTGGGTATTCGCGTCGGGATATTCAAATTTTAATGTGAAAGAATGGCGAGGGTTATCCCTCATAGGTATAATGCATTAATGAAAAAGACACTTTCCCACCATGACAGTCTGTTTAAGAAATTCCTTGGTGATATCACCATCGCAAGGGATTTTCTGCAAATTCATTTACCGGAAAAACTTCGTCAATTGTGTGATTTTAGTACGCTGGCGATGGAGTCCGGAAGCTTTATTGAGCCAGACCTGCGTAGCCAGTGTTCGGATATGCTCTATTCAATGAAGACCACAGCGGGTCATGATAGTTACGTCTATTGCCTTATCGAGCACCAGAGCAGCCCAGAAAAGCTGATGGCATTTCGTTTGATGCGCTATGCGGTGGCGGCGATGCAACGGCATCTTGAGCAGGGTAATGACACCTTACCTGTGGTGATCCCGATGCTGTTTTATCAGGGTAACACTTCGCCGTATCCCTACAGTACCCATTGTCTGGATTGTTTTGCTGATCCAGAGCTGGCAAAGTCTGTTTATATGCAGGCGTTTCCGCTGGTTGACGTTACGGCGATCCCCGACGAAGAAATTGTCACGCATCGGCACGTTGCCCTAATGGAGCTGGTGATGAAGCATATCCGTACCCGCGATATGCTAGAGTTAAGTCAAGAGATAGCATCCTTGCTCAATCAGTGGGTATTGCAGCCTGAGCTATTTCGAGGATTAATATGTTATATTGTAGAACGAGGAAATACTTCTGATGCAAAGCAATTTTTGCATCAGATTGCGGAAAAAGCGACTGATTATCGGGAGGTAGTGATGACTATTGCAGAGCAGCTACGGCAAGAAGGTGAGAAACTTGGTGAACAGCGGGGCATAGAAAAAGGTATCTTGAAAGGCCGTCAAGAAGGAATACAGCTTGGCGAACAAAAAGGTGAGAAAAATGCCTCAGTTAAAATAGCTCGCCAGCTTTTAGCCAACGGCGTTGATCGGGCGATTGTCAAAATGTCAACGGGGCTGTCTGATGCTGAGATTAATGCACTGATGGATTAATCTGTGTCGAGTAATACTATTTTACCTCGCTCATTTTATGAGCGTGATACGCTTTGTGTGGCAAAGGATTTGCTGGGAAAAGTTTTAAAGTTTGCTGATTATTATGGCGTTATCAACGAAGTGGAAGCCTATATAGGGCAGGATGATCCGGCCTGTCATGCCGCGCGAGGCTGTACGCCACGAACAGCAGTCATGTTTGGTGCTGCCGGGGTTTCCTATGTTTATCTTATTTACGGCATGTACCATTGTCTGAATATTGTGACCGAACGTGAAGGATTTCCGTCGGCGGTTTTAATTCGAGGTATAGAATTAGAAAAACCGATGCGTCTTTCTTTGGATGGGCCGGGTAAACTCTGCAAAAAATTAAATATCACGAAAAATAATAACCAGATTGATTTAACACAATCGAATTATTTTTGTGTTTACGATACCACGGCCAGACCAGAATATATGACCACACCAAGAATAGGCATAAAAGTTGGCACTGATAAATTATGGCGTTTTAAGTCAATGTAAACACCGTTAAGTACCAAGCGCAATATGTGCCTACATTCATTAATATATCCTTGCCGATTTTCCTCTCAGTCGCTATAATCGAGGTGTTAATCCTCAATGGTTAACCGGGTGTAGGAACCTGAGTTTTTCCTTGGCGACAGATGACGCGCCCCGCGTCTTTTTTATGTCGAAAAAAGCCTAAGTATGCCTGTAAATTATGGTGGCTCAGGCGGGGCACCCGTAAGGGTGGCCGGTATCCAAGGAAGCCGGTATTCCTACCCTCGTCTGGGCTACCCTTCCTGATTGAACAGTATTGCCAGCCTGAAAAGGTGTTTATGCGCCATTTTGAAGGCTGCGAACACTGTTATCACGGGATTGTCGGGCGGATTGTGGTAGCCGAAGTGATTGCCCCGGATGCCCAATTTTTTGAACTGTACCGGACAAAAAGTAAAGCGGCCGCGAAAACCTACTGGCATCGAAAACTAGGTGGCATGACCCGTAATCAGCACGTTCTGCACTACATCCATGCGGGAGAAGTTGACCCACTGGCCGCGCATTTCATTTGCCCGATTGATGAAGACAGTTATACGTTGTTACCGCAATAAAATCCTCTCCCACACTGAATTCCGCATGCTGTTTTTACGCACTCATTTTTATTGTTGACTTTATGACCAGTTTGTAATGCTGTTTATTTATACAGTATAATGTAGATGTGATTTTGTTGAATTAACAATTAATCTAACATATAGAGAAGAGAGGAGCTTATGTATCCAATTGACTACAACTCGTATCGTTCTGTAAAAAGCTTTAATCGCCGTGTACGTTTCCTTGTCATGCATTATACCGCGGCTAATTTTAAAAGTTCAGTCAATATGCTAACCGGTAGCTCAGTTAGCGCGCATTATCTTGTTCCTGATCCATCTGACCAAACTTATATTGATGCAGGATTTAAAAATATGTGCATATTTAATCTGGTTGATGAAAACGAGAGGTCTTGGCATGCAGGTGTGAGTAATTGGGCTGGTCGTAACAACCTCAACGATACCGCCATTGGTATTGAAACAGTTAATCTAGCGACGGACAATAATGGTGAGTTTACTTTCCCACCTTTCCACCCACAACAGATAGAAGCCATCATTGAGTTGTCAAAAAATATTATACAACGTTACCCAGACATCTCCCAAGTCAACGTTATTGGGCATTCTGATATTGCACCGGGGCGGAAAAGTGATCCTGGAGCGGCTTTCCCTTGGGAAGATCTTTATAAGGCCGGTATTGGCGCATGGCCAGATATAGATACCATTGAGAAGTACAAGAAAAAGTTTATTTCTCAAGGTATACCTGAGCGTAACGCTATTATAAACTTATTCAATAAATATGGCTATTCAGTCCAAAATGCAAACAACGCTGATGGTTTTAAACAGTTAACAAGAGCCTTTCAACTACATTTCCGTCAAGAAAACTATGATGGAGTTATGGATACGGAAACCATATCGATACTAGCTGCTTTATGCGAAAAGTACAAAAAAATTCAAAGTTAATATTTATTCAAAAAATCATCACTTTGTACATCCACTATCGATAGGAGTACTTTTTCAAGCCACTTTAAATTTTGTTTAACAGAGTACTGCTTTTTAATGAATGTTTAATTTTTAAACGCCCCAATTCGGGGCGCTATTATATTAAGCTGCATTGTGTTCCAGAATACGTCCTGATTCATTTTGAACGCCAATGGCGATTTTCTGTGGTTTTTCCTGTTCGGGAATATCATAAGTAAATTGAAGGGTTAATAATCCTTTATCCAGATTGGCCTGCTGGATGGTTATCCGATGCTCAAGTCTGAAACTTAAGGAAAAATCGCTTTTTCTAATCCCCTGATGCAACCATTTGATGCCATCTTTTTCTTCGTTAGCCTCTGTTTCCTCAACCTTCGGTTTACCGCTCAGGGTTAACTGGTTATTAAGCACTGAAATATCGAGTTCATGGTTAGGAAATTGAATCGCTTTTAAAGTGAGTAGCAAAAGCCATCCCTTATTGCAAAAAGGAGATGGGGATCGATTTATTGTGTTTAGTGCCAGTTAACATTTCCTCAGAGAGTGTAATTTCTAACCTGATTTCCTTATTTTAGACACATTGATCCTGCGTTTAGCTGCGTAACCATCGCTTTTTCTCCAGGTTATACAGTCTTTCTGACAACAATTCCGTTGCTTTTTTACCCATTTGCGCCCCGGTGAAAAGCAGCCTGTCGCCACACAGAATACATTTGTACGGATCGGTAC
>NZ_KE386919.1:6056-15326 GCF_000429565.1 Arsenophonus nasoniae DSM 15247
GAAAAGGTGTTTATGCGCCATTTTGAAGGCTGCGAACACTGTTATCACGGGATTGTCGGGCGGATTGTGGTAGCCGAAGTGATTGCCCCGGATGCCCAATTTTTTGAACTGTACCGGACAAAAAGTAAAGCGGCCGCGAAAACCTACTGGCATCGAAAACTAGGTGGCATGACCCGTAATCAGCACGTTCTGCACTACATCCATGCGGGAGAAGTTGACCCACTGGCCGCGCATTTTATTTGCCCGATTGATGAAGATAGTTATACGTTATTGCCTCAATAAATTACACACACAGGTATTTATGTGTATTATGATTAATCTATCACTGTATGAGTGCGTAAGTAATGAATGTATGTGCAAAGACAACATTAGTAGTCTTCTCTATGGCTCTTCTAACTTCATCTTTATCTGGATGTACGGTTAAAAAACCAGAGAAATCAAATGAGGCTGCCAATGATATCTTAAATGAAAATTTTTATAGCAGTCTGGTTATTCCTGTTTCCATCAACAATAAGTTATATCATTTCTTAGTTGATACAGGTGCCAGTATTACCATTATCGACGAAGAAATAGCTAAAGAAATAACACAGGAAGTCTCATACTCATCCTTGCATCCATTCCATAAGGAAATTTTCTCTAACTTTAAAAGTGTTCACGATAAAATCGACGTTAAAAACCTTAAATTCCTTAAGCCAGTGAGCATGTTTATTGGTAAAGAAGAAGTCAGTGATAACGAAATATGGATTGCAAAAGATTTAAGTCTTTTTACTCAAGCAGTCGGTACAAATATAGATGGTATTATCGGCATTGATACTTTTAGAAAATTTAACTGGCAAATTGATAATAAAAAAAGACTTTTAACCATATCAAAAAAATCACCTTCAATATCAACTTATTCATACTGCATAGCATATTCAGATGCCTATGGCGAATCACCATCCTTGTATCTAGATTATGGAAACAATGATTACATAAAGATGAGAGTTGATACCGGAAACGATGGAAGTGACCTTGGGAACGATTTTCTGGAGTACTTTAAAAAACAAAATGGGAAAATAACACCTATCAAATATAATATTTCAGCAATGGAGGTAACAGGTCTTATTAAAAGACGTGATTACATACTCACTGGTTTAAAATTCAATAATCACCCACTTGGGGAAATAAGAATAGCTGGAAACAATAATAACCAATATCTTTTAGGTATGAATTTTTTATCCCGCTTTAATCGCTATGCGTTTATGCCAAGTAAAATGCTTTTCTGCTATGACACAAACTCATTGCATAAAGAAAACCAATATCCCGTTAGAAACATTGGAGTTAGATATTATAATAATCGCATAGAGATTTTCTATAATGAGAACAAGGAACTTGATAAATACCATCTTAAAAATGGTGATATTATTAAAAACATCAATGGTATAGATTATCCACCACAAGAAATTGATAAAATCCGTAAAATTTTATCATTAACACCCAAAGGAAAGCTAACCTTGATTATTGAACGTATGGGTATTGAACAAAAAACGGTTATTTAATTATTGATAAAAACGCCCCAATCAGGGGCGTCATTGTTAAGCCGCGTTGTGTTCAAGCACACGGCCTGATTCATTTTGAACGCCAATTGGAATCTTCTGCGGTTTTTCATGTTCAGGGATCTCGTAGATAAATTGCAAGGTTAATAATCCTTTATCCAGCGTCGCTTGCTGAATTGTTATTCGATGCTCAAGGCTGAAATTTACAGAAAATCCATTTTTACTAATGCCTTGATGTAACCATTTAACACCTTCTTTTTCATCTTCTGATTCATTTTTCTCATCGCTCACTTTACCACTGATGGTTATCTGATGATTATGCACAGAAATCTCCAATTCATCTTGTGAATAACCCGGCACACTAAACGTTAGCTCATAATGGTTCTTGTCTTTCTGACGTAGGTTATAAGCTGGATTATCGCCAAGGGGCTTTTCACCAGTTAGCCGACTAAACAGCCGATCCATTTGGGTAATGCGATCAGGAAGATAATTACTGAAGGTAGGAATTAGAGATAAAGAACGATAAGAAGTCATATGCCCTCCTTGAGGGTCTGTATGTCGAAGATCAAAGTTGACTTCAACAATAAAAATATGGGGGTCATATAAGACATTTTCAAGTCACCGACCATTTTTTGGAGTAAAATATGTCGTTTCGATTAAATATCGATTTTCTCGCTGTTAAACCTCACGTTGACACTACCATCCGCTGGATTTACCAAAAAACCTTTTCCGCCAAAGACCGCATTGCCTTCTACGACATGCTGGCCTTTCTGCTGGATAACAACAAATCATTGCAGCAAGCCTTTATCGATATGCGCAACGTGGTCACCGATTTTGGCCGCAAACATCATCCCTACGCGGTGCTATTGACCGATTGCCTGTCTGCGCTGGATGAGGGGCAAGGGGCGTTTGAAAAAGTGCTGCTCGAGTGGGTGCCGGTTCAGGAAGCCACCCTGATTGGCTCCGGCATCCTTTCCGGCAAGCTCTCCGATGCCTTGCGGCGCGCCAGCCAGATTGTCGAGGGCAAGAAAACCATGGTCTCCGCCCTGTTCGGCGCACTGGCCTACCCCTGTTTTCTACTAGGGATTGTAGTGCTGATGATGCATATGGTGTGTGAGAAGTTTATCCCCAAGCTGGCAAGACTGGTGCCGCGTGAGAAATGGGATGGACCTTTAAGCCTGCTCACAGGTATTTCTGAATTTATTGTTAATTTTGAGTGGTTACTGCTCTTTGGCCTGCTGGCCCTGCTCGGATTGATGGCATGGTCAATGGGCCATTGGGTCAATCGAAAAATTGCCGACAATCTGCCGCCGTGGTCAGTCTATCGCGCCGTGCAGGGCGTTTATTTTTTGCTGAATATCGCCGCCTTGCTGCGCGTCAATATTCCGGTCATGCAGGCGGTCAATATGCTTGGCGAAACCGCGAGTCCATGGCTGGAAAGGCGCATTAATGAAACGCTCCATTATATGCGACAAGGCGAACATCTGGGACTGGCTTTAAAAAGCACCGGCTACTACTTTCCCTCACGGGATTGTGTCAATCAAATGATGCTGTTAACCGAAGGTGCGGGGACAGAACACAGCCTTGAGCGTTATGCTGACCGTTGGTTGGCTATCACCATCAAACAGGTCAAGAAAAAAACGCTCTGGTTAACCGCGCTCTGCTTCTTATTGGTATTCGGTTATATGTTGCTGCTGTTATTAGCCAGCCGCGATTTAAATACGATGGTCAATCAAATGGGGTAAGCAATGAAAAATAATTCAATGGCATTTTATCAACACACCAAAGAGGAAAATATGAAAAAACAGTCAACACTTCACCGGGGATTTTTAAGTCTGGAAATGATGGGGGTACTGGCTATTATTGCCGTCGCTATCGTTCTCGCAGTCGGCGCGGTGTCCGGCATGTTTAACAAAAGCACCATTAACGACGAAATTGCTAACGTACAGGCATTAGTGACGCAATCACGCGGCATGCTAAAAACCCAGGGTGAATATCCCTTTACCAATGGCGCGAAAATGACCGGCACACTGGTACAATTTGGCGGTGTACCCGGAAATATGACCATTAACGGAGAGAAATCAAAGGGCGATGCGAAAATAGCCAATGGCTGGGGCGGTGATGTCATCATTGCCCCGGAAAAAGTGCAAGGCTCAACCAATAACAAAGGGTTTTCCGTCACGTATAAAAACGTGCCACAGGAAGCCTGTAGCACAATGGCAACAAAACTCAGTGGCAGCGCCATGATACACGAGGTTTCCATATCCGGTAGTAATAACGTCGGCGCAGTGACCGCTGAAAAGGCCGGCTCACAATGTAAAGCGGATAACGGCTCTGTCGGCGTCAATACCCTCATTTTCAAATCTAACAATTAATTCCCCCCTTCTTTTTTTAATTTTTAAAGCCTTTTGATGCAGAAAGGGCGAGTGTTGCTTTTTCTGCATTTAAGGAGCGAATATCGTGAAAATGATTACCTTGTGGCTTGCCATATGTTTAACCACGGCGGCAAAGGCGTTTTGTTTTAATGAGGCGGGCGCAATATACCAGATTGACCCCAAACTGCTTAAAGCCATCGCCCAGCAGGAAAGCAGCCTGTCTGCGAAAGCCGTAAATATCAATCGAGATAAACAGGGGCGTGTGTTAAGCGTGGATTATGGGTTGATGCAGATCAATTCCACCCATATCCCTAAACTCCAGAAAATGGGAGTGATCCGCAACCAGCAGGATTTACTCAATCAGCCGTGCCTTAACGTTAAAATCGGCGCGTGGATATTGGCGCAACATCTGCGTGAGTGCGGTGTTAACTGGGCTTGTCTGGGGTCATATAACGCGGGCTTTCATCCCCGCAATGAAAAGAAACGCTTGCGCTACGCACAACAGATTTATGCGCGCTACTGGCCGGTTATCAGCGGTGACAGGAGGAAACCATGAGCGCGGTCAGTCTCGTGTTGATGGGACTCTGCGCCGTCATCGTGCAAAGCAGCGTGGTCATTGTCGCAAGGCGATTTCTGGATTTTCATCAGGAGCGCCCGCTGTCAGCTATCGGTAGGCGGGTTACGGTAACGTCTATGATTTTTACCGGATTAACCTTTCTATTGACCATGCTAGCGCCCTCGCCGCTACAGGGACTGTTTTCTTTGGTTTTCCTCGCGTTTTTAGCCTTGTTTATCTATCTGGATGCGGCCAGTCGCTGCTTACCGCGCTGTTTTACGCTGGTGTTTGGGTTGACGGGCGCTGTCTTTCGTCTTCTGCTGTCCCCGGAGAGCGTATTGACCGCCCTACTCGCCGCGTTAATTATCTTTGGTGTGCTTTTGGGACTGCGAACCTTTGCTTATCGTCGCGATGGCTACGCGCAGTTTGGTTTGGGCGATGTGTACCTGATGGCAGGATTGGGCATGTGGTTTTCCTTCCCGGCTGTTCTCTGGGTAATCAGTGGTGCCGCCGTTTCAGGAGGGATTTTTTTGCTGGCAAGAAGATCACGCCATCCGATGCAGTGGCAAGAAAACGTCACTTATCGTTCAGCCCCGTTTGCGCCGTTTCTGTGTGGCGTAGCGGCTATTACACAGGTTGGGCAGATGGGAAGTTATTTTTAAGGAGGTCACATATTGAAAAAAACAATCAAGAAAAAAAAGCCAGAAATCCATCGCGGATTTGTCTCGCTGGAAATCATGGGGGCATTGGTGGTTGTAGCCCTTGCCGCCCTGTTGGGTGCAGAGAAATACAGTGACTATCTGGATGAACAGGAGTGGGTCGTCGCGGCCCGTCATGCCGGTCAGTTTAATGAAGCGGCAAAGCAGTATATTGCTGACCATCGTGATGAATTACTCAATAAACCCCTGCCCTACCGTATTACGCCCTCGTTACTGATTAAAAACGGTTATCTGCAACAGGGCTTCGCCGAGAAAAACGGCTTGGGTCAGCAGTACGTCACCGGCGTCGTGAAAAACAGCGCCAAAAGCCAGCCAGCATTACAGGCGCTCACCTGCAGCGTACAGGGGAACGCACTTTCAGAAAAAGGAATGCGGCGGATTGCCGCTCAAATTAACGGTATGGGCGGTTATGTTGACGAAAAAAATATCGCTATCGGGGCTTACGGCGGCTGGACAAGCCAGCCAAGGGATTTTGGCCTCGATTGTCGATATGGACATATTGCCATTGCGTTGTCGTCAGAAATATTAGGCAGCGTATTGCAGGAAAGCGACCGGCTGTATCGCTTTCAGGTGAAACATAAGCCTGAGTTGAATCGGATGAACACCGCTATTGATATGGGTGGTAACAATCTCAATAACACGAATGCTGTTAATGCCAAAGAAGGGGTTTTCAGTAAAACCGTCACCGCAAACGGAGATATAAAAAGTCAGGGGGGATGGCTGGTCACGCAGGATAATAAAGGCTGGATGAATAGCAAACATAGGGGCGGATTTTATATGTCTGATGATGAGTGGATACGCGCTGTCAACAACAAAAGTATTTATACTGGAGGACAGTTAAAAGGCGGTACGGTACGCGCAGATGGCCGCTTATCAACCGGAGATTTTTTACAGCTCGAGTATAAAACAGTACTCAACTCATTAACATCCCCGAAGCAGCACCGCTGCGCCGCTCACGCGTAGCGTGCTACGTTCAGAAAGTCGTCGTTGAAGGTTCGTCCTGCCCCTCCAATGGATTAGTGAGTCGGGATGTTAAAGGCGCACTCCTTTCCTGTCAAACCGGCAGGTGGACCAAAACGACTGGACTGGGTCCTGTTTCCTATCATAAAACCAATTCAGGTGCTAAAAATATTGGCTCACACGATTTTTGTGCGATCGCAGGCTTTCACTTACCGGGCAGCCATTTTGATTATGTAGCCTGTCATGTGAAACCAGATGAGCATAAAAACTGGATTTTATCAGGTGGTCCGCAATTTTTTGTTCGCTTCCAATGTGAAGCAATTTGCATTAATTAAAAAATTCTACTCATCCTGATTCACCCATATCAATTTATCAACGGGGAAATTAAGTTCTCTGGCAAGATTTAGCAAAGACTCCGTTTCCGCCGTCTCGAGCCTAGGTGTGCGTGAAAGCAGCCAAAGATAGTTTCGACTTGGCCCTGCTACCAGCGCATAACGATATTCTGGATGGAGCGCTATCACATGGTAGCCACCATAGAACGGCCAGAAGAAGGAAACTTTCAGTGACCCCTTTTTCGGGGAACCTATAAATTTTGCTTTACCTATACTTTTTCGCCATTGATGCAGCTCGGGCAAAAATCCCCGATTAATGACTTTCACACTCCCGTCGGGATTAAGCATGTAATTGGCGGTAACCCGTTCTAGGCCACACTCAAAACGATTGTCTAGTCGGGCAATTTCGTACCAGAGACCGAGATATTGATTCAAATCAAAATTTTCTACAGCCTTTACACCCTTTGGCGAAGACATACTACAAGAGAGAGATAGCAAAGAAGATATTAGTAAATACAGGTTTCTCCATAATTTCATGTCACGTCAACCTTATAACCATTTTCAATAAATACTCAATCAGCGTAGTTCAAACCAACTTGATAGGAAAGTCATTATGAATAAAACCCTCTTCACTGCAACATGGCTATTACTTGCAGCCAGTATTCCTCTTTCTGCTCAAGAAAAAGTTGACTCAGGCGACCCGTGTACCGTTGTACTGTGCATGTACGGGAAGCTACAAGGCAGCAATCAAAGTGAGTGTAGTGGCGCTGTTCGTAAATTTTTCTCCCTTAGGAAATTTGGACGACACGGTTTTGACCCATGGAAAACCTTTGTTAAACGGCGTGATTTTCTGGACGGATGTCCCACGGTAGATCCGGCAATAGTCAGCGACATTATGAAACAATTTGGCAAACTGAGAGGTTGAAAAATGAACCTGTATATCGCAGAAAAAACCTCTAGAGCGAAGGATATTGCTACAGAGATGAATGGCAAATTCAATAAATCTGATAAAGAACGTTTTAATACGCGGATTGGTAGGGAAGTTATCCTATGGGACTATTTGAAAACAGATAAAGTAATAGCAGATATTGGCATAGACATTACAATAAAAGATCCTGATTTGTACGACCGCATCAGTAATTATGTGCTTTTGCATGGAGAGGATTTGCAAGGCATGTTCAAAAATGAGAAGTACCTGTATATGTCCTGCTTTATTCGTGATGTGCGCGCTTTCAGAAATGAATTTGAGTTAGAAGAACGCCTAAAGCCCCTCTTTAGTCACGGCAAAGGAGATGCTTTTGAATTTGTCATTAGCTTTCCAGAGAAAATGAATTTTGATGAAAAAGATATAATAAAAAGTTCTTTTGTGAATATCAGTCAACAACATGTTTTAACTATTAATGATGTGATCTGGGAGTGCTTTGTCCATCAAACAAAAAATGGTCAAATAGTTGATGCCCAGTTTGAGGCCTGTAGATCCAACATCGACAAGTACTCAAGGGCAGAGTTGGTAAACATCAATCTAATAGATACATTTCAGCCTAATTCTTATGTGAGGCAATTATTAAGGGGCGCCGAGAAGATTGGTAACATAGACGGTCGTTCAGTCTGGTTCAATCCACATGGATATTACTTTTGCTGGGACAAGGAAACGGAATACCTACTTGAAAGCTGGTTAACATTTCCGGCTTATCCTATTCATTGGTAAGGAACTCATTTATGAAAATGAGTTCAATTAACACCATCTATGATTTTATGCGGTACTGCCGGATGCCTCTTTATTTTCAGCGTTCAATCAGAGACATGAAGGTTGGTGATACCTTTATACTGGGTAAATACACACAACCTGCTTCAAAATATAACGTTAAATTTCATGTTCCCCATCGTGTCTCAGTAGATGGCGAAGCGCATTTTGTTGCTGAAGCCTGGATAGAAAAAGAGCGTGGTTTTTTCTCTTTTTATGCCACGTGGACATTTCCAACGAAAACTGAACGCAGCTTCATTATGGTTTCAGGTAAATTCAGAGTACGTCAATGGGGACTTATCGATTTTGATAAAAAAGATGATGGTGATGTCAAACATTTTGCTCTGGTTTGCCGATATCTAATGCATATACTTAACAAAATGACTTATGAAGCCAAAAAAGTTTATTTTGAAATGAAAAGTATTCCTTTATTCAATGGAGTCTGGCTGGACAGGGATTTTATTGAAAGAAGACCCATAGCAGTCGAAGTCGATGGCAAAATCAAGCCTGTTTGGGTTAGCTATAAGCATTACTTACCTACGCCCCAACTTTCAGCCATTGTAGAGGCTGCTTCTGCCTTAGAATTATTCGACATCTAATCTAACCATTCTACTCGTTTGAATTGATATCCCTTTTAGGAAAAAAGTATGAACCTATATATCGCAGAAAAGCCCTCTGTGGCGAAGGATATTGCTAAAGCACTGGGTGACCATTTCCAGAAAAAAGACGGCTATCTTGAATCAGCCGATAACGTCGTGACATGGTGCTACGGCCATCTCCTGAAATCGATTGAACCGGAAGCGTATAATCCAGATTACGCGCAGTGGAAAGCCAAGGATTTGCCATTGCTGCTTTACCCGTTGCGCTATGAGCCGATTGCCGGAAAGGAAGCGCATACCCAAACCGTCATTGACTTGATTAACCGGGCTGATGTGATTATCCACGCAGGCGACCCGGACGACGAGGGGCAATTACTGGTTGAGGAATTGCTGGAATATACCGGCAACAGCAAGCCAGTTAAGCGTTTGCTGATTAATGACAACACCAAC
>NZ_KE386919.1:16336-25970 GCF_000429565.1 Arsenophonus nasoniae DSM 15247
CGCTATGAGCCGATTGCCGGAAAGGAAGCGCATACCCAAACCGTCATTGACTTGATTAACCGGGCTGATGTGATTATCCACGCAGGCGACCCGGACGACGAGGGGCAATTACTGGTTGAGGAATTGCTGGAATATACCGGCAACAGCAAGCCAGTTAAGCGTTTGCTGATTAATGACAACACCAACGCCGCCGTTAAAAAGGCACTGTCCCAACTGAAAGATAATCACCAGTTCAAAGGAATTTACCGCAAAGCACTCGCACGAGCCGCTGGCGATTTGATTTACGGTATGAGCATGACCCGTGCTTATACCATTGAAGGACGCAAAAACGGCTATCGGGGCGTCTTGTCCGTGGGAAGAGTGCAAACGCCGATCCTTGGGCTGATAGTACGCCGCTATCTCGCCAATCAGTCGCACACGTCGAGTTTTTACTACCCGCTTATCGGGGATTTTGCCGTTAACGGCCAGACATTCGCCGCCAACTGGAAGGTCAACGAAAATGCGCCGCAGGACGACAAGAAGCGTCTTACCAGCAAAAGTTATGCCGATGCACTGGCAGCACGTTTACGCGGCAAGGACGCCGATATAAAGGCCGCTGGCGTGCAGGAAAAAGAAAACGCACCGCCACTTCCGTTCAATCTGGTGAGATTGCAACAGACGATGAACCGCCAGCACAAAATGACGGCGGCGCGAACGCTGGAAATCACCCAGCAGCTACGCGAAAAATACAAAGCGATCACCTATAACCGCTCAGATTGCTCCTATCTATCTGACGAGCAGTTTAACGAAGCGCCACAGGTACTTGAGGCACTGCAAGGCATTAGCGATTTTAACGGACTTGCCCTTGATCAAAGCCGAAAAAGCAAGGCGTTTGACAGTGGCAAGGTAACGGCGCATACCGCGATTATCCCGACGGCCAAAGTACCGGAATTAAACGCCCTTAGTGAGCATGAAAGGTTAGTTTATCTAGCAATCGCACAACATTATCTGGTGCAGTTCATGCCCAACAAGCGTTATCTGGAAGCCTCAGTTGTCGTTGAGGTTGAAGGTGAAACCTTTAGCGCACGGGCAACAAAAACGATGGATGCCGGGTTTAGCGCCTTTCTCAAAGGTGAAGCGTCAGACGCCAGCGATGAGGATATGCCGGACAGCGCGTTTGGCGTGCTACAGGCATTACGCACCGGGGAAACCGGCCGTTGTGATGCGGTGACCGTGAATGAAAAGAAAACCACGCCACCGCTGCTATTTACCGAAGCCACGCTACTGGCAGCACTGGTGCGGGTAGCGGATTTCGTTGAAGATGCACAAATTAAACAATTGCTAAAAGAAAAGGATAAAGACAAAAAGGATGAGCACGGCGGCATCGGTACACCCGCCACACGTTCTGACATGCTGGAAAAACTAAAAAACCGCCAGTTTATCCGTGAAGAAAAAGGGAAGTTGATCCCCACTGAAACCGGCGTGGCATTTTTCCGCGCTCTGCCAGCGTCAGCGACACTTCCCGATATGACTGCGCTCTGGTCAGCACAACAAAGCGATATCGAGCAAGGCAGTAAAACGGTTGATGAATTTGTGAATACGCTTATCGATGATTTGCGCCAGCACGTCAATACAGTCAGCGTGGGTGAAATTAAAGGCGAAACAAAACCCAACAGTGGACAGGTAGAAAGATTAGCCACACCCTGCCCCAATTGTGGTAAGGATATTGTGGTGCGTCCCAAACTGTTTGCCTGTACCGGCTGTGACTTTAAAATCTGGTCTACGGTGGCAGAGAAAAAACTCACCGCTAAACAGGTTGAAATTCTCATTCAAAAGGGAAAAACAGGCATGATTAAAGGCTTTAAAAGCAAAGCAGGGAAAAATTTCAATGCCATGTTGATTTTACAAGATAAAACCACTGGAAAAGTGGGATTTGAGTTTAACCGCACTGAACCCTGTCGGAAAAGATTTTAAGTTGTTTTTTTAATTATCAAAATTTCTTCCTCATCCTTTATTTTCCCTCGCTATTTTATTGCCCCATTTTCAAAGGATGCTGTTATGTCCAAATTAAAAGATAAAGTGGTCGCTTTTCGTCTGTCTCAGGAAGATTTTTCGCATTTTGAGGAAAAACTGCTGACATCGCAGATGACGAGATCGGCTTTTTTTCGTGAAGTATTTTTACAGGCAAATGTAAATCTTACCGTGCAATCTTTACCGTCAAAGGAGTTAGGCCACCTCATGTTTCTCTACAACAAAGCCAGTAACAACCTGAATCAAATCGCCCATCAGGTCAATATTGCCCATCTCACCCAAAAAGTCTCTGAACGACTTTACCGGCAGGTGAATAACGGGCTGATTGATATCAGGGAACTGCTGTTATCAGGAGTCCACGATGTTAATTAGAGTCAAAGGCTATAACGATGGCGGTAAAGAATATCTTGAGGAAGGCAAAAAAAACGGGCGCGATTTATCACGTGAAGAATTGGATGAGCGGGTTATTCTTTATGGGGATCTGGATTTAACCCAAATGATTTATCGACAGATCCCCGATAAGGGACAAGAACGTTACGTTTCTTTTACCCTTTCTTTTCGTGAAGAGTGTGTAGCTAATGAAACCTTACTCGCCCTTACGCAAGAATTTAAAGATTTTCTCATGTACGCCTATGAAGCAGAAGAATACAATTTTTATGCGGAAGCGCATATTCCGAAAATCAAATTTTTGCCCGACAAAAAGACCGGCAAAATGATTGAGAGAAAGCCGCATATTCATATTCTGGTTCTCCGAAAAAATCTTTTATCCGGGCGAGAAATGAATCCTCGTGGCTGGTTCGATTCCCATGTTTCATATTTCGAGGCGTTTCAGGAGTACATTAACCAGAAATATCAGCTTCAATCCCCACGTGAACATATCCGCATCAATCCTACTAATGTAGCGGAGGTGTTATCGCGTTACAAGGGGGATGATTTTCTGAGTAAAAATCGCGATTTCAAACAGAAGCTCGTCACTGAGATTGTCGATAAAGCGATACATACGCGCCACGATTTTTATAACTTAGTGGCTGATTATGGCGAGACCCGCATTCGTAATAAAGGCAAAGAGAACGAATACATTGCCGTCAAGTTGCCGGGTAATGCCAAATTTACCAATTTGAAAGAAACCATTTTCCAGGAGGATTTTATTGTCCGTCGCGAACTGAAAAAACCCCCACTGGATAAACAGGTTATCCAGGAACGGTTAAAGGGCTGGCCGCAGCGCGCGAAAGAAATCAAATATGTCAGTAAAGCCTCATCCAAATTCATCAAACTTTACCAGTCTGCCGCGCCGGCAGAGAAACGATTATTACTGGCGAAACGGCAAATTGACTTTTACGAAAAATATAGGGGTCAGCATGAGTTACACCCTGCCAAACGGCAAAACTATCACCAGCGAAGTCTTGCTGAAACTCAAACAGGACGCATTACCGCATTTGCCGATGGCCTGCAAAGTATGTCCGGCGGCAATGTGGCAGCTCACCGGCACGGTCTCACAGCCGAGCATACGGTGTTTTTGCCGGGTGATGCACACCTTCACCTGGGACAGTCAACATCAGGACGAAGTGATGGATTGCGATCTGATTTATCAGGGGCAGGAAACGGAAGAAGATACACCGATGCAGACCGGTTTACCCACATTCCTGGCATCCCCAGTCTCACCGAATCCCTCGAGCGAGCCGGATATCGAATCAGGGAAGGAATGGGAGGAGCAGTCGCCGGCACGTTGACACTTCCACCTTATGCCTTAAATCCCCATGCAGTGGCCACCCTCGAACAAATACAACAGCGTAGCGACAGCTTCTTTCAGCAAAAAAATCATCAGAAAAAATCGACCGTCGTGTCCCTGGTTCGTAGGGTGATGCCAAAAACAAATAAAAATGCCTCCCATGTCGCCGCCTATTTTTTACGTCGCGCAACAGAAAACCGTATTGAACCCGCTCATCGTCAAGCAATCCATACCATTGATAATCAATTTTTCACTGTTCGTCGGACCATCATGCGGGATGCGCGTTTAACTCGCAAAGAAAAAAGTCAATTCCTGTCAGTGTTAACGTTCGAACGCCTGAAAGCGCATCAGGGTATCAGGCATCCTAATCTACCTTTTGAAATGGAGAAACCCGATATGGGGAGTAAAACTATTCGTCAATTAATTCCATCATCCCGTACGCCGGATAATTCAATTAGCGGCGCTATACCTGATGACAAAGCCATGCCGGCTAAATCGCGCTTTGAATTATTCATTCGGCATTTACAGGCGCAATTAGAGCGAAAAAGCGCGGATAATGAGAAACGCGCAATCTCAGCGTTCGATCTTTACACCAAACGCGCGAAGTTAAGTAAGAACGTACATTATTTGGATAAAAAAACCGATCGCACCTTGTTTGTCGATACCGGTAATGCCATTACGGTCAGAAAAGCGGCGATGACAGATTCAGCCATCATGGTCGCCCTGACACTTGCCAAAGAAAAGTTTGGCAGCACCTTAACGATTAAGGGCAGTCAGGCGTTTAAAGACCAAATAATTGAGGTGGTGGCTAAAAACAATCTGGATATTCATTTCACGGACAAGGGAATGAATCAGCAACTGGAAGCCAGAAAAGCAGAACTGGCGATTGAAAAAACGGGTTCACGTATTGAAAAACCTTACAATCCTGTTGATACAGAAAAAACAACGCTCGATAATCAAAAAGCAGCGTCAGGTGAGCCAGAAAAGGAAACGCAAGCACCCTCAACAGACAAGCTGGGTGTTTTTGAAGGCTATCTGGTTGAACACGGTGCTGCGCCCTTTAAATTTAAACCCGACATGAGCAAACCGGAAGAAAAACGCAATGACAGTTATTTTGTTAAATTGCAACTTGATGATGGCAACGTCAAGACCTTGTGGGGTGTTGGGCTGGAAGATGCCGTCGTGGGCCTTGAAACGAATGAGCCAATTAGACTTGAAGATAAAGGCGTTGTCCCGGTTAAGTGGACAGAAACACAAGCGGATGGCAAATCGGTGAACAAATCCGGTCAACGCCGCATTTGGCAAGCCACTCCTATCGATAGACACCATGAAAATGAAACCGAAACACCGCAATCGGACGCCGATTATGACGGGCCAGAGGTGGCCTGACCGTCGCCATTTTTCTGACAGAAAAATTAACTTGTTTTTGTCTGGGGTTTCAAAGGGGGTCCCCCTTTGGCACGGTCGATTTTACAGTGGGCTTTCGCCCATTGTAAACATCGGTCACGTGCCTCTGGTATTTCAATGACTGATCCAGGCATTCATTAATCTTCACTATTACGCAATAAAAAGCTTTAATACGCAATAGATGGAGGTATAATGCCACTAATAATCATTAGTACGCATTAATATGCTTTAATGAGCATTCTGACAAAAATCGATTAGTCTAAAGGCAAAACAATGAAGGACTGGAGATCAAAATCAAGAATTGGGCGCGCTGTCTTCATAAAACACCTTAATGAGATCAGAGAAAAACTTAACGAAGGAGAGACCAACCGACAAATCTATCTGCACTTAGTTAAAACCTATCAATTTTCTCTCAGTGAATCCCAATTTAACCGCTACATCCAAAAATATTGCGCTGATTTGCTCGCAAAAATACGGTTTGTACCTACAACCAAGAACATGAGTCAACCACAAAAGTTGGATAAAACAACTCAACCCGACACCGTAAAAAAATCCGCAACCCGTCAGATTTAAAAAAATTGAGAGAACAATCTATTAATCTGGAAGACTTAGAAAATTATCAGGAGCCTGAATAATGAAAATTGCCATACTTAATTATACCGGCACCGTTGGAAAAACCACGGTGGCCGCTCACTTATTATCGCCTCGGATGCAAGCACCAATTTTTGCCATCGAATCAATCAATGAAACGGCTCAGGGATTAGGGATTGACGTGGAAAAAATGGATGGCAATAAATTCAGAGCATTATTTAAGAAAATGATGCTTGAAGAAACGGCAATCATCGATATTGGCGCATCTAATATCGAAGAATTCATGAACAACATGATCAAGTTTGATGATTCACATGAAGAATTTGATTTATTTTTAATTCCCGTTACATCGGGCACAAAAGAACAAAAAGAAACGGTGTTGATGATTAATACACTTTCAAGTATTGGCATTGCCAAAGAAAAAATAAAAGTGATTTTCAACAGAGTGGATAATGACGTTGATGAAGAATTTTGTTTTGTGATTAATCATCATAAAAAAGCAAAAAATTTCACTCTGAATAAAGAGTGCGCCATTTTTGAAAATGAGCTGTTTGACGCCTTGTCTATCAAAGGATTAACGGTGGATGCGCTCCTTTCTGACGAAACGGATTACAAATCCTTATTAAAAAATAACAAAGAGGCCAGCGAAAAAGACAGAAATCATTGGGCGGATATGTTTGGCCTTAAAGCCCTGGCTAAAAGCGTTAAACGAAATCTGGATTCCGTTTATGAAAATTTGTTCAACCAAACCAACTAATCGAGATTGAATAGAATGGATGAAAAAGAACCTAATCCAAGAAGTGCCAGAGATGCGCTGATGATCGAGCTAATCGGCGATTTAGGTCGTGTGAACGACCAAATCACCGCATTACCTGCTGATATTAAGTATGCTATAGAAGGGTCATTAAGATTAATTGCCGATGCCGTTGAACAGACCGAAAAAAGTGTTGAGGAGGTACTTGAAAAATATCGGGCAGAAATAAATGCATCGGCTAAAACGGAAGCCCAAAATTTCAAAAAATTAATTGCACAGACGAAAAATGAAATGACCATCACGTTGGCAGAAAATGAGCGCGACAAGAATCACACCCTGTCTGTCATTATGGCGGTTTTGGTGATTTTTAGTACCCTATTTTGCGGTTGTATGTTAGGTTTTTTGTTTTACACGCAACAAAAACATGATGAAAGAATTGAAGGTTATATCGATGCTTATCAGATGCAACAAACCGTATTAAAACGGCTGCCTGAAAAAATCCAGAAGCAATTTGAAGAAGAAAAAAGAAAATTACTAACGCAGGGCAAGCCCTTTGTTCAATCCTGAAATGAATCCAAAAAAATTTGGATCCATTTCAGGATTCTATTTTTTAGATAAATAGCATTTTTCATATAAAAGGTTATAGATATGAAAAGGTTAGACAAACTATATCATCATGCAGTGTCATTACTATCTCGTAAGGATTATACCAACGGTGAAATGCGGAGAATTTTGAGTCAATTAACAGAGGACTCTATCGATGTTGAAGTGACGCTCAATAATCTAAGAGATGAGGGGTATATTAATGACCAGCGTATAGCTGAAAATATGCTCACTCGTTTTTTACGAAAACAGTATGGAGTGACAAGAATTCGACTCGAACTACGTCAAAAAGGGATTGCGAGAGAAATTACTGAAAATTTAATTAATTCTCTGGATATTGATTGGTTTGAGATGGCATCAGAGAGTCGAGTTAAAAAGTTTGGTGAAGATTTACCTATTGAGCCTAAGGAAAAAGCGAAGCAGATTAGGTATCTCCAAAGTCGTGGTTTTTCGATGGATATGATTATGGAATCACTCTCACCACGGACTGATTAATATCTTGTTTAACTCTAGTTTGATGATTAACGTTTGTTTGAAAAATAGTTTTTTGAATTCTATTGAGTTATTGATTGTTAGATATCAAGTTCAGTACCTAATCCAACAATCGCGATTAACAACGAAAAATAAATAATAAAACTGGGCGGATAGACCGCCCTTTATTTTCTCTTTAAGCAACACGCCGAGCACGCAAAGCGGCAATACGTTGTTGACCAATGGCATGATATTCAGCAAGAAGCTCAATACCAATATAACGCCGTCCTGAAAGCGCAGCAGCAATACAGGTAGAGCCAGAACCCGCAAACGGATCGAGTACAATTGCGTTAGGCTGCGTAAAAGACTCTATGAGCGGTTGTAAGCTACTAACGGGCTTTTGAGTTGGATGATAAAGATTACCTGTATATTGCCATGACTGTACGTCTTTCATTGGCTTGACGGGCATTACCGGACGGCCTTTCGCCAGCAGATAAGCATTTTCGTGGCTGTGCCCTAAAAACCCAGTTTTCGACGTATAGCGTTTCTTGAAAACGAGATGACCAACAATACGGAAGCCGGATTTTTTCCACGCATCAACAAATTTTTCAACCCGATTCCAGCCGTAAAAACTGACCATCAGACTATTGGGCTTCAATACGCGAAACATTTGTTGACAGGCGGGTAATAGCCATTCGTCAGTTTTGTCATTAGCAATTGAGCGCCCTGAGCGATCCGTGTAATCAACCAGATAGGGCGGATCGGTGAGGATAAAATCGATTGCATTATCAGGAAAAGTTGCCATAATTTTCAGGCTGTCGCCTTGTATAAATCGGGACATGGGAGTGTCTCCTATTTAGTGGGACAGCAGGAGGTGACCCCATGTCACCGTTCCCTTACTGCCGGATGTCACGCAGCCATTGACCATTTGGGGTCAAGTGGAACGTGGAATACCGGAGCCATGTATGGCGAGGATATGCCGCGAAAGCCACTTGAAGGCTTGCCGTCCCCTAAAAATGGGCGTATGGCAAGCTGGCATCGGGCAGTAAGGGAGTCCTTCAAAGTTGAAATTAATTCGATTGATAAATTTGATTTCTGTGCGGGAATTCAATCTATTTAAGCAATAGGCTTTTTTTCACTGTGTTTTTAACACCCTGTAAGGAAACATAAGCGGAGCCGCCATTAGCGGCGACATCCTTATTTTTATGAGTAACTACAATCTTTTGCTTGTTTTTCTGTGCAAAGAATAGGGTGAGTAATCATCTTTCCAGTGTTTTTTTCAAATTAAGATAAAGCTCTTCTGCCATGTCGTACAAATCTTCGCACTCATCTGCACAATCATCCAGATTAAGCTGATTGAGCTTATCTAAGAGTATTAATGTTTGGCTTTTTATAAAACCCGCAATATTCAGGGCTGTTAACTCTTGTTTGGTCATCGATTATAAAAACATTAAGTAAAATTAAAAAGGAAATAGATATTAGGTTATTCTACCCGATGATAAGGATTTTTTCTTTTCCGGCACTGCCTATCAATCGCATGGAGCCGTGCCACTCCGGTAAGTAAATCAGAAACAATTTTAGTTGCCCATTAAGTCGATTACCCAATCCGCCCCAACGCTGAATAAGCAACAAATCACCAAATAAATCATAACAGAGTTCCGCTTTGTCAACGATCACCGAAAACTGATCCACTTTTTATCTAAATCCGATCAATCAAAATTGATCCACCCAATTCTCTTTATGGTTTTTATACCGTAGGCATGGAAGTTACCGTCATAAGGAGTAAAAGCAATTGTACGACTAATCGGCTGATTTTTGAAAATCGCCTGTTGCAGTTTTGATATGGCGTAAAACCCCTATTTGATTTCGCACACTCTTTGGAGGATTTTAAATGTGGCGGCTTTTTGTTTCGGTGAAATGTTATTCCATTGCCGATACGAAGTGATGATATTATTTAAAAAACGGACTTCCCAATTTGTTAGTGTCGGATATTTTTTCCACAAAGTGGCATTTTCAGCATGAGCAATTAATTCAGATTCTTTCATTTGTTTTTATTTCGCCGTGCTAAA
>NZ_KE386919.1:25980-31245 GCF_000429565.1 Arsenophonus nasoniae DSM 15247
AGTCGGCGAGGTAATTGCCTCGATAATGCCGTGATGGAAAGATTTTTTAGGAGTTTAAAGACAGAAAGACTTAACCGTTTATCGTTTATGAATCATCAATCTGTTGTCTGTGAAGTTGAAAATTATATTCAGTTTTACAATTATTATCGACGCCATTCAACGATTGGTTATTTAACGCCACATCAAAAATATCATGAACTAAAAAATGCCGCTTAGATCTTCTACAGAATTTGTTGACCATTACAGAGGTGACCCCGTGTCACCGTTCCCTTACTGCCCGATGCCACGAAGCCATTGACCATTTGGGGTCAAGTGGAACGTGGAATACCGGAGCCACTTGTGGCGAGGATATGCCGCGAAAGCCACTTTAAGGCTTGCCGTCCCCTAAAAATGGGCGTATGGCAAGCTGGCATCGGGCAGTAAGGAAGTCCTTCAAATTTCAAATTAATACGATGGATAAATTTTATTTCCAAGCGGAATTCAATTTATTTAAGCGCTACGCTTTTTTTTCACTATGCTTCTAACATCCCGTAGGGAAACATAAGCGGAGCCGCCATTAGCGCGACATCCTTTTTATTCATTTAAATTTTATCTCCGCCAAACATTTTTTTTGCGTTGGACAGGGTTTCTGAGGCCGTTTTTTGCTCCGGTTTTTCTTCCTGTACGGGGAACGACGCGAATTCTGCACTTTCTTGCTCTACAGGGGCTAAGAGGGCGCGAACTTCGGCGTTATCCTCCGGCTGATTCGCCCGTTTCCGGTATTCATCTTCGGTGATAGCCATCCATGCCGTCCACGGGTTCCCCGCTGCCAGTTCATCCCTGACACGCTTCTGCCATGCCACGGCCTGTAATGCCGTGCCGTGGTTATCTGTAACCATTTCAGGCAGAACCAGAGACAAGGTATTTTTCAGCGTCTGTGCATCGTGTTTCCCGTCCAGCAATAATGCCAGTAATGCCGGAATCCGCTTATCCAGCGTGGACAGGGCAGCCCCAGCTACCAGACAGTCCCTGAAATAATCAGGGCGCTGGCGCAGAGGGACAGACTCAATCGCATCAATGACGGCTTTCTGGTGTGGTTCATCGGGGTACAGGTACAGCCAGAGTTTGCGGCGTTCTTCGCTCATTTTCTGTACTCCTTAACGATTAATTTCGGCAATGGAAGTGACAAGAGCAAGCTGTGCATCTGGCAAAATACTTACCTTCTCTTTCAGTAACGGGAAAGCGGCTTTGACCGCCGGATAGATCAGTTCTGCACCGCCACCAGTGAGGTAAATTCGGTTAACGCCTTTATAGGCTTGCAGGTGTTGAATGACCCGCTCGGATAAACGAGCAATGCTACTATCAATCACGCTGCATACTGTATCAATTTTGCTGGCATCGTTGACCACGGTTTCAAACAGTTCTCTGGTGTTCCGGTTTTTGACCAACTGATCGGCAATGTAATAACTAGTATGACTTCCGGCCTGTTTTAACGCATTCATCAAGGCGGTTGTGACCAGCGTAACGCCTAATCCGGGTTCGCCCGATACTTGTGACACGCTCCGGTAACGTCCGGCAATCGCGCCGCAGTCCAGCGTGGTTCCACCTAAATCGACAACAAGCGAGGTTTCCAGATCCCTAACGTTATCCGCTTCCAGCGAGGTCAACGCCGCAGGTAACGATTCCGGCAGGACGTGGACTTTTTTTATCGAAAATAGCTGTCCTTTATTCAAGGTAATATCTTTTTGCAAATTCGCAGACTTACGCTGAATGTTGTCGGTGTTTTCCTGCATGTCTGAGGTGAAGTATTCCGATACGGGCAGTGTTACCCACAACTCAACGTCCTGTGGCTCCAGTCCTGTCTGCAAAAGCGCATGGTGCACTGACAGTCGGTTTTCAACGCCATACTGATATTCAATATTGGTGGTCACAATCGCAGACGGATTGTGTGTGTCAAAAGCGTACTTTTCACCATCGGCAAGATAGTTATAGGTTTTATCACTACCAAAACCCGATGTGTTCCAGCCTTCTTTAAAGGAGTTATGGCTGACCAGCGTATGCCGTTCACCGTTATCATCGAACCATGCCAGTTTTACCGCAGTGGAACCATCATCACAAAATAGCTTTTTCACAGGATACCCTTATTGCATTAACCTTTAACTAATAACACCCATAATATACCTGAAGTGATTTATTTCAACCAATATTATACTTTTTATGGGTATTTTTAATTGTTAAACATAAATAAAAAAGCCTTAAATAGTATTTAATTTGTATTTTTACGGATCTTTATGGGTAGCGATTATTTTTTTGGGTTTTTATCGGGTTTTTATTTTTATAAAATATACCGTTATGGGTGTTTTTTTTATTTTTGGTGCACACCGCCAATAATCTCATTATATCGCTGTACGCAAAACCCGCTTACCGTTGTCAACGATCACCGAAAACTGATCCACTTTTTAGCTAAATACGATCAATCAAAATTGATCCACCCAATTCTCTTTATGGTTTTTATGCCGTAGGCATGGAAGTTACCGTCATAAGGAGTAAAAGCAATTGTACGACTAATCGGCTGATTTTTGAAAATCGCCTGTTGCAGTTTTGATATGGCGTAAAACCCCTATTTGATTTCGCACACTCTTTGGAGGATTTTAAATGTGGCGGCTTTTTGTTTCGGTGAAATGTTATTCCATTGCCGATACGAAGTGATGACATTATTTAAAAAACGGACTTCCCAATTTGTTAGTGTCGGATATTTT
Source organism: Arsenophonus nasoniae DSM 15247 (assembly GCF_000429565.1). Classification (GTDB taxonomy): domain Bacteria; phylum Pseudomonadota; class Gammaproteobacteria; order Enterobacterales; family Enterobacteriaceae; genus Arsenophonus; species Arsenophonus nasoniae. The sequence continues at coordinate 28,719 of NZ_KE386919.1, forward strand.
TTCCACAAAGTGGCATTTTCAGCATGAGCAATTAATTCAGATTCTTTCATTTGTTTTTATTTCGCCGTGCTAAACGTTGCAGATTATCCTCAACATCGGCTTGGGTGACAATTCCTGATATCTGTCCGGATTTGTCATAACGATTAGCACCTAACTGGATAAGTGCACGATAATCAGCGTGATGACCAATACTGCCTAAACAGGCTCTTAAACGCCTTCTCGCTATCGGTAATGACTTTTCCTTCACTTCTTGCCACATATCCTGTTGGATACCAATTTTCATTGGGCGCAACCCGCTATCAGGAAAAAGATTAGGCCAAAACGTGGTTATCTGGGAAATCGCTTCCTCTAACGGCAATCGCTTTTTAGGCGGTGTCGGTGGTTTTGGTGTTTTAACCTTCACTGCCTGTTTAGATTTTTCAACCACCTTCTTGGGCTGCTGTTTTACTACTTTGGGAGGATGAGGCTTTTTTGCCTGTTTTTTTGGCGCAGCATTGACCAATACCTTTTTACCGTAAACAGGGGCACTTGAAGTCTGCTCTTCTTGTGAAGCTTTTCTTGGGCAATTGAGGGTTAATTTCTTGCGTTCTGTCATCGTTTAATCTTTAAACAGGTTAATCATTTCATCATCATTCAAGCCCGTAAATTTCATTACAGATTGCCTGTCCATGCCACTTTCGAGCATTTGGCGCGCTATCTTCATCGAAGCCTGTTTTTCACCCTTTTGCATCCCTTCTTGAATCCCTTCAAGTTTACCTTCTTGAACGCCTTCATTTTTTCCTAACTGGTAGCCTTCCTGACGACCTTCAATTTTACCTTCCTGTCTTAATGCTTGAGCAATAGTCATAAGTGCTCCTTCGTGTTTTTCTGATTGTTTGGCTATCTCAGTGATAAATTCCATTAGCTTTTTGGCGTTACCTTCTTGGATGAGATAGTTAAACATAGTGATAACCTGATTATCGGTATAATAATTATACGACAATAGTTTAACAATACTATCCAGTAGCTCCGTCATATCCCTTCTGCGAATGTGCTTTTGGAGTAACTCAAGTAATGCTATTCGCTTGTGCTGCATAATCTCACCGTCTTCAAGTGTGGTGACATCGGCTAACCTAAAGGGATTGGTGTAGATACTTTCTGCCAGTTTTCTGTCGTGAAAACAGTCTAACCAATTCGTACTATAGGGGTGAGGACTTTGTTCACCACAATAAAATAAAATGGGGAAAACGAGCGGTAATTGCCTGTGTCCGGCTTCTAGGTGCTTCTGCATGGCAGCAAGGCTATAACGCATCAATCGCCATGCCATGAGCTTATCCGGTGTAGACTGGTGCTCAATTAATAGGTAGATATAGCCTTTCCCCTGTCCGGTCTTGACAGAATAGAGAATGTCACTCTGGTAGTTTTTCATCTCGCTATCGACAAATGAGCCAGATTCCACTTTTAGGCTATCTAAGTCGCATAGTGCTTTAATCTCATCCGGTAGCCATATGTCAAAGAAATCTTTCGCTGTCTCTTTTTCACTTAGAAATTGTTTAAACACAGCATCGTGTGGGGTTGGGGTGAATTTTTTATTCATCTTTTAATATTCGCTTTTAACTTAGAAAAATATCAGTGAAGAGAGTTTGAAGGACAAGGTAAAAAGACCTTACCTTCCATTATCTCTTTGCTCACTTCCTCAAAATCATCAACATCAATTACATAGATTGTTGATGAATTCTTTGGCACAAAATAAAAATTAACGGGAGATAGCGAAAGCTCATTAGAATTAATGTAACTCACTTCTCCGACTTCCAGAAATGTTGATAATCCCTTATCAATGCAGTAATCGGCTGCTTCATCGTAAGTATCAAAAAATTGTGAAGAATGCTGATTCTTAATATCAAATACCAAAAACGGTTTAGCTACAAAAGCATTGTCTTTGCGTTTGATGTTTAACTTTTTCAAACTGCGGTTTTTACTCATCTCATATTTTCACTGTTTACATAACAAATTGCATCATAACAAACGAAAGCGCTATATTGAATGAGCAATCTTTTCACTACATGACATTAATTTTTTAACAATTGCTCCGGATTGACGATGATCTGACAGACGTACTGTCCTACACTGGGAGCTTACGCATTTGATGACAGACCCTAGCAAGAAGCTTTTATCAAACGTACAATCAAACCCTAAAATAGCCTTTTCAAAAAGAATTGCTCTAAACAGGAATTATAGTGAATAAACAACAGCTTGCGAAAAAAATATGGGAATCTGCCAACCAGATGCGCTCTAAAATTGAAGCCAACGAATACAAAGACTACATACTCGGCTTTATCTTCTACAAGTATCTAAGCGACCAGTTGGTGCAGTTTGTCACCAGACAGGGAATGACGCCCGAAGACATCAAAGCGCTCAATGAAAAAGACGCTGACACCGTTAAATACGTACAAAGCAACTTGGGCTACTTTATTGCCTACGATAATCTGTTTTCTACATGGATTGATCCAACATCCGAATTTGATGAATCTAACGTGCGTGATGCGCT
>NZ_AUCC01000045.1 GCF_000429565.1 Arsenophonus nasoniae DSM 15247
AAATAATGTTAATAGTTCCATCCTTTGACCATCTGTTGAAACGGTTATAAACGGTTTTCCATGGGCCGTAACGTTCAGGTAAATCACGCCATGGGGCGCCTGAACACAGTATCCAGAACATGCCGTTGACGATTTTGCGATGTTCTGCCCACGGCCGACCGACCCGCGAAGATGTCAAAACGGTTGGCAACAAGGGCTCAATGATTGCCCATGCTTCATCAGAAAGATCGTAGCGAGCCATAATTCAAAGTATCGTAGAAACAGATGGATACTATAGCTCAAGCAATTAAGGGACACAGCCTAGTGAGCCATTATTATTATCTTGCCCACTACTATTACCTTCCTGCCCACTATTTCCATTTTGGCCACCACTATTATCAATTGAACCATTGTTATTCGGCTTACTATCATTATTATTCAACGTCACCACTCTAAAATTACTTAAAAAAATTGAATTTTCATGGGCCAATGTATTTTGGTTATTAAATGCTAAAATAGTGGCTCCAATTTTTTTCTTTTCGACAATACCACTTCCTGTAGTAGGGCCTATTTTATAGATCCGAACATCAAAATTATGTGTTATCTGATTCCAAATATCTTCATTCCAACAAGTCGCGATATTATCTAAATCTCCTCTCCAACCTTCAGTAGGAAATGATAAATCACCACACATCGATTGGACCCCAAACGAATAACCGATATCCTCTATATTAGTTTTATATACTCTAATTCCATCTATATAGGTAGCAAATTCACCATAAGCTTTTCCCCCTGTTCGCATATTTGCTGTATTATTATCATCACAACGATAAGTTTGAAAAGAACCTAATGAAAAAGTATCTAATAGAGTTGAAACAGGCGTTTCATTTTTTACAATAATATCTCTTCCACTTATTGTTAGTAGTCCAGCAACAGCGCTACATTTCGCAAAGGCTAAATTCATACAATAAAAATTACAGATAATAAAATTAATTAATAACATGATCCTCATATGTGTTTTCCTTTTTTAAATAATATTAAAATTATTAATAATAATAAATAAATTCACCACAATTTATAAATTAAATTATACATTTCAAATCAACTATTATATTAAAAACTAATCTATTAATTCATATGCCATTAGATTAAACGCACTAAATATTATATATCTATATATAAAATATTAAATATAATGAAAATGTTATTCGATTATCAAAACAGCTAAATTAATTTAGCTTTGTTATAATTAAAGGTATTAAGAAAGTAATCAGAATGACCTTAACTATTTTTCAATAATAATTAATTTCCTATTCAATATATTTATACAAAAATAAATTCTTATGTTAGTAAAAAAATAAAAATATATTCAATTAGAAACCTTATTACTTATTAACATCATTCTCATTATAACTGTGGACTAAGATATCTTATTTATACTAGTAACAAAAGCACTATCTGACAATTACCTAAAAATATTATATGTAACAATAAATTATACAAATTTACTTTTAAATCATAGTATTATATTATTATAATTAACGGTTAATAATAGTTTTATTTTTTATCTTTATCAGCCAGATATTTCTACCGAGAGAATAGATTTATTTATTCCATGTATATAAAATCCTAACAACTCAATATTTATATTCTATGATTATTTTATTTTTCAATTTTTATAGAAATAAATATAGTAAAAAATATAGTAAAAAATATATTATATGGTTTTTAGCATACAAGACTGAATTTATTATTTTTTTATATTAAATCATAATCAAAATAGAATAAAAACATTTATACAGGACAAAATTTATTAAATTAAAATTTTAATTTTTTAAAGATTTAATATGATTAATTGCATGAATATTTATATTAACACATAGTTATTCAATATTGCATTATAGCCAAATCTATATTATCAAATAATAGTACTATTGACTATTGTAAAAATTAATTGACAAAATATAGTAATTTTAAAAATAAAATATCTTAAATAAAATACAAAGCTAAATATAATCTGTATTTAATCATTCTAAAATAATACTTTCTGCTAACAAGGAAAATTCATCAGATTGGGCATTACTCTGCTTCTTTTTTGATTCGTTTTCTATTAGTTCAGCAAAAAATGAATCAATTGGTATATTTAACGCTTGAGTAATTGAATATAATGTATTTACTTTAATGTCATTGACACCACGTTCATAACGTGAGAGTGGTTGTTGGCTAACCCCGATTTTTTTAGCTAATAATTCTCCAGATAATCCTTTTTCTTTTCGTTTAAATTTAATCATCTTACCAATATTTATACTAATACTCATATATTATCCTTATTCAGAGATAAAAATTATTACTAGTAAACAAGACTTAGTCTAAATAATAAATAACGTCATTATTTACTCTTCTTAATATAGAAAAATCAACTACAACTTACCACCTCTTGACTAACAAATGATCAACCTTAATAGTATAATAGTTATTCTATTTTCAATGTGTTAATATGAAATTTTATCCAATCATTTTCAATAAACAACCAGTAATATAAAAAATATGATATTTAGTATACAGTTTTCGTATCATAATAAAATTTTTCACCTAACCTATAGTATAGCTAAGATTATTATTATTTAATAAATCATTAATAAACATACCTTAACAATACTTAACCTATAATATCGTCACTTATAATCATAAAAAGTGATTTTTTTTAATGACTTATCTATTAAACAGCAGTGCGATGGTTTTCTAAAAAACTATACCAAATTACATTAATAACTATCGATATGCTATTAATTGCACAATCATCACATTATATAAACAATAATTACATCATTATTTATTAAATTAATATAAAATTATTTTTTTCTAACATTCTTAAGTTTTATAAAATGAACCATTAACTATAAAAAATCCATATAGTAATATAAAATCATAGCTAAATACAAACTCAATCTTATCTATCGCCAATAATCAATATTTTTTAAATTGATACTATTTATTATTTTCATCTCTTTCAACCAACTAACAATAATGAAAATATATATAAAATAACTTACATATAAAAGCAACTAAGATTGGTTATAACAATATATCATTTCAAATAAAATCATATTGTTAATTAATTTTATATAAATAAAAATTTATATTATTTCATTATTATTTATATCATAAAGTTATATAATAAAACTAAAAGTTATTAATCAAATAAAACAATATATTTATCAATTTTATAAAAACCTGATATCATTTACGATCAATAGTATGGCGATAAGGAAGTTTGTATGCTCAAATCCATTGTTTTGTTCTTAACATTAATTTTATCCAGTCACGCTGTAGCCTATAACATAGAAATTGATAAAAAAACGGAACAAGAATTGGATAAAATAATCTCGACCAAAGTTATTCCTAATCAACATGCTGAAAGAAGCTTTCTATTAAATGAAATATCAGCATCTTTCCTAGATACACCTTATCAGGCTAATACACTTATCGGCTCACCTATTATACCAGAAGATCTCGTTGTCAATTTCAATGGTGTTGACTGTTTCACTTTACTTGATTACATACAAGCCATTAGTCATTCAACCAGCAAACAAACATTTTTAGAAAATCTGAAAAATACACGCTATATAGATAGCAATGTTAGTTACTTAAAAAGAAAGCATTTCTTCTCTGATTGGTTTGCTAATTCTCCACAAAATGCTAATGATATTACGAATAAAATAAGTGATAACTATATCACCGTAACCAAACATCTTAATCTTAAATCCGATGGGGGCAAATTTATTCCTAATTTAAACATCATCGAGCGCAAAATTAATTATATTCCATCAGAAAAAGTAAACTCACACACATTACAAAAATTACAAACTGGAGATTACATAGGAATTTATTCAAAACTGGATGGCTTAGATGTTTCTCATGTCGGCATGGTTATTAAAAAAGGAGAACAAATTTATTTTCGGAACGCTTCATCCCTCACAAAAAATATGAAAGTTGTTGATATACCTCTACTAGATTATATTCGCTCACGGCCAGGCATTATTGTTTTGCGTTCTATTTAACAGTTTAAATTTTGATTCATACTCTTTGATATAATAAGTTCAAAGAGTATCTATCTTTTTAAAAATAATAGTAAAAAACCACTCATCAAAATAAATAAATGCATTTATTCTAGTCAGCCACTTCAACACTCACTCTCAATAATTTAAAATTAGACAAATAAATTAACAATAATACAAATAAGAAAATTTAAAATAAAAAAGCTACTATTTTTATAGTAAAAAGCACTAACACGATAAAATTTCTACTATTAAGAGCAAAATAACGCATCCAATATTAGATAAGTTAAAGACATCTTATATTGAAAAAATGCCCCCATCAAAAAAAGTAACCATAGTAATTATCAAATAGATAACTAATTAAGCAATCGATAAAATTAATACACTGCTGTTTCTGTTATTTTTTAATGAACTCAAATGATTGTCTACCTTGAGTCTAATCAAAAAACATTTAAATAACATTTATTAAAATAATTTCAAAATATATTTACATATTCACCACTAAAAAACCCAATTTCTACTACAATCATCTGATGAAACTAATCATCATAGGATTTATTCACATTATCATGGCACATTTAAACAAGTTTTATATGTTTTAGTTAATTAAAATTTAAAAAATAGATAATCATAAATACAAGTTAATTTTGATATGACTATAGCCCATCAATCAGAGTTATATTTTTCATAAAAAAAAATTTATAGGATTTTCATGAAGAAATAGAATAATTTGATTTTCTATATTGAAAATATAATCTGAATGCTTTTAACTACAAAAACTGACCATAATTAAAAAAATATTCGACAATAATTTATATTTCTACAAATTTATAGGATATGCAATGTGACTAACAAAAATATTTAATAAATAACAATATAGCTGGGTCACTCTGCTTAATCAAAGTCAGCTATTCCGGTTTGCTACTCTACTTTTTAAACATTTTACATATTAAATGGTGTCCTTAAATCAATGAAATCTATTCACCTTTATAAAATATTGTTACTAATAACGACTTTTACTCTCCCATACTCCAGTTTTGCACAAGAGCGGCCATTATTGTCAATCACGGTAAATGAGTCCTCTTATCAGCAGCAACGAGATGATGATCTATCCCGGCCAGCGGTACAAAGTGAGTCCCGTATTTTGCCAATTTGGGGTAATGGGTAATGAAGCACGAGCTAGCGGTTATGTTCTACCTGAACCATTTGGTATTGGTTATGGCTATATGAACCTACGGCAGGACGTAGTCGTAGATAAAATTAATTTTATCTCACCAAAATACCCAGGATTTTCTGATTTAATAACAATAAATGCCGGCCATACCCGCGAGAAAAATGAATCCCATATGTTAAAATTAGATACTTGGATATTACCTTTTTTAAATATATATGGCGTTTACGGCAAAACCAAAGGTTCCTCGAAAACCAGATTGGCTGGCGTTTATTTGGCGGGGGCAGAACTAGATTTTGCACGAAATATGCCTTTCGTATTAGATTTTGAAGGGAAAACCTACGGTGGTGGCGTTGTTCTTGCCGGTGGGTATAAGCAATTCTTTGCTACCTTAGATGCAAATTATACGCGCACTAACCTTGATATTTTAGACGGCGATATCAGTGCGTTAGTTATCACGCCGCGCATCGGCTACGAGTTCACTTTTCAACCTTTATTATCAGGTCAAGGTAATACCAAAGTACAAGTTTGGTTAGGTGCAATGTACCAGGATATAACTCAACGCTTTAAAGGTAATATTAGTAACCTGAATCTACCCGAGGAATTCGCTAGCTTAGTTAAATTGCTCGATGATCCTAATATGAAATTTGATGTTAAACAACATCTAGCACACAAATGGAATAGCACGATTGGTGCGAGAATAGAAATTACTCGTCACTTTAATATCTTATCTGAAGTAGGATTTAATAATCGCAATAGTTTTTATATCTCGGGCGAATTACGTTTTTAAATAAAATAACATTACTAATTAAGTTGATTGCTTTATGTACTTCTGGCCGATACCATCAATCTTCAAAAAAGATAATTCAGCTAAACAGAATGGATTACTGTATGTGAAAAATTGGAGGTTGAATTTGAAATTATTTATTCAGGTCATCAGTTTTTGCATTTTCTTAATCAGTTGTAAAGAAAATACGACAACTTCAATAACCATACAGCCAGTACTAAAAACAGAAACTGACGAAGAAGCACATAGGGTTTGGCCTGTTATGCAATCAATAGCACCACCGTAAGGCTTAAGACCTTGTTGTGCTTTTGGCTATAACCTTAAAGTTAAACTGTGGCAAATACCAATCCCTTTTTATCGAATTGATAATATTGTTGAAGCAAACAAACTAGGTGAACATCATTACAATGATAGCTTTTGGGGAACTTTGACAGCACTTAGCGGACTTAGTAAAGAAAAATTAGGCCTTATTTATACTGAAAAAGGCGGCTTTATTGACATTGCCCATGTAAAAGATACCGCAGATTATACCTTATATCTTTTTACTGAAATTTTTGCTCATCTGGGAGAAAATTATCAAATTCAACTGGATGATGAATTAGCTGCCAGAAAAATACAACTTTTTGTGTCTAAACTATCAATCTCCTATATTGAACGTTATACATTAAGTGCTTATCTCGCTGCTGAATTAGCGTTTGAATTAGCTGCCTGGCATGAAATTGCTCAAAGTTATGGCTATGAATCGGTACCTGGTTTTTCTGAAGGCATTTCCGCTTTTTCACCTGAAGATCTCTATTCCAACCTGTTAGGTGCTCGTATTGCCCTTACACTGATTTTACAAGGTCAAGCAAGTTCAGTGTCACAATTTAGTGCTGGTATGACTAAAACATTACCATCAGCATTAAAAGAATTAGGCGCATACGCTAAAAACGAAACTCAACAAATGTTCGATCAAGTCGATAGTCTATGGTGGAATAGCAAAATGCATGTCCCTGATAAATTTTTGCTCCTAAAACGAGATTATGAAACCAGTAGTACCCGTATGCCAGTCATGCCACTAAAAAATATCCAATACGGGCACAAACTGTCACTTCCGCAGAATTATAAGCACTATAAATTAGCCCAATTTGCGCAACTACAGCTGTGGCCAACAAAATTTTCTACTGTATTACCCGCTAAAAAAGGTTATTGGACGCGTGAAGACTTTCCACAAATAGCGAAATTTACTGAAATTCGCGATAATTTGGAATTAGAGCAGCAATAAAATCATTAATTTTGGCTAAAAATAGAGTAGTTCCCCATGTAATTGATTAAATAACTTTAACTATATTAAATCTCATTAAAATTTAACTTATTGTAAAATAACAATAAAATTATTTTTCATTAAAATTAACAAATTAAAACTAAAGTATAACTAATAAATGGCTAATAATAAGTAGCACTTGTTAAATTTATCTGCTAGGATTTGTGCAATTTTTGTTCAACTTGAAACGAGGAGAAGCGCCATGCCCTCTCGAACGATGAGGACTAACGCCGTCTTCGCTTTCTTGATGTTATTGTTATCAACTAGTTTTAGTTATTCATCAACCAGTACGAGTTTGTCTCTAAATGAGTATTATCACAAACCTGTGCAGACAAAAGAACTAACCCGTCTGCCTGATATGCGAAAATATCCATCAGGAGCGGCTCGCAAGAAAGCGTTTTTAAAAGCAATTGTCCCAATTATTGAAAAATATAACTACAAGATCATGCAAGATCGCCAGTGGTTATTATCCAAGCGTTACAATAAAAATTGGAACGCCGCTGACAAACAACGACTAAATCAGATTTGCACCAGTTATAATATACAATGCAGTTCACCTGCTAGCTTAAACTGGAACAATCTACTAAGTCGTGTGGATATTATTCCTACCCATTTTGTTGTTACCCAAGCAGCAACAGAATCAGGTTGGGGGGCTTCTGGATTAGCACAGAAAAATAATAACTTGTTTGGCATGAAATGCGGTCGTAAGTGTACCTATAGCAAAGGTACCATCAAAGGCTATGCGGTATATTCATCTATCGATGCATCTGTCAATGCATACTTAAGAAATTTGAATACCAATAACGCATATCAATTATTACGCAATTCACGCGCACAGCAACGTAGAACTCAGAATTCATTAAATACCAGTGTATTAATTGACCATCTGAAAAATTACTCACAACTTGGAAGAGAATATAATCGTTATTTACAACAGATGTTCTCAAGTAACGAAGAATTAATCACCCAAGTTCAACAGAATATGCCAAAGCATATTTGATCAACTTTGCTGTAATAATTACTAAAAATAAAATCCATACATTTATCGTGTATGGATTTTATTATTTTTTAACATAAACACACTGATCGCTACCAGAATAGCATCATTTAAAATCCATTTTATTTGCTAACTTCAAAGAAAAACAAAAAATAGCATCCCTACAATCGCACCAACTGTGCCTAAAATGGTTTCCATTAAAGTCCAAGTTTTTAATGTTTGGGCCTCAGTAGCACCAGTAAATTTACTAAATAACCAAAATCCAGAGTCATTTACATGACTTAATACAATTGATCCGCCAGAAATACAAACAGCCAAAGCAGCTAATTGAGCGCCAGAATAGCCAAACTCACTAATAACGGGCAATATAAGTCCAATAGTTGTTAAACAAGCTACTGTTGCTGAACCTTGAATAATACGTACAGCCCCCGCTAAGACAAAACAGGCCAATACGATTGGTAAACCTGTATTCATTAACGCATTACCCAATACTGGCCCAACCCCTGAATTTATTAAAATTTGCTTAAAAACGCCTCCGGCGCCTGTGATGAGTAAAATAATTCCTGCCGGTTGAATCGCTGCTGAGCAGATCTCCATCACTTTTTCTCTATTCATACCATAGCGAAACCCTAAACTATAGATAGCCAATAAACAAGCTAACAGCAATGCTATAAATGGGTGGCCAATAAATTCTAACCATTGCTCTGCAATAGAATCTTTTACCAAAAAATAATTACTTAATGTTTTCAATCCTACCAATGCTAAAGGAAATAGTACGATTAATAAGCTGAACATAAAACTCGGCATTTTGCCTTTTTTGCTCTCATTTCCTTGATAATTTTCAGGTAACGCAATAAAAACATGCTGGCTAATAAAATTACCAAATAATGGCCCGGCGATAAGCATTGCAGGAATAGCTGCGCATATGCCAATCAAAATCATCCAACCAAAATCAGCATTCATCTGAGATGCAACTAACATAGGCGTTGGACCTGGAAGTAAAAATGCAGCGGCAGCAGCTACACCGGCAAAGAGTGGTATAGCTGTTTTAACAACATTGCCACCTAAACGGTTAGTAATGGTGAAAACAATACCAATTAATAATACGATTGCGACATCAAAAAAAAGTGGCAATGCACAAACCAATCCTGTAATACCAATGGCTAAATTAGTTCGTTTTTCACCAAAACAAGTGATTAATTTGATGGCAATTTGCTCTAATGCGCCCGTTTCATGAAGTATTCGGCCAAACATTGCGCCTAAAGCCACGACAATTGCCAAGAACCCTAATGTTCCTGCCATACCTTCTTGCATTGTTTCTATAATTTTTTTAACCGGCATGCCAGAAAACAGTCCCGCTAAAATAGAAACCACCATCAATGCAATGAAAGCATGTAATCTTGCATACATAACCAGAAACAACAATAAAAAGACAGCGCCTGCAGCAGTCAATGTCAACATCAGCATATTTAATGTTTCAGGTATAGGCGTGTTCATCTATTTTCCTTAGTAATAATTTCATCAATTAATTTTACTGTATTATCAATAACCTCAACTAATGGTGGCTTAATATCGATGACATACACATCTTTTTCATCATTACTAGGTACTTCTAAAGTGTCAAACTGTGAGACCAACATATTTGGTTTGAAAAAATGATTTTTACGCTTTTTTAATCGGCCTTCTATTAATTTAAAATCTCCTTCAAGATAAAAAAATGACAGAATGCTGGTTTCCATTTCTTAAAATATCTCGATATTTTTTTTTCAAAGCGGAACAAACAATCAAAGAAACACTGTTTGTTCTTTGCATAGCAAAAATAGCATCACTCAATGCCTTAAGCCAAGGCAGTCGATCAGAATCATTCAAAGCATGGCCATCCGACATCTTGTTAATATTGGCGCGAGGATGCAAAAAATCACCATCTAAAAACGCTGCTCCTGTTTTCTGAGCGATCCCTCTCGCAACTGCAGATTTACCACTACCAGATACCCCCATAAGTATAAAAACATGGTGTATTTTTTTGGTATCACTCATTAAAAACTCCGTTAAAAAATCAGGCAATATATAAAATGTTACTGATAATTATCAGTTATAAAAAAATAATATAATAGATTTGTGATAGGAATCTCAGTAAAGCGGAAGATCTGATCGCAAGTAAAACTCGTTATCAATTTTATAGCTCTCAATATAAGCAGAAATAATTTATATTAATTCCACTAGCTAGTTGAAATTAATCATCTTAATTACTACTCACAATATATCCCATTTTCCAATTAAGTATCCGTTTCTAACATTAGAAAATAAAAAAACATTATTAGAAAATAGTAAAAGATATTATTTATTTTAGAACTATGGTAGATATCAAAAAGTATAAATATGATAATATCATTATTATAATGATCTTCACATTAGGATAATTCATGACAAAGCAAGATCAGGAAAAAATATTGTCCCAAGCAAAGAAAATATGCCAAGCGCGTAATGTACGTTTAACGCCACAAAGAGAAGAGGTATTGCGCCTTATAGCAGCCCAACCTTGTGCTATTAGTGCTTATGATTTGCTTGACCTACTTAGAATTTCTGAACCTCAAGCTAAACCACCTACCATATATCGTGGTCTAGAATTTCTTTTAGAACAAGGATTTATTCACAAAATAGAATCAACAAATAGCTATGTTATTTGTCATCATTTTGAGGATCCTAAACATACCTCAGTTATGCTAATTTGTGACAGTTGCGGCAGTGTTGCCGAGAGTAATGGTCAAACAGTAGAAACCGCTATTATAAAATTAGCCAAAAAGACTGGTTTCCAGTTATCCCATACCGTTGTTGAAAGCCATGGACTATGCTCGCCTTGCTACAAAATCGAGAAAAAATCGTGTTAAAGCTCTGCATTACTAGAGTTAAATAGAGATACAAAGGCCAGTTGTTTATACAATCGGCCTTTATTAAATAATCAATAAAATTTAAAATAACTTACTTAATACCAATTAATTACAAATCAAACAAATTTAGAAAATAATAATATTGTTCTCAATAAATTAAACTGAATTTACTTAAAAATTAATTAGATGTGAAATGACTAAAATGAATTACTATTACGAATAATACCAACAGCGAGTCCTTCAATAGTTAAGTTTTGTGTGCGCAAATCCACAATAATTGGCTCAAATTCAGGATTTTCAGCAATTAATTCGACTTTACTACCCGCTTGCTTAAAGCGTTTAACCGTTACTTCATCATCAATACGTGCAACAACAATTTGCCCATTATGGACCTGCTGTGTTTTATGTACAGCTAGTAAATCACCATCGATAATTCCAATATTTTTCATGGACATACCATTAACACGTAATAAAAAATCAGCACTAGGTCTAAAAATAGTGGCATCAATCCGATAATGGCTTTCGATATGCTCTTGGGCAAGTAATGGTTCTCCTGCCGCAACCCGACCAATAAGTGGTAATCCTTCATCCTCATTTTCTTCTTGTAGTAGCCGGATACCGCGAGAAGCGCCAGAAACAATTTCAATCACGCCTTTACGCGCCAATGCCTTTAAATGTTCCTCTGCTGCATTTGGTGAACGAAAACCTAAACTTGAAGCAATTTCAGCGCGTGTGGGAGGCATACCCGTTTGCGAAATGTGTTCACGCACCAGATCATAGACCCGCTGCTGCCTCAATGTTAATTCTTTCATTTCGCCCCCTATTATTGGCATTCGCACATTGTCACTGTAAGTATATACAGTTATATGAAGATTTTAAACTGATAAATGTGTAAAACCCTATTTTTTATAACTAGCTCACGAAATAATGATTACCAATCACAACTGCCCAAATAAAAATAGCTAACCAAATTGAAACAAAAACAGCCGCTGAGCCTATATCTTTTGCTTTACCGGAAAGTTCATGTAATTCTGTACCAATCCTATCAACCACTGCTTCAATCGCACTATTTAATAATTCAACAATGGCTATTAATACCACTGAACTTATAAGTAATAACCGTTCGATCCATTGCACATCAAGGAAAAAAGCCACAATAATAGCGATAACCACAATAATTGCTTCTTGTCTAAAAGCAGCTTCACTCTTCCAAGCTGATTTTAACCCTTTCAGCGAATAACCGGTTGCTTTAATAATTCGGGTTAGTCCCGTTGTTTGGTTTGCCATAAAATTTACTCTCTAAATACAGTTATATATGGGATTTAGTATAATTATTATCTTTTAAACAGATATTAATTACTATTTCTGATATGCTTGGGTAGGATTCTAATAAGAGGCTATCGCTCACCTATGTCATTTTGGCGTAAAATTTACTATAATCTATTAGATTTACCAATGAAATTATTGGTAAAAAGTAAGCTCATACCAGCAGATCCAATGAAGGAATTGCATCTTGATACGACACGTCCTTTTCTATATGTATTACCTTATCATTCTAAAACGGACTTATTGACGTTACGTCAACAATGTTGTTCTATTGGCTTACCTGATCCACTCGATCCGATTGAAATAGACGAAATTAAATTACCTGCTTATGTCTTTATCGATGATGGCCCGCGTGTCTTTCGTTATTATTCGCCAGATCCACGTAAAGACTCAGTAAAAACATTTACTGCTTATCTTGATCTTCATTGCCATAATCCCGAACTAAACATTCAGATGCTACCCGTATCAGTGATGTTCGGTCGAGCGCCTGGTCGAGAAGGCCACTCACCAGCACCACCATTACGTCTACTTAATGGTATCCAAAAATTCTTTGCCGTTATCTGGTTAGGACGTGACAGTTTTGTTCGTTTTTCACCTACTGTCTCTTTACGCCAAATGGCTAGCGAATATGGTACTGATAAAACTATTGCCAACAAACTTGCTCGAGTCGCCCGCATTCACTATTCACGGCAACGATTAGCAGCAGTTGGCCCCAAGCTACCTGTTCGCCACGATCTATTCAAGAAGCTGTTAACTTCAAAAGCGATTGAAAAAGCAGTTGAAGATGAGGTTAAAGCAAAAAAAATCTCTCTTGAGAAGGCAAAACATAATGCGATTGCCATGATGGAAGAAATTGCCGCTAATTTTTCCTATGAAGCGATCCGTATTACTGACCGCGTACTGAGTTGGACTTGGAATCGGCTCTATCAAGGAATTAATGTGCAACATGCCGAGCGTGTGCGCCAATTAGCGCAAGATGGCCATGAAATTGTCTATATTCCTTCTCATCGTAGTCACATGGATTACCTATTACTTTCTTACGTACTTTATCATCAAGGCTTAGTTCCTCCTCATATTGCCGCAGGTATCAATCTTAATTTCTGGCCTGCAGGTCCAATTTTTCGTCACTTAGGGGCTTTTTTCATTCGCCGCTCTTTCAAGGGCAATAAACTTTACTCCACCATATTTCGTGAGTATCTCAGTGAACTGTTTGCTCGTGGTTATTCAATTGAATATTTTGTTGAAGGCGGCCGCTCTCGCACAGGCCGACTACTGGAACCAAAGACTGGCACGCTGTCAATGACCCTACAAGCAATGCTACGAGGTGATTCCCGTCCAATTACTATTGTCCCTATTTACATCGGTTATGAGCATGTATTGGAAGTTGCTACCTACGCTAAGGAACTAAAAGGTGCAGCAAAAGAGAAAGAAGGCTTTTTTTCCATGTTAAGAGGTCTACGCAAGTTACGTAGACTAGGACAGGGTTATGTTAATTTTGGTCAACCGATTGCACTAACGCAATATTTAAATAAACATGTCCCAGAGTGGCGCCAATCTATCGATGATATTGAGCCTCAACGTCCAACATGGTTAAATTCAACCGTGACTCGGCTAGCTAATAAAATCATGGTTAGAATTAACAATGCCGCTGCTGCCAATGCGGTCAATCTATGTTCAACAGCTTTATTAGCTTCACGCCAGCGTGCATTAACCCGAGAACAACTGATTGAACAAATAGAATGTTACCTGCAACTATTAAGGAATGTGCCTTATAGTGATGATAGCACAACACCTAATAAAACTGCCGATCAATTGTTAGCAGACGCATTGGAATTGGATAAGTTTGAAGTTGAGCATGACAGTATGGGCGATATTGTGGTATTACCACGTGAAAATGCAGTATTGATGACTTATTATCGAAATAATATTATGCATTTATTGGTTTTGCCTTCTTTGGTAGCCAATATCGTATTACATAATGAAAATGTTCAACGTCAGGAGATTGGTTATCAAGTTGCACTTATCTATCCATTCCTAAGAGCAGAACTCTTCATGCGATATAGCATGCAAGAATTGCCTGAATCGATCGATATTCTGTTGGATGAATTGGCACGCCAGCAACTAATACTATTAACAGCAGAAGGTTTTGTAACTATCAATCCAGCTCGTATTCGCCCTCTTCAGCTTTTAGCAGCTGGTATTAAAGAAACGCTACAGCGCTATGCAATTACACTTTCGCTACTTAGTACAATCCCTGCAATTAGTCGAGGAATACTAGAAAAAGAGAGCCGTATTCTCGCTCAGCGTCTATCGGTACTCCATGGTATCAACGCACCTGAATTCTTTGATAAAGCAGTTTTCTCCACTCTGGTAAATACATTAAAACAGGAAGGTTATATTAATAGAGAAGGCGATGCGATTATCAGCGCGAATGTACAACGACTTTATCGAATTATCGCTAAGTTAATATCTCCTGAGGTTTGTTTAACCATTGAAGGAGTCAAACACGTTACTCATGAGCCATTGTCTAAATAAATTATTTTCATATCAATATAGTAACGTAAAAAGAATTTAGATTGAAATCGACCAAAATCATTTAGGATAATCACTCTAGATTATCCTTTTTTATAATTAAAAATAATTTAATAGGATGCCAATAAATAAAACCAACCCCACATAATTGTTATTCATAAATGCTTTAAAACATAATGCAGGTTGACGACTGGCAATGAGTTTTTGTTGATGGATAAATAAGACTAACACAAATATCAAACTGGCATAATAAGGCACCCCTAAATCTAGCTGTTGCCCTATATAAAATAACACCAGAATCATAGCTAATTGTAAAATACCAATAATCAATTTATCAAAATGAGCAAAAATAATTGCGGTTGATTTTATCCCAATTTTTATATCATCATTGCGATCAACCATCGCATACTGGGTATCATAAACAACAGACCAAATGATATTAACCAGAAATAATAACCAGCACTCCAAATGTAAGGACTTACTAACTGCTGCATACGCCATTGGAATTGACCAACCAAACGCAGCACCCAGCACAATCTGGGGAAAATGGCTAAATCGTTTGATAAATGGATAAATCCAAGCTAATAACAACCCAATCACCGATAACCAAATTGCCATCTTATTTAAGGTCAAGACCAATATAAATGCAATAATGATCAATGATAAAAATAGTGTCTTAGCTTCTTTTTCTGTTACATCACCATTTGGCAGAGGACGCTCTCTGGTTCTTGCAACATAACCATCAAATTTTCTATCTGCAAAATCATTAATAACACAACCAGCCGCACGCATCAAAAAGACACCCACAGTAAAAATTAACAAAATAAAAAGATCTGGTAACCCTCGGCTTGCTATCCATAATGCCCAATAAGTAGGCCATAGTAATAGTAAAATACCTATCGGTTTATCAAGACGCATTAAGCGAAAATAGGCGCGCCATTTATTCAATTTCAACGTCATTTGCCCTGCCAATCTATTTGTCTCCTTATTATTTCGTATAGATAGGTGAATCTGGCAAAAAAAGCTCTGTTAATAGTAAAGGTTTAGCCGATAACCTTAACAACGAACGCCTTACCCAACAATTATTCTGTATACCTAAATTAATATAATCACGAGTTAAATTATTTCCACTAAATAGATGGTGCCCTAATGGCACATTGCCTAAATTTATTAATTTGCGTTCTGGACCCGTTAATGTCTCTTCTGGGATCACTGTCCGCCCATATAACCATGGGCAACCATCACCAAAAAGCACAACTTCACGTAACCAATAGCGTTGACTATTAGGCAAAAGTTGAGC
Source organism: Arsenophonus nasoniae DSM 15247 (assembly GCF_000429565.1). GTDB lineage: Bacteria > Pseudomonadota > Gammaproteobacteria > Enterobacterales > Enterobacteriaceae > Arsenophonus > Arsenophonus nasoniae. The sequence continues at coordinate 16,342 of NZ_AUCC01000045.1, forward strand.
TTCTTCGTTCTGACTATCTAATAGAATAAAACCTTCTTGATAAGGTTTTACAGTGACTTGCTGACAATAGCGTGCCAGACGTTGAGTCATTGAATCTAATTCGGTTAACCAATTATATATTGGATCCGGTACATTAATTTCTTGCGCCGCAAGCCACTTAATCGGTTGATTGCAAAAAAGTGACTTATTATTTATATGGTTTATTTTTACAGCTACGCCCATAGAATACTTCTCTCATTCTATCTGGAAATTAAAAATAGAAGATATCATGCTGATAATGAATGAAATGATAGAATCTGCTAATTTATATAAAAAGTTATCCCTGATTGCAAAATTTTTATTAATTTTGCAATCTTTATATTAGCAAGAAGTGATCTATCTGGCAGTTTATTTACTATAACCAAAACCTGCTGTTACTAGCTTTGTTAAAAAATTATTGGCGCCAAGCTTTAAAACAATTAATCAATCCATTGGTAGAGGTGTCATGACTATCAATTTCAGCCTGAGTTGCCAACTCAGGTAGAATACGACCGGCTAATTGCTTACCTAGTTCGACGCCCCATTGGTCAAAACTAAAAATATTCAATATAGCACCTTGCACAAAGATCTTGTGTTCATACATCGCAATCAAAGCGCCTAACGTATATGGCGTAATTTGATTAACAAGAATAGAGTTAGTTGGGCGATTACCTTGGAAAACTTTATAAAGTGCAACATTGGCCATTTTAGCCGGATCTTGGCCGGCAGCTTTAAATTCTTCGTCCACTTCAAGCCGATTTTTGCCAAATGCTAACGCTTCTGTTTGAGCAAAAAAATTAGACATTAATTTGTTATGGTGATCACTTAATGGATTATGACTAATCGCAGGCGCAATGAAATCACAAGGAATAAGTTTGGTACCTTGATGGATCAACTGATAAAAAGCATGCTGACCATTAGTTCCTGGTTCACCCCAAATGATAGGCCCCGTTTGATAATTCACTTTTTCGCCATTACGATCAACATATTTACCATTTGATTCCATATTGCCTTGTTGAAAATAAGCCGCAAAACGATGTAAATATTGATCATAAGGTAAAATGGCCTCAGTCTCAGTAGCGAAAAAATTATTATACCAAATACCGATTAACGCTAATATTACCGGAATATTATGCTCAAAAGTCGTCTCAGCAAAATGACGATCCATTGCATGAGCACCGCTTAGTAATTGCTCAAAATTATTAAATCCGATGGAAAGAACAATCGAGAGGCCAATAGCAGACCACAATGAATAACGGCCACCAACCCAATCCCAGAATTCAAACATATTTTGGGTATCGATGCCAAATTTGGCCACCTGTTGTTCATTGGTTGATAAAGCCACAAAATGTTTTGCGATCTGACTCTCATCCTCTGCAACATCTAAAAACCATTTTCGGGCAGTCAGGGCATTAGTCATTGTCTCTTGGGTGGTAAAAGTTTTAGAGGCAATCAAAAATAATGTTGTTTCAGGTTTAATTTTTTGCAGTGTTTCAGCAATATGACTGGCATCTACATTGGAAACAAAATGCATATTTAAATGATTTTTGTAAGGCTTGAGTGCTTCTGTCACCATATATGGGCCTAGATCAGAACCACCAATACCGATATTAACGACATCTGTTATTGCTTGACCAGTATAACCTTTCCAGTCACCATTAATAACACGCTCACTGAAACAACGCATTTTATCTAACACAGCATTAACTTGTGGCATAATATCAAAACCATCAAGCTTTATCGGGCTATTGCTACGATTACGTAAAGCAATATGCAAAACGGCTCTATCTTCTGTTCTATTAATTTTCTCTCCAGAGAACATGCTGTTAATTGCGATGCTTAATTTTGTTTCTTTTGCTAAATCCAGTAATTTACGCAATGTATCATCAGTTATACGATTTTTAGAAAAATCAACCAAGATCTGGTTATTAAAAGTTAGTGAAAACTTAGCAAAACGGTCAGCATCATTAACAAAAAGATCACGCAGATGGATATCTTTTACTGTTTGATAATGTTGTTCTAATTCGCGCCATGCTGCTGTTAGACTTGGATTAATGTTTTCCATTGAAATACTCTCTATCTTTCTTCAAATCAGATTTACAACTACCAATGATTGGATAGTAACTCATTCGCTCTAGCAATTTCACTTCTTTTAATGCCATCCGCTGGTTAATTTAATTGCAGCCACGCATCATTAATAGAATATTGATAAAATTGATAATCTTCTTGGCATTATAAAAATTATTGATTTTGCTAAAAATAAATTGACCTTCAGGCAATAACCCGATACTGGTAGATTAATTGTTCGCTATTCAAATACATGGAGATAGCATTATGTGCGCAGTTTCCACCGCCTCCGCAAATAAAAAATTTATTGTTGCCAAGTTTGGTGGTACCAGTGTCGCTAATTTTGATACCATGTGTAAAAGTGCGGATATCGTTATTACCAATAAAAATGTGCGGATTGTTGTGCTTTCAGCTTCAGCAAATATTACCAATCTATTGCTCAAACTTACTGAAGCGTGTAATGACAATAGACGTAAAGCACTATTAAAACAAATTCGTCAGCGCCAATATACGATAATTAATCGTCTAGGTAACCCCTCTAATATTCAGCCAATCATTGACAATTTATTAGCAAGACTCACTAGTTTATCTGAAGTCACGACACAATATCCACTTATTGCCCGACAGATTGATGAAATTGTTAGCTATGGTGAACTGATGTCAAGCTACCTATTTGTTGAAATTCTACGTCAGAATGGCGTAAACGCAACCTGGTTTGATGTTCGTAATATTATGAAGACCAATGATAAATTTGGTAAAGCCGAACCTAATCAGCAACTATTAAAACGACTAGCAGATAAATATTTACAACCTAAGCTGCATGAAAGCCTGATTGTGACTCAAGGTTTTATTGGCCAAGATATGGCAGGCCGGACAACAACATTAGGGCGCGGAGGTAGCGATTACACTGCCGCACTAATTGCAGAAGCGCTATCCTTTTCCCAGGTTGATATCTGGACGGATGTAGCCGGTATCTATACGACCGATCCGCGTATTGTTGCTAGTGCCAAATCAATTAGCGCTATCACTTTTAACGAAGCAGCAGAAATGGCTATATTTGGCGCTAAAATCTTACATCCATCAACATTATTACCCGCTATTCGAGCAGAAATACCCGTCTTTGTTGGCTCAAGCCAAATGCCGGAAAAAGGTGGCACTTATATCTGCACCAGTACTGAGAAACTGCCTCAATTTCGAGCGTTAACGATACGGCGAAAACAGACGCTCCTTACTTTGCATAGCCTGAAAATGCTCCACGCTCGCGGGTTTCTTGCTGAGATATTCACGCTATTGTCGCAACATCATATTTCTGTTGATCTCATTACTACATCTGAAGTTAGTATCGCTTTAACCCTGGATACTACCGGCTCTACCTCCACCAATGGCAACCTATTAACTGAGACTTTAATGACAGAATTAGCCAAATTATGCCGTGTAGATGTTGAGGAAGGATTAGCACTCGTTGCCATTATTGGTAACAGCTTATCGCAAATAAATGGTTTAGGAAGTAAAATTTTTAGCGCACTAGCAACATATAATATTCGTATGATCTGTTATGGGGCGAGTAGTCATAATATTTGTCTTCTGGTATCCGATAAAGAAGCAGAGACGATTATTCAAAAATTGCATAAAAATCTTTTTGAATAACCGAGATATCATCACTGCTTAAAATGACAAACGGAACGGTGAGATTGACTTTGCCAATCAAAAGTTACTTAGTCATATTTTTCTGATAATTTCAAATCTGTTGACTTCATAACTGAACTCGTTTGTAGTTGTTTAAGATTTTCTTTCGCAGTGGCATTATTAAGCTTTGCCGCAGTTGCAAACCACATAATAGCGCGAAAAATATTTTTTCTTATTCCCTGACCGGTAGCGTATAATACCGCTAAATTATTTTGTGCATCGCTCTCTTGTCTATAGGCAGCAGATAAAAACAGTTCACTGGCTTTTTGTGGGTTTTTTTCAGTACCTATGCCATATAAATAAAAAAGTCCCAGCTGATTTTTTGCCTGTGGTATTTTTTGTGCCGCTTTTTGCATTAAGCTAAATGCATTTTTAGGCTGCTTATTAATACCTTGCCCAACTAAATAAAGTTGCGCCAATCGGTATTGCGCTTCAGCTTCACCACTATTTGCCATGATCTGATACAATTCCGCCGCTTTAATAAGATCTTTCTTTATACCAATACCTTTTTCATAATAATAAGCAACTTTCATACTTGCATCAGCATAGCCAGCATTCGCTAATACCTCATACCACTGCCTAGCTAAAATAGCATTCTGCTCTACTCCGTAGCCATGTTGATAAAATTCGGCAAGATGATACTGAGCATCGATATGTCCTTGTTCTGCGGCTCGCTTATACCAATAAAAAGCCTGATAATTATTTTTTTCTAAATACTCTCCATCATCATAAATAAATCCCATATTATATTGAGCAATAGCATCACCGCTATATGCTGCGCGCCGATACAATTCAATGGCATAAGCCGGATTTTTTTTGACCCCATAGCCTTTCTCATAAATCTGGGCTAAATTATTCAATGCGCCTAAATCACCTAAATCAGCGCTTTTCTCATACCACTCTTTGGCTTTGTTATAATTTTGACTAACACCAAATCCATTCTGGTATAAATATCCCAGAACAAATTGCGCATAAGCATCCTGCTGCAAAGCGGCTTTTTCATACCAGTTTTTAGCTTGTTTATAATCTTTATCTACGCCTAATCCGACAGTATACATATAACCTAAACCAGATTGAGCATAAGGATCACCTTTGTTTGCGCCTCGCTGCAACCAGGTTATGGCAGCTTTATAATCTTTTTTTCTTTGATTAATCACTCCCATATAATAAAAAGCATCACTATTGCCTTCTTTAATTGCTTTTTCGAACCAAAAACTAGCTTTGCCAATGTCTTCTTGTATATCTTTGGAGCCATAAAGATAAGTTATTGCAACATTCATTATGGCGTTCATCTCACCTTGAGAAGCTTTTTTTAATTGTTGCCCAAATGAGTCGTTTTTCTCTTGTTCAACGGATTGCGTATTATTTGCTATATTCATGTCAATTTGTGGCAAGACATCACTCTTTGCCAACGAAAAATTGAATAATATCAAGCAAGTTATAAATAATTCTTTTTTCATTAAGTTCACTATCCAAATATTGATTTGAACCAAAAACTCGAGGATAGAAACTATATTACAAAATAGAAAACGTTAATAATATTTTTACATTTTTAAAACAAAATCACATTCAACACAATTGGATTAAATATATTTTATCCCTTTTACATCCCTTATTTACTAATACTCATTATCATGCCCAAATTTACTAAACTATTTACTGGATTTTTGCTGATAAACTGGCTAACTCAATAAAAAAGGAAATTTTTCTTTCCTTCCATTGATTTCATTTAATTTTCTAAATAATTCAAACATTATGCAATCAAATCAGAAATTGATAAGCTACTAACAATTAATAATAATGAGAGAATGGCAAAAATTAAGCAAAATATTTTTTATTATATGCTAATATTTGATTTTTTTAGTTAATATATCTGGCGATTTAAATAGTCTTAATGACATCGTTAAATATATTCAAATCTTAATTAAATTCAATGGTAATATAATACTATTCTGTTACTAAAAGAGTTTTTATTAGTAAATAATTAGAAAAATTTATTAAAAAAATTCTTAAGATTGGTAGAGCAATTGAAATATTAGATCGCTCTAGTTAATCATAATCAATGAAATATAAAAACCCTCTTTTTACAGAGGGCTAAGAAATAAATAATTATTTATCCATAATAATATTATAGTATTCTGCAAATATGGTTGGATTTTGTTTTAACTGATAAGATAAAAAATTTTCTGTTTCATTTCTCATGTTATTAAAATGTAGTTTTAATTTCATAGCTATATCTTGTTCTTCTTCATTAGCTATAAATGATTGCTGCTGGAATTCAGTTAAAGATGAAATTATATTACTAAAATAATCAAAACACTTCATTTTAGCCCTAATATAGGTATGCAATAATTCTTTATCTTCAGATAAGTTATTTAGTATTTCTGAAGAAAATTCTTCTATCCCTAAACGTTCTTGATTACCTTCTGTAACACCTGTAATATCAAATCCTCTTTTTTTTTCATTATTAATAGTCAACTTAACATTATCCTGCATAAATTGCAAAATCTGCTCTTTTCCTACATTACTCCCGATATCTAAATATTGAGAACCATTAATTAAAGGTATCTTTAATGCATTATGTAATTCAACCATCGGATCAGAAAAGATAGTAAATTTATGGCTAAATAGATTACCTACTGAAAAAATCACTTCATTATTATTAATTATTTCTAACTGAAATTTTACCTTCTTTTCTTTGACAAACTCTATTAAGGCAAAAATCTTCTCATAAACGACTCTAGGCGCTGGTATAGAATTATCCCAGTTTGATTGATATAAATGTAATTTTTCTTGTTTAATCTCTTGTTCTATTTTTTCTTGTATTTTTTTATCAATAATGCATTGATTGTTCAATGAAAACCAATTTTTTAACAATTGTGATAATTCATCATTATTATGCATCAAATCTTGTGATGCTTTATCTATATGTGTAGATTGAGTATGCAAAAAATTTCTAAAACGGACAGAAAAAATGTTCATAAATATATCCTTAAAAATAGTTGTCCCTGTAAATAAAAATACTCGGCCTAACTATTTTACAGATATAAATAAAATGGCATTTACATTTAAAAGCCAAATTTTTATAAAAAACAAATTTCACAGTAATAAATAATCACAAATTATTGTTTTACGCTGATTCATTTAAAATGAAAATAAATTTGCACGATATGGAGCTAATGCTATGTTCAATAACCTAAAATATAAACTAAAAAGAACATTCATAAATGAATGCTCTTTTTGGTAAAAAATTTAAATCATCAATAAAAATACTATATTTTCTTCATTAGAGTATTACAATGTTCAATAATATTTTCTGTATCTATATTTTTCTGATTAAATAAATTAAATAAGGTTTGCTCGGTATTCTCCCTAACTTTATCAAATTCACCCTTCAAATTTTGTGCCATTTCAAGAGAATTATGACAAGCCAGTTCAGAAAAAATGATGATAAAGATGAAGCAGTAGCAGAAAAATAATCAAAACATTTCATTTTTGCCATAATAAAAGATTGCAAGAACGGCTTATTTTTCATCATTTTTTGCCGCACCTCTAAAGAAAATTTAGCGATATCTAAACGTTCTTGATTTTTGTCTTCAATTCCGTGCAGCCTAAAACTTTGCGGATCATTATTATCGATAACCAATGCCAACTCTTTCTGCATAAAAGAATGGAGCTCGTCTTCTGACATACTACTTTTGGTAGCCAAGTATTCAGAAGAATTGGTTAAAGGCACCTTCATTGCACAAAATAACTCATACATCGGATCACCAAACCAAATAGATTCCTTATTCAATACATCTTTTACCGATATAGTTATTTGACTAAAACCATTATAGGTGTCAAGGCTTGACATATCCAAATATGGAGAAAGTTGTATTTTAAAATCATGCCGATGTGTTTCACCTGCCAATGTAGCAAGCCTAATAAATGCTGATAGTTTAGCATAAACCGTTTCGGTATTATCAATAGATTGTTGATGGGACAAAGTTTGCAAATGTTGCTCAATTTCATCTTTATCAGACGGATCACGCCATTTTTCCATGGCTATAGATAACTTATCAAATTTATTTGCTGTTGCTGACTGTTCTGCTTTATTTTTCACATTAGCTGTAGAACTAAAAAAACTTTTAATACCATCAATGATATTTATATTACTCATTTACATCTTCTTAGAAATTAATTTCAATAAAATATATTATATTTTCCCTAATAAGAATAATAACTTATTAAAATACGAATAATACTAGAAAACGACTATTTAATAATCTGCTCAAGTCCACTAATTTAGTAAAAAAATTTAATTAAATGATTATATTAAAATTATAAATATTTTATTTTATGTCTGACTAACATTATTAATAGATCAATAAAAAAATTTAGCTAATTATTATTCAACAATAATTATATTTAGCTAAAAAATAGGATTTTCGAATAGATATGATTCAGTAAAAAATTTTTGTCTAACAAAAAACCAACTCCTCCGATGAGAATTTATTCCTATTTCGTTCATAATAAATAGAAATTTATTCTAATTGGGAACGCTAATACGATGAACAAAACAACAATAAATAACAACAAAAACAAAATTAAAACCTCTAATAATAACTTGTCATCAGCCTCGCAAGTTCAATCATTAAGTCGAGGCTTGACTCTATTAAAATACATTTCTACCTCAGTAGGTGGGGTATCACTGACTGATTTAGCGACTCAAGCAGGGTTTGCGAACTCAACAACCCATCGCTTATTAGAAACATTGAAACAGCATGGTTTCATACGTCAAATCGGTGAGCTCGGGTTATGGGTAATTGCTGCAAACGCATTCATTATTGGTAGTGGTTTCCTAAAAAATCGTAATTTCTTAGCGACTGTGCATCCAATCTTGCGGAAATTAATGGAAGAATCTGGTGAAACAGTAAATCTTGCTATCTTAGATCGGACAAAATATGACGCAGTGATTGTCGATCAAGTGCAATGTAATGCTTTGATGAGAATGTCTGCACCCATTGGCGGCAAATTACCTATGCATGCTTCTGGAGCAGGCAAAGCATTATTAGCTGCTTTACCTAAATCACAACGACTTCCTTTACTAGAAAAACAGAAATTACACGCATACACGCCTTATACACTAACTTCACCTTCAGCGCTCGAAGAAAATTTTAGCGATATCCGGACAAAAGGATTTGCATATGATAATCAGGAACATGCTTTAGGCCTACGTTGTATTGGTGCCTGTATTTATGATGAATATCAAGAAGTTTTTGCTGCCGTTTCCATCTCAGGCCCGAGTTCTCGGATTACAAATGATCGCATTAACGAATTAGGTAGTACTATTTTACAAGCAGCAAAACAGATCAGTCATGAATATGGCGCTATTCATTAAAAATTTCTTAAATTACCAATTTGTTAATTAATGTTGAACAATTAATTAGATATACTATTTATATTACATAGGTAACTATACTTGCCGATCTTAAAATGTGCGTTGACAAAACCTTTGCTTTACCGGGTAAGCAAAAACATCGGCTATGTACCCCTGACATATTTTTTCTTGTAAAGATTGCCAATATTCTGTACTAAATAGATCAGCATGGTACATTTCAAAATATTTTCTAATAACAGGATCATTACAAAGAAAATGGCGAAACTCTTCTGGAAATACATCATGTTCAGCAACACTATACCATGGTTCGTCAGCCATCTCCTGCTCCGGATAAAGCGGTTCTGGTATTTTACGAAAATTCATTTCAGTCATATAGCAAATTTCATCATAATCGTAAAAAACCACTCGTCTATGACGAGTAACACCAAAGTTTTTAAACAACATATCACCTGGAAAAATATTTGCCGCCGCTAATTGTTTGATAGCATTACCATAATCTTCAATGATCCATTTTAATTCTTCACCCCTAACTTGATCGGTGTAAATATTCAGCGGGATCATCTTTCGTTCCATATAGAGATGACGGATCAAAATCTTATCGCCTAAATCTTGAAGTTTGGAGGGTATTTCACGCCATAGTTCCGCCATCAATTCTTCACTGATATGTTTTTTAGCGATCACAAAATTTTCAAACTCTTGGGTATCCGCCATTCTACCAACCCGATCATGCTCTTTAACTATCCGATAGCATGCTCTTACACGTTCCTGCGTAACTTGCTTTGGTGGCAAAAAGTGATCTTTAATCACTTTAAAAACTCGCCCAAAAGAAGGTGAAGTAAAAACTAGCATTACCATCCCTTTAATGCCAGGAGCAATAATAAACTGCTCTTGTGAAAAGTTTATAAAAGCCAGATATTCTCGATAATACTCAGTTTTTCCATGTTTCTGACAACCTATTGACATATACAATTCGGCAATCGACTTCCCTGGTAAAATATCCCTTAACCAAAAAACCAAGGCAGCAGGAAATGGAACATAGACCATAAAATAGGAACGGGCAAAACCAAATATAATACTGGCATTGTTATAATTAGTCAGACAAGTATCAACATAAATACCACCTTGCTCATTATTATGAATTGGCAATAAAAATGGATAAACGATTTTGCCAATCATTATTTTACCTACTACCCAAGCCGCTTTATTACGATAAAATAATTCATTTGCTATCTCAAATTTGACGCCAGCTAATTGTTCAGCAGAAAACGTCCTTTTAAGATAGTTAACTATATAATTCACATCTCTCGGTAAATCTTCCCAAGCTAGACGAAATGGAATATCTATTAAAATATTTTCTATTGTTTTTTTAAGCCCCATATGAATAGAAAAACAGCGGGATAGTGGGCGTGGGGTATCACAAAAACGATTTACTGGCTGTGAAGTAAAAATAAATAAATTATCTGGTGTCAGATCACAATGCTGAAATAATCGACAATAAACTGAATTAAAAAAACTTTCCGCAATTTCAAAACGTGGGTAATCTTCTAATAGTCTAATATATAGCTGCTTAATTTCAGCTAATAATTGCTTAGTAAATTCAGCGGTTAAATTCATCTGGCTAAGTTGTTTAACAACCAGATCAACATGATGATCATAAAGATTAATTCGCTTTTTCATCGCTTCTTGTATACCGTGCCAATCAGCATCCTCAAAACGTTGCTGGGCACTTGATGTTACTTCCAAAAAACGGCCATACTGCGCATCAAAGCCTTGTAAAATTGTCTCGGCAATTAACTCCGCTGAGCTTAAGGTCATAAATAGCGCCCTCATTTCGACAAATTAAGCTTTATTAGCATCAAATCCATCAGGCTAAGTAACATAAGCAATATGTTTAAAACTGCTGTTCTTCAGTTGAGCCGGTCAGTGCCGTAACAGAAGAAGTTCCACCTTGAATAATAGTTGTGACTTGATCAAAATAACCCGTGCCAACTTCCTGCTGATGGGAAGAAAACGAGTAACCCTGCTTAGCAGCAGCAAACTCCTTTTCCTGAATTTTCTCAACATAATGTCTCATTCCTTCACCTTTAGCATATGCATAAGCTAAATCAAACATGTTAAACCACATACTATGAATACCAGCCAAGGTAATAAATTGAAATTTATATCCCATTTCAGATAATTTTTTTTGAAAACAGGCAATGGTTTTATCGTCTAAGTTTTTCTTCCAATTGAAAGATGGAGAACAGTTATAAGCCAACAACTTATTAGGATATTTAGCATGAATAGCTTCGGCAAATATTTTAGCTGCATCTAAATCCGGGGTTGATGTCTCACACCAAATCAAATCAGCATAAAGCGCATAAGCTAAGCCGCGACTAATAGCCTGTTCAATTCCTGCCTGGGTGCGAAAAAATCCCTCTGGTGTCCGCTGTTCATTAATGATGAATTTTTCATCATAAGGATCGCTATTTGAGGTCAGTAAATCTGCCGCTTCAGCATCGGTACGAGCAATCAAAACGGTCGGAATACCACAAACATCAGCGGCCAAACGTGCTGCAATTAACTTTTGTATAGCTTCTTGTGTCGGCACCAATACCTTGCCGCCCATATGGCCGCATTTTTTGGCAGCAGCGAGCTGATCTTCAAAATGCACAGCCGCAGCGCCTGCCTCAATCAATGCTTTCATAAGTTCAAAAGCATTCAATATGCCACCAAAACCCGCTTCCGCATCAGCAATAATTGGTAGAAAAAAATCAATATATTTAGCATCACCTGGATTTATATTATTTGCCCATTGAATTTGATCGGCTCGACGAAAGCTATTATTAATTCGTTTGACAACTTCAGGAACTGAATCAACAGGATAAAGCGATTGATCTGGATACATATTCGCAGCCGTATTGGCATCGGCTGCTACTTGCCAACCTGATAAGTAAACTGCCTCTATACCAGCCTTAGCTTGCTGCAACGCCTGACCACCTGTTAATGCACCTAGCGCATTGACATAATCTTTTTTTGATTTCCCATTAATTAGTTGCCAAAACTTATCAGCACCATTGCGCGCGAATAAATAATCGGGATTTATTGAACCACGTAATTTGACAACATCTTCTGCATTATAAGTGCGAATAATTCCTCTCCAACGCGAAGAAGAGCGCCATTCTTCCTCCAGTTGAGCAATCTGTTGTGATCTGGTCGTTACCATTTTTATCTCCCCTCATACGAGTTAATTAGATATTAAATAGCCAAAATATTTTTCTTTCAGTCAAGTTGTTGGTAACCCGCCAAGGTCAAAAATTCGATCAACTCATCCTGAGTGGTAATATAGATCATCAATTCCACTGCTTCCCGAAAACGGCCATGTTGAAAACGGACATCACCGAGTTCTTGCTGAATAGTCTGTAACTCTTCATCTAGCATCTCTAAGAACAATTCTTTTGTTACTTTTTGTCCATTAGATAATCGTTTTTCATGACGGATCCATTGCCAAATAGAAATACGCGAAATTTCTGCCGTTGCAGCATCTTCCATTAATCCATAGATAGGCACGCAGCCATTACCAGAAATCCAAGCTTCAATATATTGAACCGCAATACGAATATTTGCTCTCATCCCTTCTTCAGTACGCTCACCACAGCAAGGCTGTAATAACTGTTCAGCTGTAATAGATTCATCATTCTCACGCATGACATCTAGTTGATTTTTTCTTCCCGCTAATTCTGCATTAAAAACAGAGATTGCAATATCCGCTAAAGCAGGGTGAGCAATCCAAGTTCCATCATGACCATTTTTAGCCTCTAATTCTTTATCTGCTTTAACCTTCGCCCAAACTTCTTCATTCTGTTTTAGATCTTTAGATGGAATAAAAGCCGACATTCCTCCCATAGCGAAGGCACCACGACGATGGCAAGTCCTAATCAGTAAACGAGAATAAGCATTTAAAAAAGGTTGTGTCATTGTTACTACCTGCCGATCCGGTAGCACACGATCACTGTATTCTTTTAGCGTTTTGATATAACTAAAAATATAATCCCAACGACCACAGTTAAGTCCAACAATGTGATGACGCATATGATAAAGAATTTCGTCCATTTGAAAGACGGCTGGGAGTGTCTGTAATGGTCAACAAATTCTGTAGAAGATCTAAGCGGCATTTTTTAGTTCATGATATTTTTGATGTGGCGTTAAATAACCAATCGTTGAATGGCGTCGATAATAATTGTAAAACTGAATATAATTTTCAACTTCACAGACAACAGATTGATGATTCATAAACGATAAACGGTTAAGTCTTTCTGTCTTTAAACTCCTAAAAAATCTTTCCATCACGGCATTATCGAGGCAATTACCTCGCCGACTCA
>NZ_AUCC01000046.1 GCF_000429565.1 Arsenophonus nasoniae DSM 15247
AATTGGGGGCCGAGTCGGACGCAGTGGCGTATGGCTTCTTTTAGGGTGTCATAAAAAAATTCAGGCGGTCTGTCATCATCATTTTCGGGTGGGAGAGAGAGCATAAAACGTTTCGGATAAACAGGCGCTATGGCACGTGAAGTGACGGGCAGCCTGCCTGATTTAACCGGTTTACGCTTTCTGGGAGATTTATTGCGAGCCATCGAGATGAATCCCTGAAAAAAATTAACCTACTGCAGAGTATAAAACAGTACTCAACTCATTAACATCCCCGAAGCAGCACCGCTGCGCCGCTCACGCGTAGCGTGCTACGTTCAGGCGAGCAATAAATCAAATTTTTCTTGGCGTAAGCCAACGGCAACCCGATAAGCATAATCGTCCAAACCGCCTAATTTTCTATCATGGTAATGATGGGGATGGATGTTGATTAAAGGATCATCAAATAAAAAGGCATAAGCTTTCATTCCTTCAGGAAGATTACGATAGTCCTCGCCTAATGGTAAATTTTTGAGTCGCGGTTTGATTGCGTTATTGCTACCCTCTAATTTAACCGCGAAACCAAAGTTTTCATTTGCTGGCAGAATATCATTAATATTAATTGTTTTGATGGTGATACCACCGCCGACCGAACTTTTAATATGACGTGATAGCGAAGGCCCTTTTTCAATTTCAATTGAACTGATTAAATTAGGATCAAGATAGTTTCGGTTATTGGCACCATTGTAGCCGCGGGTTACTGTAATTGATTGCTCAGTACCATCGACGGTTAAGGGGATCCGCCCTTGTCCTTGAATGCCACGAATATTGGGATCGATTGCAGCGCCATTGCGTGCTTCACCGCTATATACACCCGGCGTAGATTGAAACAGATCCGCAGGGGATGAGCCCTTGAAACGTTCTATCATCTCTTTGCCAATATAAATATTGGAAATATTTTTATCATAGATATTGTCATAACCCTGTTCATCTTGTTGTGACATATCAGAAACCTGAATTTTACCTAAATGTTTTTTTTCCGTGTTTGCTTGCTTGTTCGAAGATTGCTGTTCAGCATAGCTAATAGCGGGGATAACCAAAGTAGAAAGTGATATAGCAAATGCTATCGGTTTTTGGTGGCAGTTTAAAAAATACATGATTTCCTTACCTAAAATAATTTTTAAATTAACAATCAAAAATAACGTTCAAAATTGAGTTGTAGATCGTTTTTTTGATAGCGATAAAGCCAGCCGACATTGCTATTATTCTTGCGATGAAAAAAGGTAATAGAGGGTGTGAAGCCAATAATTTTTATGGTTAGTTTTAATTTAATTGCATAGATCCATTCTGTATCACGCCGCATAGCGCCTAATCGGTTATCAAAGTGTTTAAATTGATGTTGATTCCAAAGTGATGAAAAACTGGTTTCTAGATAAGGTAATGACTTAAATTTAACGCCACCGCCAATATCATAGCGGTGATAATCGTTTATTTGCCATTGATGGAAATGTTGAGAAGAACCCAAAGAGAGATACCAATCAATATTGTTAAGAGGATAATTAATGGAAAAAGAAATTTCATGCTTCAGGCCATTATTATGTTGTCCTTGGTAATAGTCTTTCCATTTAAATTGGTGATTTAGGACAAAATCTAATTTAGCGGCTATATCAGGACGATAACGCCACTCAATTTTTCCCCCTATTTCATAAGCATTTGGATCTTCTTCCCCTTGTTCATAACCCAATAAGGGGCCGGCTAATAAATAATGGTATGAGGATTGAAAATGGTAGCCAGCATAAATATTGGCTTTATATCCATTATAGGTATTGTTTTGCCGATAGATTTGACCATTTGCCATTAGGCGAATAAAAACCGCATGAGGCTCTTGCAACATAAATGCCTGTTGGGTCATACCGAATAAAGAAAAGCCTGATGAAGTAATTTTTTTTGGCATTTTACGAGTTAATCGGCAATCGCCAGCACTATTTTTTTGTAAGCACTCTGCTGGGCTACCAGGCGATTTATTCAGATTATCGGTTAGGTGGTAACCTAGTGAAAGTGTGGCAAAGAAAGGATTTTTATTATTAACCACAGTGAGAAGATATTTTATTTTTTTCTTAACCAGGTCAGGTAAATCTTGCTGTGCTATTAATTCATTTAATAATAACTTTGCTTTATGATAAATTCGGTTTTCAATATAAATATAACTTAAATCGAGCTTGGCACGCGTAAAATGAGGATTTATTATTATCGCCTGGGATAAATAGTGCATAGCAGATTGAGGCTCTCGATTTTTATATGATAAACAACCCTGAATAAAATAGATTAAACTCTTATCGTGATAATTACTTATTATTAATTGATTTAAATAATCTTCAACTTGATGCCAATCTTTTTTATTAATAGCAATAAAAATATTATTAATATAATTTTTATTATTTATTTTATTCATTTGTGTATTATTTATTATCAATGAATTAGCGATAGTTAATTTTATATGAAAAAAATAAGAAATAAATAGGATTATAATTAATCGTTTCCTGTTAGTCATTTTTATTTCCATAACAAAAAAGAGCATAGGTTTTCCATGCTCTTTTTAGATTTAAAAAATCAATTATTGTTTAGTGCCGGCAAAAGCAGTATCTAATTGATGATTATCTTTAAATTGAGTAATACCCGCTAAATAGTTGGCATTATTACCAAAGAAGTGGCCTGTGGTGGTTCCTTCAATTGAATCAGCAGAAGCTTTGCCGCTGAAAGAGCCATTCTCATTAATATCTGCATCAATATTCATGGTTAATGCACTATGACTAAATGAACCTTTCAAGCTGTTCTGCGCAAAATCTGCGGTTAATTCACCGGTCATAAAACCATTGTTGGAATAATCGTTGATCGCTTTGATAGCATAGATAGCGGTACCGGCATTTGGCATTTCTGGCGTAATGTCTTTACCTGCATAGTAAGCGGTGTGAGAGGCAGAAGACATATTATTATCTTGCGCCCATTCTCCGAAGAAAACATCAACATCATCGAGTTTGGCAAATGCAAATGAACCCATATTGGGGTGGTGGGAAGAGTTGGTACCACCAAGCTTATAAACGTTATTATCATCTTTGTCAGAGTAGGTCGTTAAACCGGAAAAGCCGATTTTCTTACCTCCATGTAACTCAGAAACACCGATAGCTGGATCACCTTTTTCCGCTTTATGAAAGAGATAAGAGGCTTCTTCCATTTCACCAATAATCAGATAATTACCATGAGAAGTATTCGATTTATTATAACCGGTTGCTGCATAGCTAAAGCCAATATATCCAATTGATAATGTAAGCAAGGTAATAATATTTAATTTCTTCATTTTTAATTCCTTGAAAAAATATTACTTTTTATTTGACAAAAAAATGGCATAGACAAATAAAGCTTTGCCTTAAATAAACCTTAAATTAAAAAACAACTCAAGTAAATGATAATAATTATCATTTACTTGCAAAAAAATAAATATATAACTAAGGAATTTAATAGCGGTATGATTTAATTTTATTTTTTAATATTAGTGGTTATTAAGTATTAAAATTTTAAATTTAAAAATGTGATCTCAATTGAAAAAATAAACCAATAAATAGAAACCAATTATTTTATAAAAGATTTTTTCTATTTATTTAATGATATTTATTGAATATAAATAATATTTTTAAATTTAATTATCCCGTTAAGCGTTCGGGATAACTAAAAATAGTGGCTTTACCCGATCGACAAAAGCCAACTAATGTTAATTGATATTTTTGTGCCATTTCTACCGCAAGTGAAGTGACAGCTGAGATAGCAAATAGAATTTCTACCCCGCAGGTTGCTACCTTTTGTACCATTTCATAACTTGCTCTGCTTGAGATTAATACCGCACCGTTTTGCCATTTTTCACGGCTTTTCATACCGAGAAGTTTATCCAGGGCGACATGACGGCCAATATCTTCGCAGCCTCCAGCTAGCTCACCGGTTGGGGTTATCCAGGCTGCAGCATGCGTGCAACCGGTTAATTGGCCAATTTTTTGGATCGTATTTAATTGCGATAAAGCCTGATCCAGATAATTGAGTGAAAATGATTGGGTGAAAGGCAGAGGATTAATTGGGCGAAACAGTTGGCTAAGTTGTTCTGTACCACAGATACCACAGCCAGTACGGCCAGTTAGATTGCGTCTGTGTGTTTTCAATGCCATAAACTGGCGAGGTGATAGTTCAATATTTAATTCTATGCCGTTTGAACCATAGTTATTTATATTGATATCACGAATTTCGTCAGCAGCTTGGATAATGCCTTCAGACAGTGAAAAACCTAAGGCAAATAACGTTAAGTCTTTTGGGCTTGCCATCATAACAGCATGAGAGATGCCGTTATAGACCATGGCGATAGGGACTTCTTGTGCAACATTATCCAGATTAAAAAGATTAAGATTTCCCTTTTTGCAAATTTTTATTTCAGATGTTCCGATTTTTTTAATATCACCCATCATTTTTGTTGCATAAAAATTACTCATTAGCCGAATTCCTAATAATATAATACATTAAAAGAGATTACATTAATTATTATGAATTGAATTTGATCCGGCGAAAAAAGATCGGTTTTAAAAAAATGATGACCTGTTTTACTGTTTTATTTTATGAAAATCAATGTCAGTAATGTGAATGAGGAGATTTTTAATGCAAGTCAGCAGAAGACAGTTCTTTAAGATCTGTGCTGGCGGTATGGCAGGTACAACGATTGCTGCTTTGGGTTTTGCTCCGGCAACAGCCTTAGCGTCTGCGCGTCAATATAAACTATTACGTGCCAGAGAAACCCGAAATACCTGTACATACTGCTCAGTAGGTTGTGGATTATTAATGTATAGTCTTGGTGATGGTGCTAAAAATGCCAAAGAAAGCATATTTCACATAGAAGGTGATCCAGATCATCCGGTAAGTCGAGGTGCTTTATGCCCGAAAGGCGCCGGTCTAATCGATTTTATTCATAGTGAAAGTCGTTTGCAATTTCCCGAATATAGAGCGCCAGGCTCCGATAAGTGGCAACGGATTAGCTGGCAAGAAGCATTTGATCGAATTGCCAAGTTAATGAAAGCCGATCGGGATGCTAATTTTATTAAAACGGATCCTGCTGGGACAACGGTTAATCGTTGGTTAACAACAGGTATGCTGTGTGCCTCGGCCAGTAGTAATGAAACCGGTTTTATTACCCAGAAATTTTGTCGGGCTCTGGGAATGTTAGCGGTTGATAATCAAGCTCGTGTCTGACATGCGCCAACGGTAGCAAGTCTTGCTCCAACATTTGGTCGCGGTGCCATGACAAACCATTGGGTGGATATCAAAAATGCCGACCTGATTATTGTCATGGGTGGTAATGCGGCGGAAGCTCATCCAGTCGGATTCCGTTGGGCCATCGAAGCAAAAATTCACAATAAAGCCAAATTGGTTGTCATAGATCCGCGTTTTACCCGTACTGCATCAGTGGCGGATTTTTATACTCCTATTCGTTCAGGTACCGATATTACCTTTTTATCGGGAATTATTAACTATCTGATAACTAATAATAAAATAAATAGTGAATACGTACGATCTTATACCAATGCCAATTTAATTGTGCGGGATGATTATCATTTTGAGGAGGGGTTATTTAGTGGTTATGACGCTAAAAATCGCCAGTATGATAAAACTTCCTGGAACTATGAATTAGATAGCAATGGTTTTGCTAAACGAGATGAAACTCTACAAAACCCACATTGCGTTTGGCAGCTGTTGAAGACGCATGTCAGTCGATATACGGCAGAAGTGGTTGCCAATATTTGTGGAACTCCGCAAGAAGATTTTATTAAAGTTTGTGAATATATCGCTGAAACTAGCGAAAAAGATAAAACCGCTTCTTTTCTTTATGCGCTAGGTTGGACACAACATTCTATCGGTGCGCAAAATATTCGTACCATGGCGATGATCCAACTATTGTTAGGTAATATGGGAATGGCAGGTGGTGGGGTTAATGCTTTACGGGGGCATTCAAATATCCAGGGTTTGACCGATCTTGGCTTGCTGTCGCAGAGTTTAACCGGTTATATGACTTTACCATCGGAAAAACATAGCACCTTAGCCAGCTATTTAGCTGCAAATACCCCAAAACAAACTCTTCCTGATCAGGTTAATTATTGGAGTAACTACCCTAAATTTTTTGTTAGTTTAATGAAAACCTTTTATGGCGATAAGGCGCGAAGAGAGAATGATTGGGGCTTTGACTGGTTACCTAAGTGGGATAAAAGTTACGATGTTTTACAATATTTTGACATGATGAATAAGGGGGAAGTTAATGGTTATATTTGTCAGGGATTCAATCCACTGGCCTCTTTCCCCAATAAAAATAAAATCATTAGTGCATTGTCCAAATTAAAATTTTTAGTCACTATTGATCCATTAAATACCGAAACCGCTTGTTTCTGGCAAAATCATGGCGAATTTAACGATGTGCAGTCAGCAGAAATCATGACCGAGGTTTTTCGTTTACCCTGCTGCTGTTTTGCCGAGGAAAATGGCTCGATTGTGAATTCAGCTCGTTGGCTACAGTGGCACTGGAAAGGTGCTGATGCACCAGGAGAAGCCCTTGGCGATGGTGAAATTTTAGCCGGAATTTTTCATCGTTTACGTCAGCTATATCAAGAACAAGGTGGCGCAGTACCTGAGCAGCTATTGAATATGTGCTGGAATTACTATGATCCCTATCGCCCAACCGCGGAAGAAATTGCGCAAGAAAGTAATGGCTATGCGTTGGCAGATTTGACTGATGCTAATGGTAATCTTCTGGTGAAAAAAGGTGAGTTACTTTCAGCTTTTGCGCAATTACGCGATGATGGTACCACCAGTAGTGGTTGTTGGATTTTTGCCGGCAGTTGGACGCCGGCAGGTAATCAAATGGCGCGTCGTGATAATGCTGATCCTTCTGGTTTAGGTAATACGTTGGGTTGGGCATGGGCTTGGCCGGCTAATCGCCGGATCCTTTATAATCGAGCATCGGCAGATCAGGCTGGTAAACCTTGGGATCCTAAACGTCAATTAATCGAATGGGATGGTAGCAAGTGGGCAGGCATTGATATTGCTGATTATAGCAATGCCACGCCAGAAAGCGGTGTTGGGCCGTTTATTATGCAACCGGAAGGGTTAGGTCGTTTATTTGCCATAGATAAGATGATAGAAGGCCCATTTCCTGAACATTATGAACCTTTTGAAACGCCATTAGGAACCAATCCTTTACATCCGAACGTTATCTCTAATCCTGCAGCACGTATATTTGATGATGATCTTAAGGCATTAGGGAATGCCGAAAAATTCCCTTATGTTGGCACGACTTATCGTTTAACTGAACATTTTCATTTTTGGACTAAACATGCGCATTTGAATGCGGTTATTCAACCCGAGCAATTTGTTGAAATTGGTGAACGATTGGCAGAGAAAAAAGGTATTAAAGCGGGTGATATGGTTAAGGTGAGTTCTAACCGTGGTTATATCAAAGCGAAGGCTGTGGTGACTAAGCGTATCCGTACTTTAAAGGTAGATGGTCGCGAAATTGATACGATTGGTATTCCAATTCATTGGGCTTTTCAAGGATTGACGCGAAAAGGCTTTATTGCCAATACTCTGACGCCATTTGTTGGTGATGCCAATACTCAGACACCTGAGTTTAAAGCGTTCTTGGTTAATGTGGAAAAGGTGTAAGGAGGTAGATGATGGCTTCTCAAGATATTATTCGCCGCTCTGCGACTAATTCGCTGACACCTGCTCCTCAAGTACGCAGTGATAAAGAGGCAGTGGCAAAACTGATTGATGTAACCACCTGTATTGGTTGTAAAGCGTGTCAGGTAGCCTGTTCCGAATGGAATGATATTCGTGATGAAATTGGCCATAACGTTGGTGTTTATGATAATCCGTTAGATCTAACGGCGAAATCATGGACTGTGATGCGTTTTGCTGAAGTTGAAGAGAAAGGGAAATTAGAATGGCTGATCCGTAAAGATGGCTGCATGCATTGCGCAGATCCGGGTTGTTTAAAAGCTTGCCCTTCTGCGGGTGCGATTATTCAGTATGCTAATGGGATTGTTGATTTCGACTCAGAACATTGTATTGGTTGTGGTTATTGCATTGCCGGTTGTCCTTTCAATATCCCCAGATTAAATAAAGAGGATAATCGAGTTTATAAATGCACTCTTTGTGTCGATCGGGTTGAAGTCGGCCAAGAACCCGCTTGTGTAAAAACTTGCCCAACTGGTGCGATTCATTTTGGTAGTAAGTCATCGATGAAACAACTGGCTACTGAACGGGTTGAAGAATTGAAAACCCGTGGTTATCAAAATGCGGCGCTTTATGATCCGCAAGGTGTTGGAGGTACCCATGTCATGTATGTATTACATCATGGTGATAAGCCCGAACTATATCATGGTCTGCCCGCTAATCCGACTATCAGTTCCACCGTCACTTTTTGGAAAAGTATCTGGAAACCGCTAGCTGCCGTCGGGTTTGCCGTTACTTTTGCCTCAGCATTTTTCCATTATCTGACTGTAGGGCCAAATCGAGTTTCTGATGAAGATGAGGCGGACAAACAGCCAAATAGAGATGATGTAACGTCAGCAAAAAGCAAGAAATTGGTGAGTAAAAAAAAAGAGAGGGATAACCGATGATAAAAAAACCGAATGAAAAAATTATCCGCTACTCTGCCAGTGTAAGAATTAATCACTGGCTAATGGTTATCTTTTTTTTATTTACAGCAATTAGCGGCTTAGGTTTTTTCTTTCCCTCGCTAAACTGGTTGATGAATATTTTGGGTACGCCACAACTTGCAAGAGTGCTACATCCATTGTTGGGTGCTGTGATGTTTGTGCTGTTTGTTGGCATGTTTGTTAGATATTTCAAACATAATTTTATTGAAAAACAAGATATTGTCTGGGCTAAAAATATTGGCAAGATTTTGAAAAATGAAGAAGCAGGTGATGTTGGTCAATATAATTTAGGCCAAAAAGGAGTATTTTGGCTGGCAGCTGTTTGCCTGTTTTTACTTTTGGTTAGCGGTATTATTATTTGGCGGCCTTATTTTGCCGATTATTTTCCCATCCCGATTATTCGTTTGGCCTTGCTTCTTCATTCTGTTGCGGCGATTGGTCTAATAATGACAATTATTATTCATGTGTATGCTGCTATATGGGTAAAAGGCTCTATTCGAGCAATGGTTGAAGGATGGGTAACCCGAGCATGGGCAAAAAAACATCATCCCCGTTGGTATCGTGAGATTGTTGAAAGAGAAAAGCCTCGGCAAGAAAAGAGTGGCTAACCGCGTTTCTTTGAGTAGTAATAACAGGGGCAGAATAATTATATTCTGCTTTTTTTATGTTATTTATCCGTTTATAGATCCCTGTTAGCTTTTGGTCTATTCTGAGATTTATTGGGCAATAATGGTAAAATAAATCATTAAGAGAGCGCATTTATGAGCATTAGGATTTTACCTAAAGAAGAGATAGGTAAAAATGAGCTAAGCAAAAATGGCATCAGTCATATCCCGCCGGTATTATTTCCAGATTTAAACAATCTATATCAATCCCGGGCTGAACGTTTTCAATCATTAGCGACGCCAGAAAATCCATTTAGTGAATATCTGCTATTTGCTGCTCATGTTACTCGCGCTCAACAAAATGCACTCTATAAACATCCTTTGATGCTGGATATCATGGCTATTCTGCAACAATCGATGGTCGCCAATAAACCACCATTAGATTGTAAAACCTTTATTCGTACTGACCATTGGCACAAATTATTTGCTTCTTTAATTACTGAATTGGCTCCGGTGGTACCCGAACAAGTAAAGCCTGCATTAGAAAATTTAACCAAAGTTTCTATACATCAACTAGAGTTGATGGCAACAGCATTACTCAATGGTGAATTTAGTCGAGTACCATTAGAACAAGCGCTCTTTATTTGGGCGGCACTTTCATTGTTTTGGGCACAAATGGCCAGTCAAATTCCGGGTAAGGCTACCGCTGAAAATGGTGAACATCGACAATTTTGTCCAGTATGTGGCAGCATTCCAGTTTCTAGTGTTGTGCAAATAGGGACAAATCAGGGGTTACGTTATTTGCATTGTAATTTGTGTGAAACGGAATGGCATGTTGTACGGATAAAATGTAGCAATTGTGAGCAAACAAAAGAATTAGATTATTGGTCCTTAGCCAGTGAATATGCGGCGATTAAGGCTGAGAGCTGTGGTGATTGCGGCAGCTATTTAAAAATTCTTTATCAGGAGCGAGATGCGAAGGTTGACGCCGTTGCTGATGATCTGGCTTCCTTGATTCTGGATGCTAAATTGGAAGAAGAGGGGTTTGCCCGTAGCAGTATTAATTCATTTTTATTTCCTTGTGAATAATTTAAGGTTTTAATAAGTTATGTCCAAAGATGTTACTTCATTATATCGTCAGTTACCTGCCATCGATTATTTACTGAATGAAGCGTCGGTTTTACCCTTGATAGAAGGTTATGGCCGAACTCAAGTAACAAAGATATTACGCAATATGCAGCAGCATGCACGAGAGCAAATAAAACAACAGCAATGCTTACCTGTGTGGCAAAGTGATTGGATTGCTGCCCTTACTTATCAACTTCAACGGCAGCAAAATTCCGGCTTGCGGCCAGTTTTTAATTTAACCGGCACGGTGTTACATACTAACTTAGGTCGTGCGTTAATGGCAGAAGAAGCGATTGAAGCGGTGGCTCGAGTAATGCGTTATCCAGTAACCTTAGAATATACACTTAATGAAGCAGTGCGTGGACATCGAGATCGAATATTGGCTGATTTGCTTTGCGAACTAACAGGTGCGGAAGATGCTTGTATTGTTAATAATAATGCTGCCGCAGTGTTATTAATGTTAGCAACCATCGCACCAGGACGGCAAGTTATTGTGTCGCGAGGAGAATTGGTCGAAATTGGTGGGGCATTTCGCGTGCCAGAGGTAATGAAACAGGCGGGTTGTCAGTTGGTAGAGGTAGGAACAACTAATCGAACTTATCTGCAAGATTACCAGCGTGCAATAAATGAAGAGACGGCTCTGTTAATGAAAGTCCATACCAGTAATTACCGTATTTTAGGTTTTACTGCTGAGGTTGAAGGTCAGCAACTCGCTCAACTTGGTGCTGAATATAACATTGCTACTGCGATTGATTTAGGCAGTGGGGCTCTGATTGATATGACCCAATATGGTTTACCGGCTGAGCCTATGCCGCAACACTATCTGGCACAAGGTGTTGATCTGGTCTCTATTTCCGGTGATAAATTACTTGGTGGCCCACAGGCGGGAATTATTTTTGGGAAAAAATGTTGGATTGACGCCATTCAACAACATCCGTTAAAACGCGCGTTACGCGCGGATAAAATGACACTAGCTGCCCTTGAGGCTACTTTGCGGATCTACCAGCAAGGCGAAAAAGTGACAACCTCGTTACCCACCTTTAACTTTTTGACACGACAACAAGCGGAAATTCGCCAACTGGCGCAGCGACTTATTGAGCCGATAAAACATCATTATGGTGGTAAATTTGCGGTTAAAGATGAAGCCTGTTTTTCCCAGATTGGTAGTGGTTCACTGCCAAATGAACGGCTGGCGAGTTGGGCGATAACATTTACGCCGAAAAATAATAACAATAATCTATTAGTCTCATTGTCTCGTCAATGGCGACAATTAGCTACCCCGGTTATTGGTAGGATTTCCGCTGGCCGCTTATGGCTTGACTTACGCTGCCTTAATGATGAGGCTAAGTTATTACAGGTTTTATTAAAACAATGATTTTTGCTACCGCCGGTCATGTTGACCATGGAAAAACTGCCCTGATCCAAGCCGTGACAGGGATTAATACGCTACATTTACCCGAAGAAAAAAAACGCGGCATGACGATTGATCTTGGGTTTGCCTATTGGCCCCAAGCAGATGGCAGTTCGATCGGTTTTGTTGATGTTCCTGGTCATGAAAAGTTTCTCGCTAATATGTTGGCTGGTATTGGTGGCATATCCCATATATTGCTGATCGTAGCTTGTGATGATGGCATTATGGCGCAAACCAGAGAACACCTGGCTATTTTACGTTTAATAGGTCGCCCACAGGTAATTACTGTATTGACTAAAGCTGATCGTGTCTCCCATGAGCAAATTCAAGCGGTACAATTGGCAATTTCACAATTGTTGGCTGAGCATGGGTGGTTGCAGGCAGCCTATTTTGTTACTTCTACCTTGACTGGGGAAGGCATTCCTTTATTGCGATCATATTTGCAAATGTTACATGGTCAAAATGGCCAGCATGCCAAACTTGGTCATCGATTTCGTTTAGCGATCGATCGTGTATTTAATGTCAAAGGTGCAGGTTTAGTTGTAACCGGCACAGCTTTGTCTGGCCAAGTGTCTATTGGTGATACCCTATGGTTAACAGGAATAGATAAGCAAGTTAAAATTCGGCGCTTGCATGCGCAAAACCAACCGGTATCACAGGCACAAGCCGGTGAGCGGATTGCTTTAAATCTGACCGGTGATATTAGCAAAAAACAGATTTTCCGTGGCGATTGGTTATTGAGTGAACAGCCGGCGTTTGCGGTTAATAAGGTGTTGGTTGAAGTGGAAGCGAATGAATGTTTAAAAAATTGGCAACCATTACATCTCTATCATTCCGCTAGTCATGTGACCGGACGTATCGCTTTATTAAACCAATCATCAGATAAACCTTTACTGGCTGAGTTATCCTTCGATACACCTTTATGGTTGGTGGATAATGATCGATTAATCTTACGCGATATTAGTGCCCAACGTACCCTTGCTGGCGCGCGGGTAATAAAACTTCATTCGCCACGCCGTGGTAAACGTCAAGCCAAATTCCTTTGTTGGTTATCGCAGTTGGCTAATATGAGCGGCGATAAAGAAAATTTGGCATTTCAACTACCAAGTGGTGAATTATCACTTAGTGATTATGGTTGGGCGCGTCAACTAACGAGTTCCGCATTAGAAGCGTTAGTTTCGCAATTTGATGTGCTTATGGTTAACAATATTGTCTTTTCTCAAGTGAATGCACAGCAAGCTAAACAGCATTTGATACAAACATTAGCTGAGTATCATCAAAATCATGCTGATCAGCTAGGCGTAGGCCGGGCCCGCTTAAAACGCATGGCATTACCTGGGTTGAATGATGAGCTGGTGTTTACCCTACTGCGTCAACTGGTTGATGAAAAAAAAGTCATGCAAACCCATGGCAGGCTCCATTTAGCCGAACATAGTTTAGTGTTTGATCAGCAACAGGCGCAATTATGGCAACAGTTAGAGCCCTACTTTGTGGCAGAACAGCCTTGGTGGGTACGGGAATTAGCGGCAAAAATTGAGCAAGATGAAGTTATCGTTCGCCATTTGTTGCGAAAAGCGGCAAAAATGGGTTTAATTACCGCTATTGTGTCTGATCGTTATTATCATAATTTACAAATTCAACAATTTGCCGCCATTATTCGACTTTATAATCACCGGGAAGGCGCCATTACGGTTGCCAATTTTCGCGATGAATTAGCCATAGGGAGAAAGTTAGCGGTGCAGATTTTAGAATTTTTTGATCGAAGCGGTTTTACGCGACGTAAATCTGATGCGCATATTTTAAGAGATAAAGGGTTGTTTGAATAAATTATTTTAAGTTGCTCATATTTGTACTGCCTATAAATTTATTAAAATGTTAAGCAGTTAGCTTAATTTTCTAGCATCGCAATATGTTCACTTTTCCTTTTGTTGATTGAAATTTATTGCTTTATGGAGTCAGCAATGAAAGCGATTGTTTTTACTGATCCTACCCTACCACTCACCGATATACATTCACTTTATGCAACCAAGTTGGCCAAGCCCCAACCACAGCCGCGTGATCTGTTGGTGAAAATTGCGGCGATTGCGGTAAACCCGGTGGATAGCAAAATCCGCCAGCGTGAAAAGCCTAATGTGCCACGTATTTTAGGTTGGGATGCTTGTGGTGTGGTGGAGTCTGTTGGTAGTCAGGTTAGGTTATTTAAACCTGGCGATTGGGTCTATTATGCCGGTTCAATTGATCGGCCAGGATGTTATGCCGAATATGGACTAGTCGATGAACGCATTGTCGGACATAAACCAAAATCGTTAACAGCCGTTCAAGCAGCCGCTTTGCCATTGACCTCAATTACTGCTTGGGAACTGTTATTTGACCGGCTAGCGGTTGCGGAGAATGGTGCTGCCGGTAGGTCTATATTAATTGTTGGTGCTGCTGGTGGTGTTGGTTCGATGCTGATCCAATTAGCGCGTCAGCTGACAAAGTTGCGCGTTTTAGCCACCGCTTCACGGCCGGAAACACAACAATGGGTCAGTCAGTTAGGGGCGCATGCGGTTATTAATCATAAAAAACCGTTTAGCCAACAACTGGCTGCGTTAGGTATTCAACATGTCGACTATGTGGCTTCATTAACTCATAGTGATGATTATTATCAGCAAGTGTTAGAGATTCTTATTCCACAAGGCAAATTAGCCTTAATCGATGATCCTAAAAACTTAGATATTATGCCAATGAAACGTAAAGCCCTCTCATTGCATTGGGAATTTATGTTTACGCGGCCTGTTTTTCAGACCAAAGATATGATCAAACAGCATCAGTTATTGCAACGCGTGGCCGGATTGATCGATCAAGGGATATTAAAAACCACCATCAGTGAAGAAATGGGTAAAATTAGTGCTGAAAATTTACGACTTGCCCATCAGAGAATTGAGAGTGGCAAGGTTTGGGGCAAACTGGTATTGGCTGGTTTTTAATTTGCTGATTACGGTACTGATCTAACTTTAGCGGTGCTGAATTTGCACTTCTTTTTATTATTGACTAATTGTATATGTTGGCGAAGGAAATAAGTGCCGGATGCGCTTTTGTGCTACACAAAAGATAAATATTTTTCATTTCTCTGTAGAAGTTAAAAAAGCTATGAAATATTTAATAACAGGATGTGCCGGTTTTATTGGATTTACTCTATGTCAGCGTTTATTACAAAATGGTCATCAGGTGGTTGGTCTGGATAATCTGAACCACTATTATGATCCTGATTTAAAAAAAGCTCGCCTTGAACGCTTAACCATTTATTCGCAATTTCAATTTTTGCGGCTCGACATTATTGAGCGTGAAAAAGTGATTGAAGTGATTACCTTAGGCAAATTCGATCGCGTAATTCATCTTGCTGCGCAGGCAGGTGTTCGTTACTCATTAAAGGATCCTTTTGCTTATGCGGATAGTAATTTAACCGGTTTTTTGTCAATATTAGAAGGTTGTTACTACGGTCAAATCCCCCATCTTATTTATGCTTCTTCCAGTTCGGTCTATGGCATGAATAATCAATTTCCTTGTTCTACCAATATATCCGTTGATCATCCCATCTCTCTCTATGCCGCCACCAAAAGAGCTAATGAGTTAATGGCGCATGCTTACTCTCATCTGTATAATTTGCCAACCACTGGGTTACGCTTTTTTACTGTTTACGGCCCTTGGGGACGGCCAGATATGGCGTTATTTAAATTCACTAAAGCTATTTTGGAGATGAAGCCGATTGATGTATATAATAATGGCGATCTGAGCCGCGACTTTACTTTTGTGGAAGATATTGTTGCAGGAATATTATCAATTGCTGATATCATTCCGCCAAAAAAGACCGACCGATCTTTAACGGCTAACAGTGATGCGCCTTATCGTATTTATAATATTGGTAATGGACAGCCAATAAAATTATTGGATTTTATTTCCGCCCTCGAGCAGGCATTAGGAAAAAAAGCCATTAAAAATATGCTGCCGATGCAAGCCGGCGATGTCCATACCACTTGGGCCGATACCAAAGATTTATTTTCGTTAACCGGTTATCGGCCACAGATTTCGATTAAAGAAGGGGTAAAAGCGTTTGTTGATTGGTATCGGACTTATTATCGCGTTTAGCCTGGAGCTTAAATATTTGAGAGGTTAGTTTTGAAAATTGCTATTGCAGGAACAGGTTATGTTGGCCTGTCGAATGCGATGTTGTTAGCGCAGCATCATGAAGTGGTGGCGTTAGATATTATTGCTGAAAAAGTGGCGATGCTAAATAACCAGCAATCACCCATAGTGGATAAAGAAATTGAAACGTTCCTGGCAGAAAAAGAACTGAATTTTAGGGCAACGACAGATAAACAACAGGCTTACCAGGGGGCAGATTATGTGATTGTGGCTACCCCGACTGATTATGATGCCAAAACCAATTATTTTAATACCTCTTCCGTTGAAGCGGTGATTGATGATGTAAACCACATTAATCCAGCCGCTACCATAGTGATTAAGTCAACCATTCCGGTGGGTTTTGTCGCCCGTTTGCAGCAAGAGAAAGGCTATAAAAATATCATTTTTTCACCGGAATTTTTACGTGAAGGCAGAGCACTTTATGACAATCTCTATCCTTCTCGTATTGTGGTAGGCGAACGTTCCGAGCATGCCAAGATTTTTGCTGATTTGTTATTAGAAGGGGCGCTGAAAAAGGATGTTGCCGTATTATTTACCGATGCCACCGAGGCGGAAGCGATAAAATTATTTGCTAATACCTATCTGGCGATGCGGGTTGCCTTTTTTAATGAATTAGATACTTACGCTCATAGCCGCGGACTGGATAGTCGCCAAATCATTGAAGGTGTTTCACTGGATCCGCGTATTGGCAGCCATTATAACAATCCTTCTTTTGGTTATGGTGGTTATTGTTTGCCAAAAGACACTAAGCAGTTACTGGCTAACTATGATGATGTACCAAACAATTTGATTAATGCAATCGTCGAATCCAATCGAACGCGTAAAGATTACATTGCCGAGACGATCATTAGTCAAAATCCGCAAAAAGTGGGTGTTTATCGCTTAGTGATGAAAGCCGGTTCGGATAATTTCCGCGCCTCTGCGGTACAGGGGGTGATGAAACGCATTAAAGCGAAAGGAATTGAAGTAGTAGTTTATGAGCCGGTTTTACAACAAAATGAGTTCTTTCACTCCAAAGTGATCACCGATTTAGCCGACTTTAAAGCTCAGTGCGATATTATTTTGGCTAATCGATTAGTGCCTGAACTGGAAGATGTCAAAGATAAAGTCTATACCCGCGATCTATTTGGTCACGATTAATTTTCATCACTATTCAGGCGTCAACAGGTTATTAAATTTGGCGCCTGTCATTATTCTGTTCTAAAAAGCAACATTAACCACCAGTGTATCGGTATAGCTGCCCGGTTGACTCGGGGTAGTTTGGCCGGTTAGCACTTTTGCCACATAATTGTAGGTACGAGTCAGTTGATCAGCACTGACGGTGGTAGAGTTAGCACTCGACCATAATTCACTACCACTCGATCCCCAGCGGGTGGTCGTCGTACCTTGGTAAATATCATAGCTTATCAGGCCACTGCCATGTTTCATATTGCGTACATTGCTAACTGCATTAACGCCATTATTGATACCCACATTATAGAGACTGCCTTTAGTGCAAGTGATGGAGATGGTTTGCGAGACATTAGGAAAACTGTTAACTAATGGGGCGCTACCAAAATCGATGTTAGGGGCAGTAATTGTTGAGCAATCATTGGTTACAATTAAGGTGACGGTCGGCGAAAGGGTAGTGCTGCCAGTTTGTTGATTTAAGCAGACATTACCGACACCTAATAGCCCACAAATATTCCAGTTGATGGTCAGGTTTAGCGTTACATTATAGGTGCCGGCCGATAAGTTTTGGCCGGTGGTGGTTTTAAAATAGATTGGAATAGTAAATACGTTGCCGCCTAATAAGTTAATCAAATCGGTTGATGAGTAATTGATAGTACTGCCAATCGGTGTGGTTGGTGTGCAGTTGGACGCTTTGCACATATTAATCGGTTCGAGATCGGCATTGGCAGTATTTTTCATTGCCGCTTGGGTGCCGCTGCTGCTTGAAGCACTATTTAGTTTGGCTGAGATAGTATCGGTGGTTAGCAGTGAGGCTAATACTATCCCACAAGTGACAACCAAATTAGCTGAAGTTGTTTGCACGGTACTATTGATAACAAAAGAAGTCTGACTACCAAACGAGGCATTCTGCATAGTGGCGTTGCAAGCGGCCCAGACAGGATTATTCAGTAGGCCGGTCAATAACAACAAACTGAAAAGAAATAAACCTTTATTCATGGTAACTCCTGCTGTTGCCAGCTAAAGTGCAAGTGAGTGGGCCATAAGTTTTTAGTTGTTGGTTAGGGTTTGCCGGCAATTGCAAACTAACCTGGCAGTGCTTACCTTCCGGTGTACGGACAGCAAGTAGATTGTTTGGCTCCAAATCTTCCAGATAAACCAATCCATCCCAACCAACATAGGTATCTGCTTTGCCTGCCCGTGTAACCACGCTGGCTAATGGGATGGCTTTGCCATCCTGATCGGTTAGGATCACGCTAGCGGCATGACGAATCTTTATTGGGAAATGCAGCAGATAGCCTCGGCCGCGTTTGACTGACAAACGTTGGCGTGTAGTATCTGCATAGATATCGGGTGGTAAATTTAGTGTATTGATACGAAAACTGGCTGGGTAATAGGCTGGCACGCTTGGGATCAATAGATAACCTGATTTACCGGTATTGCCATAAGGCTGGTGTTCATAATCAACGGTAATATTGGGATAACCATCGGTACTCACTAACACAAAGCCATCATTAATTTTGTTCGCAGCCTGGATAGTACCGTCCATCAGTACCAGTGAGCCAGTTACATTACCCCATTTGGTATAGTTGCTGGATGAACCGTAGATTCCAGCCTGCATTTGGACATGGTTGTTGCGCCATCCTAGCGAGGCTTGTTGATAATCGTCTTGCGAGTCCTGATGAGCGTAGGCCATATTCCAGCTAAATCCGCCGTCGCTTGGCATGGCATGGTTATAGGTGACGCGCTGAATATTTTGTCCAGCGGCATTGCGCTGCGTATCTAGGGTGACGGAATCCAAAAAGTTGAATGGAATTTGTAGTACTAAGGCAAATGACCAGTTATTTTGCGAATAGTCACGACTGGCCGAAGCATAAAGATTGCTATTGCCCCATAAGCCTTTACTCCAGGAGAAATTGAGCAACCGGTTTTTATCACCATTGAAACTGTCAATATCCAGGTAAGCTAGGCCAATGCTACCAAATTGGTCTAGAGATAATGAGGCGGAATATTGTGAACTACGCCGGCTTAAGCTGAAAATTGGTTGATTATCGTTGAGATTATTGGGTTGATCGTAAAGTGCCAAATTGCCAAATTTACGATCCCTTAGGGTATGTTGGGTAGCCAGATTAAAGCGAGACTGGCTATATTGGTAACCCCAATTGATTTGATCACCACGTTGGCCTCGCATCTGGCTGAATGTATAAGCGCCATTAAGCACACCAAAGTTGCCCAATTTGACTAAGCCGCCCAAGCCACCCAGCACCAGTGAAGAGGCGGCTTCAGCATGTGACTCTAAAGTCAGCCAATCAGTCGCGCCATAACGGTAAGAACCACTAGCGGCTAGCGGCCCGTAAGAGAAGTTTTTAATGCCATAGTCGCGGCGTAGTGCACCGGCAGAAAAAGCACCATCAGAGAGACCCGGTTTGAGCAAAGTGCTGGCGACATAAAATGGTAAGGTGGTGGAGACTTGCCGGCCAAGGGCATCGGTGGTAACCAGCACCGCTTCACCCGAACCATTAATATAGGGAATATCGGTGATGGTAAAAGGGCCAGGTTGGAGCTGGTGATTACTGGAACGATAACCATTGATAAATAGATCCACGGCAGTCGGCACCGCTGCTTTACCGGCAAAGGTCGGTAAGGGATAGGTAATAATATCTGGCCGGATAGAGAAGTCACGAGACAGTGACAGACCGCCCATGCGGACACTACTATTCCAGCTTAAAGCATTACTAATCAAATCACCCACCGTCCAGCTTAGCGCATAATTTTCATTGGTGTAGGTGGTGTCGTAACGGGTAAAACCCTGGTTAGTGTTATTGTTATCGCTACCGGCAATATGTTGTTTAAATACCCCGGTGCTGGATAAAGTGCCTGCCATACTAAATAATCGCAGTTCATTCCAGACCGAAAATTGAGTGTGATTATGCTGCGTTCGATTGGCGTAGATATCATAATTAAACAGTGCCCCCTGGCTAGTTAGCCCTGGATAGCGGCGCGGGGCATTGCCAATAGTGAGATCTTGTTGCGGTAACCAGCTATCCGGTACTTGTAATAACAGGCGTTGTTGCGCACTGTCATATTTGACTTGTACCTCGGCCATGGCACTGACATCCAGTTGTGGCTGGGTTAAGCGAGAGGCTGGAAAACCGGCCTTTTGTAGATCAGCGGCCGACAGCCAAAAATGGCCATTGCGTTCATTAACCACCGCAATAATGCCAGTGGCATACTTATTAACCACTAACTCCAATCTATATTGTAAGTTTTGTGGTTTAATCTTGCCGCTCGGTGGTGGCGGCAATTCAGTCCAGCTGTTATTGGCCGCTATCGATACTAGCGGCAAAGATAACGTCATCAGTAAGGTAAATTGGCTGGTCAATTTACCCGGCAAGTGGACAGTTTTCATCTTTACTGGTTCAACCCAGCGCTAGATGCATGCCATAATTGTTTATCAGTATTAATTTGTGCGGTTAATTGTTGTGGGCGATTAACGCCCGCTGGTAATGGCCAGATATAGCTCGAGCCGGCTAACACATAACCAAACAGGCTATCGGCCAACACCATGCGTTTTTTGCCTTGTTGTACGGCAACTTTACTTAAGCGAGCATGGATCGGCCCTTGATTGGTGATTTTCAGCGCCGGCTTACCATTTAAGCGGGTCAACTGCCAACTGAGGTATTTTTGATCCAGTTGAATTGGATCACCGGAATTCCGTATATAGTTAATACCTTCACCATAAACAAACAGTGGAATAGAATATCGCATCTGCATGTTGAGTCCAAACTTTGGCACGGCTAAGTTTTCAGCGGTTAAGATTTCATCGGCCAACAGGCGGTAGGCAACTTCTTTACCGGCCGGCACAGGAGCTTGTTTTATCAGACGGATCAGCTGTTTTTGGCCCGGTTCAATGCGCATAAAAGGCGGACTGGCGACCACCGCTTGCTGATTGCTATAGCGATCTTTGCCATCAACCTGTTGCCAGCCGATTACTCTGATCTGCATGGTCGTTGGCTCAGTGCCCTTATTTTCGATCCAGAATTCAGTGGCATTATCCTTGGCGGTTAATACTGGATCCATCGGCCAAATCATCACATGGTTAGCTGATTGAGCTGAGGGAGTTAAGAATAGTAAGGCCAATAACCATAGGGTGGAAAAACACCAAACAGTAGGTTGCAAAACATTGATCATATAGTATTCCTCCCTGATCACCAGGATAATGTTACCGTTAATAGGTCAGTATAGGTTCCGGATGGGTTATTAGCGCCATTCATTTGCAGCACACCATAGATGGGTATAATAATATTATTGCTATTACTGTAACTGACGGAGACATTCTGATTGAGCCCGATTGGAATAGTGTGAGCACTATCCGCATAAAGTAGGTAAGATAGTAGCGTGCTAAAACCGCTCTGCTTGACATTACGAATTGTCGTGTAGTTATTACCGCCATTAATGCTCATACTGAGCACGGTACCGGGGGTACAGGCTAAAGTTAACGAGGTATTGGGGGTTAAACTGGCATTAAAATTGCCATTCGCATTACTAGGATGGGTGCCAAAATTAAGGGTACCAAATAGTGTGCCACCAGATACCAGACAACCAGGCGTAATGGTGGCAGAGACCTGAAATGATTGGCTGGTAATGGCATAACTCGGCAGCGCGCTAAAAATAGCTAACAATAGAATAAAATAGGCTAAATCATGATCAAACCTTAGCCATAAATGGTTGTTGCCAGACATATTTCATCCTGAAAAAGAATATCAATTAATAAGTTACCGTAAGATTAACAACGTCAGTATAGGTTCCTGCTATGATACCCGCGTTTGTGCCATTACCCTGGATTAGGCCATATAAGGTATAGGTACTGACGCCATTTGTTGGGCCTGATACAGGGGTAATTGTTGCATTATTAGCAAGGGCAGTGCCTGGCTTTGGGGATGGGTTACTATCAAAAACACCATAGTAAACACCATGTGAGTTATTGGCTAAATTAACATAACGCGGTGTGCTACCAATCTGTGTACCATGTGGCGTTGTTGGTGCGGTGTTAGTACTACTGGTCAATGCGACGGTAAAAGTATCATTAGGTGGACACTGTACGGTAAATGTTGTGCCAGCATTATTAGAAAGTTGGGTTATTAATTGACTAAAAGTAGTGGGTTGGGTACCAAAATCCAGAGTTCCCATAGGAACGCCTGTAGTGGCCGTTGATCCGTTAACAACACAGGAGTTAGAGAGTATGAGATTAACATTAACCGTCCCCGTGGTCGTTGCTGCCAGGGCCGAATGAGAGGCTAGCAAACAGCCTATAACCATGATCAAACGTATACCTTTCATTATGGCTCCTTATCTGATAGCGAACATAGCTGTTTAATTTTTTGCTAAGACAATTATTGCTATTAATGGCTGATAGTAACGACTTGTTATGGTAATTAAGCGTTATAACAAAAAAGAATTATTTTATTACTATGATTTTTAATTTGAGTATTAATTAGAAAGTCAAAAATTGCCAATAAAATAAATAATTTTTTTGCGAATTAAATTTTTTGCCAGTAGAGATTATTTTTATCCAGTAAATTGCAGTTATTATTTCACTTTGCGAATAAATAGTAATTAATTAATATATTGTGCATTTTTTCTTAATTTGTGGTTAGTATAAATAAGCTGTTTTTATATTTAATGCATTGAAATAAAAGATATTTTAAATATCTACCTCGTTATGCAGAATAAGTCAGTCAGGTGTTGAATTGCTTATTTTTCGCGGCTAGCCGAAGTAGTTTTATATTTGTGGCAAAAAGAATTAAATTAATGGGATAGTTACAGCAGTAATAGTAAACTAAATATATTCGAACTTTTAATTTTGCTATTTTCTATTATGGCAGCAGCATTTTCATTTTATCGTTATTTAATTGGCGAGAATAATTTTAGCCCCAGCTGTTTTGCTAGGCTGGGGCAAATGCTGTAATCAATGACTATTAGATATTATTTGAACTGATAAATTATTTAACCGATGTGAAGCTATATTGCTTCTTGTTAATTTTATAATCCTTAGCAAACAAACCTTCATATTCATATATAGATTCAGCGTCAGATTCATATCCTGAATCAGTTCGATTCGTGTTTAGGTTGCTAGGCGATTGTTCAAACAAGGGTTTATCAGCCATTATTTCATCAAAATCTGATGCTAAATCATCAGCCTGTGATTCTAAATCACTAAACTCAACTTCTGACTTAGCAAACTCAAATTCTGCATCATCAAACTGTAATTCTGGCTCATCAAACTCAAATGCTGAGTTAGCAGCATTTAATTCTAAATTATAAAACTTTACACCTGCGGCTTTATGATTAAGAAAATAGTTAATAGCTGCTGGATTTAAATCATCATCAATATATTCACCCAGTCCATTTAATGGTAACGCCCATAATTCAGCAAGTGTTTTATCACCAATTTTAATCGCACTAAGTTTTTCATTAACAATCGCGCGCTCTTGTTCGCTTAGGTAAGCACTATCCTGTGTTATCACATCATAAACATCCGCTTTAGTTTGTTGCAATATATCGATAAAGAGAGAATCACTTATGCTAGTATATTGATTGAAAAACATCTCTCGCAGATTATTGTACTCTTTGCTTGCTAATGTATTTTTCAAAAAATTGTTCTCTAATTCGCCAGTGCGGATAGAAAATACCAGTTGCTTATTATTTTTAAATGCGGCAATAAGTTCATTAGGTTTGTTGCTGTTTTTAATGCCAAGATAATTATCTTTACTATAAGCACGGTCGTCTAATTTTTCTCGCAAACTATTTTGTTCTTTTTCACTGCCAGCTAAACATCTAATCGTGAAGTTTAATAGTTGCTGAATATCGTGATTTTCCACAGAGAGGGCTTCTTCTAATTTCATACTAATATTTTTAACATGAAAATTAGCTAATTGATCTCTCTCATCAATACTCCTGGTTTTTTCAAACACTTTATCGCAGTTATATAAGGTAAAGTCGCCAACTTTTAATTGATATCCCCAGTCTTCATTAGCATCTTTTGGCGTAATTTCTAATTTAAATTGATTATGATATTTAGGTAGTGCCATTTTCCTCAGTTCGATAAATTTTTCCAACCGATTTGATTCCGGATTAGAAACAGCGCTATTCTTCACATCTTGGATAGTGTCAAACAGTTGCTCTATTTTTTGACGTTTGACGCCGCCCTTAAACCAATCGATTATCGAGTCAATAAAATCGGATACGTTTTTTATTTTGGTTGCTTCATTTAAGCTATTAGCCCCCAAAATCTGATTAAATTTGTTATCACTAATGGTTAGTGGTGTTGTAGAAGAAAAACTTATTGCCATAATATCCTCAAAAAGTCAGTAAAACCTAAGTGTTGGTTATTTAATACAATCAGCAAAATGTAGGAATAAAACGATCAACCTCTTCTAAATGGTAAATTCTTATCTATTATAAAAATGAATTAAATTTTTATATTTAATTATCGGAGATTGTATTCATTGTTTTGTTAAATTAAGCTAATATATTGAAAGTGTTTTTTAATAAAAATATTTTTTCTATCTTTACTAATTGTTAATATAAAATATATTTATTAGTAAAATAAAAGATAAGTTTTTAACAAATTTTGTTCGCTTTTATTAGTTAGAGAGCTGTCGTTGGTTAAGAATATCATCTATTACTATTAGATTTTAATTTAACTTATTCATTAAATGGGTTTAAGGCCTCATTATAATTTTTATTTTTGGTAACTGAAGGCGTTAATGTATTCACGGTATTGTGTGTTTGTGGGCTATTTTTTTACTCGCTATTAATTTTGTAGCTGGTTCTTTTTTATCTTCAACAACCTGCATTTTATCTGCAATACCATGATTAATATTTTCTAAAAATGTCACTTTCTCTTTTTGGTTAAGATTTTGTGTTAGGGTACTAATTTTGCATGTTGGACAAAGAGATTTTATTATATTTTCAATACATACACTATTAGCCGGTATATTTTCTAATTTAGTTATTAAATTTTCATAAAATTCTTTTATTAATTCATTTTTTTCTTCACGACTATAAATTTTAGTTTTAGATGTTAAATTTAATTTAACATATCTTATATTGGTATCGTAATAAATATTTCTGTCATCACCACTTGCCGGGCTTAATAAGAAAACTTGCTTAGACGGTGAGACAATACCTAATATTAAATGTTTTTTATTTGTAAATTTATTTTTTTTATCAATAAAAACTAAGCTAGTATATCCCTCTTGATAGGTTTCCCTTAGTTTAGCGCCGATACTTTTTTGGTTATATATTATTGGTTCATTAGGGTTATTTATTTTTATGATAACTTCCTTATGTTTTTTATTGTTTATTTTATCATCTGTTTTTTGTTTTATGTGTCTGGCGATAGTTAAGAGAGATTCATCTTTATAAGTATAATCATGTTCATGTTGCAGTATGTCACTAACTAAAAGATTTTTTATTTCCTCAAAGGTCTTATTAACATAAGATTTACTTTCATTATATTTGCCCATATGAAGAATAATCGCTTTATTATATTCGATAATCGTTTCGTATCTGTTTTCGTTATTAGAAAATCTTTGTGTTAATTTTAACCTTTCGCCTTTAGGTAAAGAAATTAATATTACTTTTTCTTCAGATTGCTGGTTTTCAATGCTGTTGAGAGAAGATAGTAAGTTTTTAGTGATGGTAATACATTCTGATCTTACTTTTTCTTTTCTGTGATCTTCAATTAAATTTATTACAATATGACTAATCCCTAATGTTATTATGGATAACAGTAGTTTTCCTTTATCACTAAAATTAACATAATTTTCAGGCGCATTAATAATAT
Source organism: Arsenophonus nasoniae DSM 15247 (assembly GCF_000429565.1). Taxonomy (GTDB): domain Bacteria; phylum Pseudomonadota; class Gammaproteobacteria; order Enterobacterales; family Enterobacteriaceae; genus Arsenophonus; species Arsenophonus nasoniae. The sequence goes on from NZ_AUCC01000046.1 coordinate 26,065, forward strand.
TATTAATAAGTTTTATTTCAGTATTTAATTCAGTAGATAAAGCGCGATAAATAATCATAATTGTCACCTACAGTTATATGACTATAGGATATTAACAATATTTATTATCATAGATCAATAAAATATATATAATAATTAAATATACGGACAAATTAACTATTTTTTTGGAATATTTAGAGATATGTTTGAATAAACAAGATAATCGTCAAAATATATCTATAAATATTCGCTATTTTTATAGTATTAAAATTTTATTTTTCATGTTCGGGCGATAAAAATATTTCGATATCGGTAAAAATTTCATCCCACTCTTGCTGATCGATATGCATAAATCCAAAAGCACGCAAAATAAAAGCTCCCTCTGTGGCGAAAAAAACAAGTCGGGCACGTCTCCCCGCTTCTGTTGAAGTATCTAACTTAGCAATTCGCTCACGATACCACTCACGAGTACTATTAAGATATTCCGGTGTTTGCAATAATGCTGCCATTAAACCTGCGCCTTTAGTATTAGAAGTTTGCTCAAAATGGTAGGTTGCTTTCATGTGCGCTATTACGCGATTTTCAGCTGAACTATCCTGCGCAATTTGTTGAAAAAATATTTCATCGTAAGCTTTTTCCCAGCGATCAAACATTGCATCAATCAAGGCCTCTTTATTGCCGAAACAATACTGAACCCCGCCTTTAGAAATTCCCATCGCTTTTGCCACTGCATCGATCGTCAGCGCAGTGACACCCTGTTGATGGACAATATTTTCGGCTACGTCTAATACTTTATTTCTGTCTATACTTCTTTGGCGCCCCATTAAATAAACCTCTTTTAAAATACATGCGTATGGATTAATATTGTATATCTTAGCTTTAACGTTATGCTAGATAAATATATTACATAATTTTTTCTAAATAGAGATTTTTTATGGTTAAAACTCATGATAATCGAAGGTGGATTGCGCTCCTTTTAATTTCAAGTGCTCTTTTTTTAATTGTCATTGATATGACAGTGCTTTATACAGCATTGCCTACTTTAACCCATGAACTCCATGCCAACGCATCTGAGAAATTGTGGATTATCAATGCTTATCCGCTGGTGGTGGCCGGATTATTGCCCGCTGCAGGAATGTTAAGTGATCGCATTGGCCATAAAAAAATGTTGATCACCGGTTTACCTCTTTTTGCACTAGCGTCACTTTGTGCGGCATTTTCGCCTAATCCAGAAAGTTTGATTGCTGCGAGAGTTTTTTTAGCTGTTGGTGCCGCGATGATGATGCCAGCAACATTATCAATTGTTCGCCATATTTTTACTGAGCCTCATGAACGCTCGCTAGCGATTGGTATTTGGTCAGCAGTTGCTGCTGGTGGCGCTGCGGTTGGCCCTTTAGTAGGTGGCTTGTTACTGGAATATTTTTGGTGGGGATCGGTATTTTTAATTAATGTGCCTGTCGTTATGCTGGTACTACCTTTTTCAGTCAGTGTGATCCCAAGTTGTGGTGGAACAAACAAGCGTGTTATTGATTTTTTAGGCTCAGTATTAATCTTAATCGGTTTAGTTGGGCTGATTTATGCATTAAAAGAGTTAAGTAAACCTTCTTTTTCTTTGGTTGAGTTTTCTGTTGCTGCCTTTATTGGTGTCATTTTTATGCTGTTTTTTGTATTGCGCCAGCGCAAACAATCTCAACCGATGCTTGATTTTTCTTTATTTAGTAACCGCTTGTTCTCAGCTGGGGTAATCATTGCTGTTATTACCATGAGTGTAATTGTTGGCATTGAATTAGTTTTAAGTCAACGTTTACAATTAGTACTTGGATTCACGCCTTTACAAGCAGCACTTTGTATCCTTCCCATTCCCATTGGTTCCGTACTTGCATCACCATTAGCCGGTTTACTATTACCCCGTTTTGGCGAGAGATTAACGGCAGTAGTCGGTTTTATGTTAACGCTGGTTGGGGTAATAGGGATGGTGCTGTTTTATCAGAGCCATCTTATTTTGTTGTTGATTAATTTATTCATGATTGGTATTGGCATGGGAATGGTATTTACCACGGCTTCTACCACAATTATGCTCAATGCGCCAGATGAAAAGTCAGGTATGGCCGCTTCTATTGAAGACGTTGCTTATGAATTGGGTAGTGTATTAGGCGTTACAATACTGGGCGGAATGATGACGGCGATTTATAGTAGTAAGCTTTTTGTTCCTAAGCAAATCACCATGGATGATACGCGTGTTTATGACAGTATTGATGAAGCATTAAGTGTGGCATCAACTTTGGATAAAGAACAAGCTCAGGTATTGATACTGGAAGCAAGTAAAGCCTTTGACACTTCTTTTGTTATGGTTCTTATGACGATTGTTTGCATATTGTTAGTTAGCATTGTGGTTTTACAGCGTATGTTGCGCCCTTTAATCAAAAAATTATGATGAGGAGATGACTTTCTGTGCTGTTTTAGATTTTGCAATCAGTTTCAGCGAATGTTTTTATAAAGCCAGTGGTTGGAATTGGTTTGTCTCAGGGAAAGTGAATTGATCCTAATGTTTTATTACTGAAATTATAAGTGGTTAGAGGTAAATTGGAGATGGAGCTAGAGGCAGTGCAGTTTTTTAAAAATTTATCTGATGAAACAAGATTTAGGATCCTAGTACTTCTCCGGGAAATGGGGGAGCTTTGTGTTTATCATCTTTGTATTGCACTTGAGCAACCCCAAACTAAAATATCTCGTCATCTAGCAATGTTAAAAAAGGGTGGATTGCTACAAAATCGTAAAGAAGGAAAATGGGTTTTTTATCGACTTTCTTCCCAGGCTTCTCCATGGGTTATGCAAATTATTGAGTCTGTATGGTCAAATCAATACCAACTAATCGACTCAATGATCAATAAATTGATCCTAGTAGAGTTCCCTGTGTAGTGGTCTAATAAAACTGTAGAGATTTATAGCTTATAATTAAGCAAAATCTTATAGGTATAAATATGACCCGAAAAGTAAAAGTAACCTTTA
>NZ_AUCC01000047.1 GCF_000429565.1 Arsenophonus nasoniae DSM 15247
ATCAAAAATATCATGAACTAAAAAATGCCGCTTAGATCTTCTACAGAATTTGTTGACCATTACAGGCAATCCGTGGTCGCTAATTTTACACGAGCAGCGGTAAGCGCAACCGATTTAGTGAAAGCTTCTTTGAATAAAGAGTATGTAGCAATTAGTACCTTTGAACAATTCGTGCATAATTTTACCAATACTCATTCTTTATCAAACAGCAAAATAGCTAAAATAGAGTCAGCGCAATTTGCCGATAGTTTAGTGATAGGCGTTAAATTAGCAACCGGCTAATATTAACGACAAGATAAATCATATTATTTGGTAAATAATATGATTTATTATCTCATTTAATAAATTAAGGTAAAAATAAAAATGAATTATTCACTGAATGAAATAATAGAGATTGACTGAATTAAAATATATGAAAAAATCCAACTACTTTTTTATCGAGATAAACTGAATTAAGCCCGCAAATTTTATCTATTTCTTATTGTAAACAACAGAAATGATAATTATATAAAGTTATTATAAATAAACATTATTAACAGCAATGGATATTTTTATTTTAACTTTTATAATCTAATCAATTATTTGGAAAATATTTTTCATTTATTTGCCAATGTCTTTTAATTAGTAATTAATTATTTCAATATTGCCCATCAGCACTAATGATTTCACTCTGTCCTGTGGTTGTTGTTTTTACCAATGATTAAGACATCAATAATCGCTGTGACTCTTTGGCTTGAGTGTTATTTTATTGTTTACAACAGCGTTAATGAGGTAGGCATAATATTAAATATGCTTTTTTGTCAGTATTGTTACGGCCGTAATTATCGCTGCTATTAACAATTCAATATCGACCCACTATCGTCATTCAGTAGTTAATTAACTCAGTCTAGTAATAAAATTGTCCATACAAAGTCGCAACTTGTTGTCAGCTGATGATAACCTTTTGCTTTAATAAAACCTACGAACTCCATAATTTAAAGAAAAATTTATTTAGTAAGTTGTTAACTTAATTAAATAAATAATGATTGAAAGCCAGTTATCAACTCTATTCTCAAAGCAAAATATATTAGGCTTTTACCACAATAGCCATATTCTTCTTAGAATAGCGATGTGACAACGGTCAACATTTAAAGTAAATTCAGCTTAGCCATGGTGCTATATATAATATAAAAGTATTAGTTAAGTTTGGTTTACAATTAGATATTGTTACTGTAAATAACAAAAAAGAAAATAACCTTGTTTAGTATTAACTAAATAGTAAATAGAACATTACCATTAACGGCAAAAAAATAAAAATAACATTATTTAGTATTAACCAAATAATTAATAGGTTATTACAGTTGCGCTAACAAAAATAAAATGTCACTTTTTTTTATTAATTTATAAAATTGGTAAAAATAATTATTCTTAATTCGATGAAAATAATTTTTTTCTAATAAAATTAAGCTAATTTTATCTTGACGGAATTTTTCTTTGATGCAAATCTCTGGCTTCAACTACCATGAAAACAGACAATTAACAGAGGTAAATTATGCCTAAATTTTATTAAATTAATTTTAGTTTAGTAAAATAAAAATCACACATTAACAATATAAAAGTTTGTCAATTTAATAAAAACGACAGGGGAATTATCAATATTAATATTCACAATAATATTTGATTACTTGACATTTGTAAAAAACATATCTCAATTCTATTAATGAAATTAAGCGAGGTAAGTTATGCCTTCCGTATCAACAAGTGGATGGGATGTTGTCAGTCTCACGGATATTGACACATTAAATAAAATAGCGGGTGAAAATCATCCTTATCCCGATAAATTCGAACAAACAACCAAAATTATCGGGCAACAACTGAAAATCGAAGGACGGTGGGGAGAATGGCGGATAGCCAATGAGGCAAGTGGAAAAAATGTTTATATGCAATGTGTCATCCAAAATGGGAGCGCAACTATTTTCGGTAAAAATTATCCTCTCAATGCCAATGAAGAGCTCTCTTCAGTCACGATTCAAATTTCACTGGCGGGACTGGAAGCTTTACCTGAGAAATGGCTTAGCCAGGATGATGACACCTCTATTATAACTGAACAGACGCAATGCTTTGAATTGATCATTAATCAGCAAGAAGTCATCATCATAACCCAAGCAAATTTTACCAATCCAGAGTTATATTCTGAAGATGTTGGTTTAGCAACGCCAATAGAAAGTGCTTTTAAACTATGGTTAAACAACAATATTGACCAGTTGAAGCAAATTTTTTCCGTCGTGCTGATCGGATTAAGAGCCAATAAAGGCGATTTTCAATGGTTAAAGCCTTCAGCCTATAGCTACTCTGCTAATAGCTCGATCGATAAAAAAACCGCCGCATTTGGTGCCTTAACCTTAATTGATGGCAAAACGGATATCGGTCATTTACAACAAACTGTTGATATTGCTGCCTTACAGTTGGTTAAGCCATTTGGTGCAAATGCGGCTTTAAGTGTCAGTAAGGCAATGTTTGTTAAGCATATTCTTTTACCGGCGGCAATTGCCATTGTTAAAAGCTCAACTGCAGCGGATTTTGATATCAGTGAAAGCGGGCTTTCCCTTACCAATAACCGAGAAATGCTTTGGCAAGAGTTTGACGGGCCTAATGGTGAAAAAATGTCGCCAATGTTACCAAAGGAAAGTTTTAATTTAACCCTGCAATCGGATTATATCCATATCTCGATTGTAGGCGCCCATTATCGGCCACGGGCTGGTATGACGCTTTACATGAATCTTGAACAAAATTTTAAATACAAAGTTGAAAAAAATAAACAGGGTGAGCCGGTTTTTGTACCGGATAATGAAGGTTTAGGTGACGGAACGCTTAGTTGTACTGTTGTACTTGACGATTGGTTGAAATGGTATGAATTGGTGATGAGCATTATTACCCTTATTGCATCAGTTTTAGCCTTAGGCACTTGGTTTGCTGGTGGGCTTGCCAAGGCGGCACGAGCTACGGTAGAGGGTGTAGAAGCAACAAGAACAGCCACTTTTTCCTTTAGATTCTTTAAAAGCATTAGCAATACACGAATTTTAGCACCAATAGCAGCTAGGATTGCGCGAGGAGTGGCTTCTCATCCGACGATATTTAATACGATTAAAATTGCCTCGAATGTTACAGCTGCAACGACAGGGATTGCTTGGGGTTCCATTCTATTATCAGACGCTATTTATAAACAGATTTATGATGATGTGCCTGCTTTTCGACAATTTGCCAGCAACATTACTTCCGCCGTGAAATGGCCAGAAATCGATAATATCGAATTAAAGTCAGCCACATTAGCTGACAGTTTTGTTATTGGCCTTAACTTAACTTAATAAAAATATAAGGATCTATTTATGGATATGTTTAATTGGGATCTAGTTTGTGCTGCTTCTTGTACATCAATTAATAACAAATTAAAAACCGCGCAAGATTTATTAATTAAAAATTTTTCTTATACCAATGAAAATAATAGCACCATTAATGGCGAATTTGATAGTTGGCAAATTGTTCCGGGTGGCAGTTCACAGCGAATTAATTTTATTACCCCAATAAAATCTGGTCGATTATCGACTACGATTGCCGGCAAAAGAATAGAGGTGGCGGTGAATGGTATCTGTCCAAAAATTGCTGTTGAACTGCAATTTGTCGGTAGCAATGATTTAACAAAGACACAATTAAAATTTAATTGTCAGCAAGTGGTGCAGGAAAAAAAGGACGTTTTTTCCGGTGCTGGCAGCGTTGTTATATTAGATGATGATATTAATAATATCTTCCCGGCAGATGAAAGAATTATTTCAGAAATGTTCAGCGCATTGATGGCTGAAATGATTGTAGCCAATAAAGAACAATTGCAGTTTGTTTTTTCCGATCTGATTAGTTTACCGGAAGATAACAATGGTTGGTTGCAAACCCATATTATTCAATATACTTACAATGAGCCTATTAATGGTGAATTGGGCGCCTTAGCGGTGCTGGCTATTTTAGATTGTAATCCCAATCCACCTAACTTAGCTGATTTACAATTACAATTTGATCCGGCGCTAATGAGAAGTACCGACTCAATTGGCTTTGCCATTGCCAAATGGGCTTTTCTAAAACATGTGATCCTAGCAGGGCTACCGGAAATATTTAAGGGCGCTAATCGCAATCATTTTAAACTAGTTGAAAATAATGTTATTCGTAATAATGGCAATATCCCGTTAAATCCAATCAACGGCTATACCCCCTATTTTGAAAATGCCCTAGTGCAAATTGTTGATGACAAAATCGTTATTAATAACACCAGTGGGCGCTGCGATGTGGTTTATAATAGTAGCTACGTTACTTTTAGTTTATCCGGCATTTATTCTGTTTCGTTACAACGTCAAAATAACCGTATTAAAGTCAGCTTAAATTCTGTTTCAACTCCCTCATTTAGTGCTTCGGTTTATGATCCCCTGGCTTTAGCTTTCTGGATCTTTGGTGGCTGGGTGGTTGATGCCCTGTTACGGGGAATTAAAAGCCAAATGGAATATTTGTTATGGAGTTTTGGCTACTATGGCCTTGAGTTCGATGTTTTCCCCGTCACAATGAACGTTGTAGCAGATTATAAAGAGTGTGGATTAGCAGAAAACTTCTTTATGCGCGGATAGCCGATCTAATTTTTAACAGGAAGTCAATTATGCATGAAATAGCAACCTATGGTTGGGTTGTCATTTATGCCATGCAATACGATATGATTAATCAATCAATTCAGGCAAATCATCGTTATCCCAAACAATTTTCGGCCGAAAAAAAATAGTAGGCAGTTTGTATCGTATTAGTGGCAGCTGGGCGAGTTGGGCGTTGAAAAATGGCGGTAGTGGTAAGAATATTTGGCTGGAATGTTTTGTTTCAGAAGGCAGTTTTTTTAACAATAATAACGAGGTTATTCACGACTTAGCAGCTACGCGTCTGACGATACAGGTTAATTTAGCCAAGTTTCACGATCAAACAAAAAGAATTAAAGATACAACCTCTATCAATGAGGGCAAAGCCTGGGTATTAAAGGTAAATAGTCAGGCAACGGAAAATTCAAAAGCGGTGGTTATCCTGGCGAGTGAATATAGGAATATTCCAGCCGAAGATAGTGCGGTTATCGATCAACTGTTTGATAACTATTTCAATGACAATATTCAGCAATTTGACCAAATTTTCACCATCGTAATGCTCGAACTGGAAGCTAAAGATAAAGATTTGCAATGGATCAAACCGTCAGCTTTTAGCTATGCCGTCCAGCCGATGATAAAAGGAAAATCCGATGATTTATTTGGTTGTTTAAATCGGATTGATGGTAAGACGGCGATCGAGCATTTACAACAATCGTTAGATGCCAGAATCGGAAATTATTTTTCCAATGATGTCAATGGCTTAATTATTGTCAGTAAAGAAATGTATACTAAACATTTTCTTTTACCCGCGGCGTTAAATTTACTCAAAGGCAGTAAAGCCGAGGATTTTGCCATCAGTGCGCAAGGCTTATCAATTCACAATAAAGTGCCGTTAACCTGGGGAGATTTTGTCGTAGGATCAGAGCAAAATCCTGAGACTGTCGCGCCCTTGATCCCGGCTCACGGTCTGCAAATTAATCTACAAGGAGAAAATATCAATCTTAATGTTAGCGGCGCCACTTTCAGACCAAAAAGTGGGGGGATAACCACAACAATCAATATCAATCAATCGATGGGTTTTGCAACGGTTAGAAAAAACCCTAACGAGATTATATTTATTCCCGATTTAAATAATATCAAACAAACCAGTATTAATATTAGCAATAAAGTGGATAAAGGTACCATCATTGGTGAGATAATTGCTGGCGTTCTGATCCTTATTACCTCAATTGTAGCCGGTGTCGCCGCATGGCGCGATCTCCGTACCATTAGAGATGTTGCTGCCGCGACCGAATTAGGTGAAGAAATGGTCATATTTAATCGAGAGCTCAGTGAAATTAATTTATTGAGTGAAGAAAGTATATGGTCTACCGCTACGGTTATGGATAATGGCGAAATGTTGCCTGTTTCTTTGCCTATGTATAATTTTCTCGCGGTTGGGCAATCCGTGGTAGCTAATTTTTCATTAGAGGCGGTTACTGCAACCGATTTAGTCAAAGCGGCTTTCAATAAAGAATATGCAGGAATTAGTACCTTTGAGCAATTTGTGCATAATTTTACCAGTACTAATTCATTGCCGAAGAGCAAAATAGCTAAAATAGACTCAGCAAAATTTGCCGATAGTTTAGTAATCGGCGTTAAATTAACTGATGAATAATATTAAATATAATATAAATCATATTATTTGAAAAATAATATGATTTATTCCCTCCAACAATAAATAAGGTAAAAATAAATCATGATCTATTCACTGAATGAAGTAACAGGGTTTGGCCGAATTGAAATGCTGGAAGAAAATTTAAATGCCTTTTCTTATCAAGATAAAACAAATTATCCTACCAAATTTTATCTATTTTTTACTGCAATCGACAGAAATAATAATTATATAACATTTAATGAAACAGTATTAGCAAACGCCATCTATAACCAACAAATTAAACTAGTAAATTTCCTTACTGGATTGGAATATACTTTGGGTGCATCAGCGGCAGAAAATAAGGACTTTTTTGCTAGTCGTTTTTTTATTAAAAATGATATTAATGTTATTGAAATAACCGCAGGTAATTTTTATGGCTATGCACCAATTAGTGTGGTTTTTACAATAAATAATAATAGTAAAATTTCAACCGAGTTTATGTCACTTTCCGGCTTTGAAAGTCGAGTATTAATAGCCAGAAATAAATAATCATTTATATTAAAAACTATTTTCCACCACTTATTATTTAATAATGACTATTTTATTTCACATTTTATTCAGATGAAAATATGGAAGCAATACACCACTCTCAGGCATTCAATTTTACCAGTGCAGTTACTGGCCAGGTTGACCCGCGCCCCGGTATTTTTGGTGTTAATATCCCGATTGCCCATATTATTGGCAATGATCACATGGGGCCCGAATTACCGCTTACCCTTTCTTATTCCCCATTAGATAATAATGATGCCACTTATGGGTTGGGTTTTTCTGATAATTTAACCCGTTATAATATTGAATCAAGAATTTTAACCCTTTCCACCGGCCAATCCTATCACGTCAAAGAAGAAAAGTCAGAATGTACCTTTAGTCATGCTGAACCGAAGAATTTTAAATTGCTAAAAAAAAATAATGCGTTATGGGTTGTTTATAACACTGGCATTAGTGAAAAATTAACTGACTATGATACGGCAGATAATATCAAAGTTGTGCGTGAAATATATAGTCCGGCGGGTAATAAGCTGATCCTGGATTGGGAAAATTTTGGCGGATTTCCTCGACTTATATCTGTTAGTGATCAGCGTGATATTTTATTATCAGTCAGTTATTCTTCGGCAGGAGAAAGCATTAGTTTTGATATTTGGCCATATTCCGATGAAAACTATAGTATAACGCTTGTGCAAAAAGGCATATTTTTGTCGACAGTAACCATAAACACCCAGCAACAGTTATTGACATGGTCACTAGCCTATTCTAAATATGGCAGAAGTAGTTTACGGCATAAATTTTTGACACAAATCACTACGCCAACCGGGTTAGTTGAGCGGGTTGAATATAAGCGCAATGGCCATCGTTTACCGCAAAATCATCAGTTGGATAATGGGGCACATAGTCCAGTCATAATTTTTGATCGGCTTCCCTACCTACCTTATGTAAGAAGCCATATTATCGAACCCAGTTTTGGCGTACTGAAACAAATTACCAGTTATGAATATTCAGACAAAAATTTTCTTGGCTATGGCGGGCAAATTAATGAACTAACCTTATATGGTCAAGATTATTTATATAATGTAGAAAATAACTATCAGTATGACTCGATAGCAATACAGCATAATTGGACTGAAAATGAATCTTATTTAACCATCCGAACTTATAATAGTTTTCATTTAATGATTGAACAGAAGCAACAAACCAAAGCGGATAATGGAAATATTCTGTGTGAAAAAGTGAATCAAATAAAATATTATGCTGATGTAACCAAATCTTTTGCTGAGCAGGTTCCTCAATATCAAATGCCAAAAGAGCATACCGTAACTTGGCGAGCAGATGGCGATTATCGAGTCGAAAAAAGCCTGTCTGAATATGATGAATATTGTAATATTATTTTGCAACAAGACTTTGATGAAACGAAAACCCTATTTACTTACTATGATGTTAATGGTGAAGCGGGTACATGCCCTGCTGAACCAAATGGTTTTAAGCGATTTCTAAAAGAACAAACCATCTATCCGGCAAAAAGTGATTTTCAAACGCCAATTAGAAAAACACAGTATAAATATGACAGTTATCCCATCAGAAATAGTGATTCATTGCTAGCCGATAAAATGGTGCTATTGAGTGCTGAGTATTATTTTTCTGATAATGCCCCCATAAGAAGAGAAGAAATACAATATTACAAGGATGCCACATCAACAAATCATGGCCGGCTATTAGAAAAAAATGTATGGGTAAACGAAAACGGTAACGAAACTGCCTCTTTTAAAGAGCAATATCAATGGTCAACGTTAAATAATAACAGCCAAATTCGCTGCATAACCAAATTGACCGGCTTAAAAGATAATTTATCGGTAAGCAAAGAACAGTGCTGGACTTCACGTGCTTATCGCTTAATTATGGAAAAGGATACGCAAAACAATATCACTCAATATAGTTATAATAAACTCGGCCAAATTATTTCAAATACGCTAAATTTTGATACCCAATATGAGAACCGAATGGAATATAGCTGGTCATTTGGTGAATCTGGTATACCAATCAGCGTAATGATGACTGATACTTTTGGTAACGCATATAAAATAAACATGGATGGGCAGGGGCGGTTAGTTGAAAAATATTATTTTACCCAACAAGTACCCCATGGTTTTAAAATAGAAGCACGGCAATATAATTTATTTGGCAAATTATCGAGTACGACTCATTATGATTTATTAAATCCAGGCGAAGCGAGTGAAAATATCTGCCAAACCACGGTGTCTCTTAAATATGATCATTGGAAAGAGAATGTCAGTCAAGAGTACAATAATGAAACTTTAGTGAATGATATTTACGATCCAGTTAAAAATCTAAGTTGGCAGCAGATAGTATCATTAGTAGATAATCGTGATGTTTCGAGTATTATAAAAAAAGAATATAATACTCGTGGCCAACTTATTAGATTAGTGCAATTAAAAACTGATACTGTTACAAAATATACGGTATGGCAATTTTTTTATGATGGCCTGGGCCGGATCCGTAAAACAATTGATGAGTCAGACAATATAACCCTATTTGAATATGATGAATTTGATCGTGTTACTAAACAGATATTAGCTGATGGTACGACGATTAAAAAAGGCTATAAAGATGGTTTACCAATTCAGATTTCCTTAACGGCGAAAGAGGGTACAGAAAAAATCCTCGGCACACAACAATTTGATAGCCTTGGCCGATTAACCAGCAGCCAAATTGGTGGGCGCAATGTTACACTATATTATCAAGGCGCCTCGCCGGCGCCCCATCAGGTCACAAATGCAGATGGCAGTGTCATAAATTATCAATATATTCCCGCGCTAAATAATGCTATCGCAGAAATTCGGTTTGGTGAAATAACCCGTAAATTGGAATATGAAGCTGTTAGCGGACGTTTAAATAAAATTAGTGAAAATACCGGTATGTCACACACTTTTATTTATAACGCTGCCGGTCAGCTTAATCAAGAACAAATTACATTACCTAATCAGGTGCAACGAACAAATTATTACCGCTATTCACTCGCCAATCAATTAACTTCTTATACTGGTGCTGATAATTAGACGACGATGTATAGTTATGATCCTCATGGCAGACTAAATAACATTGTTGATCCAGGAATAAGTGTTAGCCTAAATTATGACAAATTAGGTCGTTTTATCGGCCAGTTAGCCAGTTATCAAGCAAGCGGCAATAGTGTGGAAACCAAACTGAGTTTGGATGAGTTTGGGCGGGAATTCAAGCGGCAAATTATTGAAAATAACCCAGCAACAATTACCTCATTTGAAATTGAACAAAATATTTCTGCTAATAATAAAATTGCCAATAGAAAATTATATCTGAATACCCGTTTACTGCGTGAAGAGCAATATTCCTATGATCTCTTTGGCCGATTAACGGATTATCAATGTTCCGGCGATACTTGCCCTGAAACGCCAGAGGGGAAAAAAATACAACAGCAAAATTATCGCTGGGATGCATTGGGTAATTTAACCCGCTGTGTTACCACAGCAAACAATAGCAATGAAACGGTAGAATATAAATATCTAAATAGTAGTGACCCCTGTCAGTTAACCGATATTGAATATCTCGAGAAACAACAAACTATATCATTACAGTATGATGCCAATGGTAGAATGACAGTCGACGAAGTCGGACGTTCTCTGGGTTATGATGTAACAGGAAGGCTTAAAACTGTCTCTAAAGATCAAAATACCACATTTTATGGGTATGATGGATTGGATAGGTTATTAATCAAACAATCTAATCATGATTTTAGAGAATTTTATTATCAGTCAGATATATTAACCAATGAGTTTTATACAGACGGTCAGATAAGATATAACACCTTCGATAAAACCTGCTTGGGTTTTCGTCAGCAATTTTATGATAATAATAAACCCGTGCGATATACAGCAACAGCTACCGATGCAATGGGAAGTGTATTTGCCTTATATTAGAATGGCCAAGAAACAACGATTAAATCTTACAGTCCTTGGGGGGATGGCGCTGGAGAAGGAACTATTGGGCCCAGATTCAATGGTGAACATTGGGATGCCGCTAGTGGCAGCTATCTACTGGGAAATGGCTATCGTGCTTACAACAGTCGTTTAATGCGCTTCACTGCGCCGGATAGCTGGAGTCCATTTGGTGCTGGTGGTTTTAATACTTATGCATATTGTGATGGTGATCCGATAAACTTCAGCGACCCTAGTGGCCATATCAGCGGCTGGGGATGGGCGAGTATTATTGTGGGTGGTATCGGTCTTCTACTGGCGCCGCTCACGTTTGGCTTATCACTGAAATTTGGGGTAGGAGTTGCTTTAGCATTGACTGCCTTAGAAGCCGCTAGTGGAGCAACCGCCATTATTTCTGGTGCGCTGGAAGAAAAAAATCCTCAAGCTTCAGAGCAGTATGGCTGGGCCTCATTAGGGTTAGGTATACCTTCAGCCGCAATGGGAATATTTACGTTGAGTAAAGGTATCGCGAAAGGTGTCGGGGCGATAAAAAATACGCGATTGACCTTAGGTGGCACGATGAGGCAAGTTGAGTTGTTAGCTGATGGCTTATATACCTTTAGGGATACTTATAAAAATGCCAACCGTCTTAATATTGTTTCTCATGGTCAAGCGATTGGTGAGGGTTCACTGCTCGTTGTCCCACAAGGAAACGGATGGAGAAATATGGATGTTGACGAATTAGTTCAGCTTTTAAAATCTCGCTATAATTTTGATGATTATAGTAATGTCAGAACAATAGCTTGCTACTCTGGGGTGGGCGGAGAAAATTCTTTTGGTTATCGACTTGGACAGGTGTTGCAAAAGGATGTAAAAAGCTATACAGCACCGGTAACGGGTAACTTTTAAGTAACGGGTACCCCTGAAAAGCAGGGTATGACTGAGCTTTTTCGGGATGCGGAGCGAGCAAATCTTTATTCTGCTTTACAAGAAAAATTTGCCGCGCGGCATATTTATAGGGTTGATAAAACTAATCCATATTCAAAGTTTGACATATTTAATTATAGAGCATTTAGATATGAACCCATCAAATTTAAATATTAAATAGGTACCAACTAAGCATCGATTATTAAGACACAGTTTTATTTGAGAAAATAATATCACTGTTTAATTGCCTGCCATTAGGTACTGTTTTATTAAAACAGTACCTAATAGAATAAGTTATAATTAGCTGCGTTACATTTATTATCGTATAAAAAAGAACAACATGGCTAAAACTTATTCGTTCTATTGAAAGGAACGGTTTTCTATTGATCAGCGGGTTCTAAATAGTATGGTTATAAATTAACAATTATTAGCGATTTAATTTTATATTATAAATAAAATTTATAAAGTCATTAAGAAGGCAGTAAAAAATATTTTTTTAATGGATGTATTTAATTGCTATATTAAAGAAATAAGAATAATGGCGATGATAATTAATATCGCTAATATCGAGCTATTGGCTGCTATTTTATCTAGTTTATTCTTATTAATAATAAGCCATTATTTATAAACTATTTTACGTAGGTATAATAAATATTTTTCATTAGTTGAATCTATTAACTTTTTTTTGCAGCGATGCTTTTATTGTCATTTCAATAGCCTGTTTGGTTGTGGGATTACCTTGTATTAGTATGGTACCGTTCTTATACAAATAGATGCTGACTCCCTGCGGTAGTTGATAACAAAAACAATATCCTTTTGAGATTAGTTCTATTTTACTTAAACCGCATTTAGCTAAAAAATGGCTAAAAGTATCAAAGCTATATGGATATTTTAACATTATCTTTACCTTTCTGTAGTATTGCCTGGATATTATTTAATTTATAAAATATAAAAATTGTGATCTTTAATCAATATTATGATGATCAAATATTAATTTTATGTGCTAACTAAATAATATTAATCAATCACTAACTAGAACTAATAAATAAAGTGATAATTAGCGATAAAACTTGTTCGTTTATTTATTTCGATATTATGGCATTATTGTTATTAATTTTGTCAGAATCTACTATATTTGGCTTTTTGTTGTATATTGATATTAACCAATAGTGAGAATTTGAAGATAGAACTTAAATGATTTGCTGTAGTTACTATTTAATAAAATAAAAAATGATAAACGGTGATACAAAATTAGCATTTATCACCGTAAACATTTCTATTATTAATAATACCACCGTAGATAATTAAATTGTAAAGGCTAAGCTATGGTTATTTCTTTATTAAATAAACATCTTGCACTGCATTAATAAGGGCAATCCCTTCTTTCATCGATTTTTTAAATGCTTTTCTGCCAAGAATTAATCCCATACCACCGGCACGTTTATTGATCACGGCGGTACGAACCGTCTCTTTTAGGTCATTTGAACCAGCAGCACCGCCGGAATTAATTAATCCAGCTCGACCCATATAGCAATTTGCTAATTGATATCTCACTAAATCAATCGGATGTTCGGTTGTCAAATGGCTATATACCCGCTCATCGGTGTAACCAAAGCCAACAGCTTTGAAGCCACCGTTATTTTCTGCCATTTTTTGTTTAATAATGTCAGCACCAATTGTTGCTGCTAAATGGTTTGCTTGCCCAGTAAGATCGGCACTAGTATGATAATCATTTTTCCCTTTCTGAAAGGCTGGATTGCGTAAATACTCCCATAGCACCGTCACCATCCCCAGTTCGTGGGCGCGTTCAAAGGCAGCGGAAATTTCTTCAATCTGGCGTCGAGACTCCAGTGAACCATAGTAAATGGTCGCACCAACCGCAACCGCACCCATGGCAAAAGCTTGCTCAACACTGGCATAAAGCGTTTGATCATATTGAGTTGGATAACTGAGTGTTTCATTGTGATTCAGTTTTACTAAAAAAGGAATTTTATGCGCATAACGACGTGAAACGGCGGCTAAAACACCATAGGTAGAGGCGACGCAATTACATCCAGCTTCTATAGCCAGTTCAACAATATTTTTAGGATCGAAATAGAGTGGATTAGCTGCGAAAGAGGCCGCCGCTGAATGTTCGACGCCTTGATCTACTGGCAGAATTGAAAGGTAGCCACTACCGGCGAGTCTGCCGTGATCAAACAGGGTTTGCATTGAGCGTAAAACTGAGTTTGGGCGGTTATTATCTATCATGACGCGATCAATAAAATCGTTGCCGGGTAGGTATAATTTTTCCTGGGCAATGGTTTGGCAGCGATGTTGTAATAAACTGTCAGCTTCAGAGCCTAGCAGTGTCTCGATATCGGTCATGATTTACTCCCGTTTATTGACGATGTGATTGATTGTTATCCATTATCATTTGAAAAACAAGCAGCATTGCCTTAGTTAAGAGAGGTGGATCGCTTCAGTTTACGGTTAGTTTTCGCGTTGCTGATTAAAGTGGGGGCACTATTTTATTAACTATTTACTGTTATTCTGCTTAATAATATTGGCTGACAAAACAGTAGAAATTTATTAGTTACAAAAAGAAAAAGCTAACTCAAGGGAGATTGAGTTAGCAAAGAAGGTGGTTCCTAGTCTTACTATTAATTTCTAGTTCTACATTTTTCGCTAACTATCTTATGATAATAAATATTATGTTGCTGTGATCTAATACATAAAAATGGCATTTTTTCCTTAAATTATGCATTAAATTGTTATTTAAGATCGCCAAAATTAATAACAAAGAGTTATAACTAAAGCAAACTTGTTACTGTTTACTTTAGTATTTACAGCTATTTTACCGTTTGCCGTTGTTGTTTGCCGTGGGGATCTCTGGTTGTTGTCCCAGCTAAATTGCGAATTAATAACGCAAAATGCAGATCAACGTCCGCAGGAATGGCGAGGTAAACTTTATAGCCATTGCCTGGTGCCACTTGAATAGGTAGGTTTTTTTTATCAAATAAGTCAGTTAAGGTAAATTGGATATTACCAGCAGGTGTCATTAACTCTAAGTTATCACCTAGGCTGAATTTATTTTTTACGTCCACTTCTGCCAACCCATCTTTGCGTTGGCCGGTGAATTCACCGACAAATTGTTGGCTATCAGAAACAGAATAACCGTATTCATAGGTTTGGTAGGCATCATGTGTATGTCGACGTAAAAAGCCTTCGGTATAGCCTCGGTGAGCTAAGCCTTCTAATGTGGTTAATAAGGTCGGATCGAAAGGTTTACCTGCAACGGCATTATCAATAGCTCGGCGATAAACTTGAGCAGTACGAGCACAATAGTAGAACGATTTGGTTCGTCCTTCAATTTTTAATGAGTGAACGCCTATTTGAGTTAAACGTTCTACATGTTCGATTGCCCGTAGATCTTTCGAATTCATAATATAGGTGCCGTGCTCATCTTCAAAAGCGGTCATATATTCACCGGGACGTTTCGTTTCTTCAATCAAAAAAACTTTGTCGGTAGGTTGTCCATTACCTAAAGTTGGCTGAATATTTTTTATCTTGATCGGTTGGTGGTGATGAACAATATTACCGATTGCGTCTTCTTTTCCTTCCTGTACTTTATATTGCCAACGACAAGCATTGGTACAGGTACCCTGATTGGGATCGCGTTTATTGATATAACCTGATAGTAAACAACGACCAGAATAGGCCATACAAAGTGCGCCGTGAACAAAAATCTCTAATTCAATATCAGGCACTTGTTGGCGAATTTCCGCAATTTCTTCAATAGAGAGTTCACGAGACAAAATAATGCGACTTAATCCCATTTGTTGCCAAAATTTTACTGTTGCCCAGTTAACGGCGTTTGCTTGGACCGAAAGATGGATCTCCATGGCTGGAAATGTTTCTCTCACTAGCATGATTAGACCAGGATCGGACATAATCAAAGCATCCGGTTGCATTTCAATAACCGGAGTAAGATCACGAATAAAGGTTTTTAATTTAGCATTATGCGGCGCAATATTAACCACTACATAAAAACGTTTTCCCATTTCATGGGCTTCTTTAATACCTATAGCTAAATTCTCATGATTGAATTCGTTGTTACGAACACGGAGGCTATAGCGAGGCTGCCCAGCGTAAACAGCGTCAGCGCCGTAGGCAAAAGCATAACGCATGTTCTTTAGCGAACCTGCGGGAGAAAGTAATTCTGGCGTAAACATGATGAGTTCTCAATCTGATAACAAGTCAGTACTTATTCTTAAGCGGATAAGTTTTAAGTCGTTAATTCTAACGTCTTATGGGATGAAAGCCAAATTAACCGGCAGCCGGATTGGCAAAATTTAATTAAATTTGTTCCCAACGATAACCTAAACCGTATACTGAACGAATAAATTGCCGTTGTTTATCTAATAGTTGCAGCTTGCGGCGCAAATTTTTTATATGGCTATCAATCGTGCGATCAGTAACGATACGATAATCATCATAGAGATTATTCAGCAGTTTATCACGGGAAAAAACTTTACCGGGATGCTGGGATAAAAATTTTAATAAGCGAAATTCAGCCGGCGTTAATTCAACGGTTTGATGTTGAAAATGGATCTGATAAGCGCTGTCATCAATAATCAGCTTCAGATCGCTATTTTGTGCTACAGTTTGCCGATAGCAACGACGTAAAATGGTTTTAATTCTAGCGATCACTTCACGTGGACTAAAGGGTTTACAGATATAGTCATCAGCGCCAATCTCTAAGCCAACTAAGCGATCATGCTCTTCGGTTTTTGCTGTCACAATGATAATTGGGATGTCTGAAAATTGACGTAATTGACGGCAAATTGATAAACCATCCGTTCCTGGCAACATCAGATCAAGTAAAATCAGATCAGGGAAAAAATTTTTCACTTGTTTAATGACACTATTACCATCGAGTAACCAATCACTCTGAAAACCTGCGGCTTGCAGATAATCAACTAACAGTTGGCCTAACTTTGGTTCATCTTCAACAACTAAAATACGGTAGCAGTGATTATCGCAACTCATACACTTTGGCTTTTATGGTTATTATCTAACGGTAATTCTATGCTAATTTTTACCCCACCTAAAGAGGAGGCTGAAGCGATAATTTTGCCGCCATGGGCTTCAACAATATTGTAACAAATAGCTAAGCCAAGTCCTGAACCGCCACTGGCGCGATTACGAGAGTTTTCAACCCGGTAAAAGCGTTCAAAGATATAAGGATATTGATAGTCTAATAAGCCGGGCGTGCTGTCTTGCCAAATGAGATAAAACCGCTGTTGTGAAACATAACCTTGAATAACCAGTGAGCCTGGTGAGTGAGTATAACGCAAGCTATTTTCCAGTAAATTATGCCATAGTTGCGCTAAACGATCAGGATCTGCATTTAACGTTATTTTATTAGGCAGAGTAATATTTAACGTTATTTGTTTATCAATAAATCGGCTATGGTAGCTACTAATAGCTAACTCAATTTGTTGGACTAAATTGATATTTTTTTTTCGATAAACCAGTGAACCACGATCAGACAGGGATAACTGATGTAAGTCATTGACAAGTTTAATTAATATATTTGTTTCAGCCAATAAAGAATGTAATGTTGATACAGAAAGTGGCCGAACACCATCCTGAATGGCTTCGAGTTCACCCCGTAATATCGCTAATGGGGTGCGTAATTCATGAGAGATATCTGCCATATAATCACGCCGCATATGTTCATTTTTTTCTAATGTTGAGGCTAATTGATTAAAATCTTTAGCCAATTGGCCTAGTTCATCGCGGCTTGAGTTCCGTACGCGAACGGCAAAATTACCAGTAGTAAGTTGGTGAGTACCCTCAACAATATGTTTGATTGGTTTGAGAAAATTTCTGGCCAGTAAAAAGGTGGTGATCAGCGCCAGCAGCAATGAGAACATGGTTACCAAAGAACTGGTGATATGTTGTTGACGATCAAAATTAATATCCGCTTCACGACTGATTTTATCAGCTGCATTACTCATTACCCAACCCACTACCTGGTTATGATACTTGACTGGCTTTTGAATAATATCTTCACTGACAGTCGGTAATTTTCCACTGCCTGAAAGTCTCTCCATATTATGATCAACAATCCAAACTTGCGTACGCCAGCTTTTAGTTGAAGATTGCGTCGGCAGAAAGTTTTCTTGTTCCAGGGTATTAATGATCCTGGTTACTGCGCGGCCATTGTGTTGCAAAAATGTCCAATTACCGGTTTGCTGATATTGTTCCGTCAGGGCTTGAGCAATTAGGCTGGTACGTAATTCATTGGTTTGTTTTATGTAGCCAATAAAACCTTGCTCAAAAGTTAATCTAATTCCCCAATGCATAGTAAAAACGATCAACAGACAGAGGGCGAAGATAGCAAAAAAAAAGCTTACTAGTAACGCCGCTAAAATGTATTTTCATTCAAGCCTCGCCAACTGGCGTTTTTGTTGTAGATAGCCTTGAAGCTTATCGAAAGCGAGATAGACCACTGGCGTGGTATAGAGTGTTAATATTTGACTAACAATTAAGCCGCCAACAATTGTTATACCTAACGGTTGGCGTAATTCTGCACCCTCACCATTACCTAGCGCTAGCGGTAGCATGCCAAAAATCGCCGCGATGGTTGTCATTAATATGGGTCGAAACCTTAATAAGCTGGCTTTAAATATGGCATCGTGTGCGCTTAGCTGACCCTGCCTTTGCGCCTGAATGGCAAAATCCACCATAATGATGGCATTTTTTTTAACAATACCAATTAATAACATAATACCGATCAGCGCAATTAAACTGAAAGGGGTATTAAACAGTTCTAATGCTAATAACGCACCTAAACCAGCGGAAGGTAAAGTGGAAATAATGGTTAATGGATGGATATAGCTTTCATAAAGGATACCAAGAACAAGGTAGACCGCACCGATGGCGGCAATAATTAAAAATAATTGGGTTTTTAAGGTTTCTTGAAATATTTTTGCTGTACCCGAGAAGGTACTACGCACTGTAGGTGGCACACTTAATTGGATCATAGTCAGTTCAATGGCCTCCATGGCATCATTAAGGGTGTAACCTTCATTAAGATTAAAAGAAATCGTTGATGAAGCAGATAAGCCTTGATGATTAACACTTAACGGGGCATTAGCAGGTTGCCATTTGGCAAAAAAGGAGAGCGGAATTGCTTTGCCGTGTTTATTAATTACAAACATTTTCTCTAATGAACTGGCATCTTGGGTATATTCAGGTGCGACTTCCATTACAACTTTATATTGATTCATCGGTTGATAAATCGTTGATATTTGTCGCTGGCCGAAGGCATCGTTAAGTAAATTGTTAGCATCTTTAACGTTAATACCTAATTGTGCCATTCTGTCACGATCGTAAGTTATCGCCATTTCAGAACCTTTGTCCTCTTTGTCAGAATTAACATCGGCCAACTGTGGCAGCTGAGCCAGGGCTTTACGGACTTGAGGTTCCCACTGACGTAATTCATTAAGATCATCAGCAAGTAGGGTAAATTGATAACTGGCCGTAGCCTGCCGCCCACCAGCGCGAATATCTTGCACCGGTATAAGAAATAAGTTAGCGCCGGGTTCATTTGCCAGTTGAGTTCGCAATCGCTGAATAACTTGATTTGCCGTTTCTTGCCGCAGATTTTGGGGTTTTAAAGAGATAAACATAAAGCCGCTATTTATTCGGCTGCCACCAGTAAAACCGGTGACATTATCAATGCTCGAATCTTTTACCAATTGGGTCATGAATTGTGTCATTTTGCTTTTCATGGCTTGAAAAGAGATGCTCTGATCGGCCCGCACATAACCTAACAGTCGGCCGGTATCCTGTTCGGGGAAGAATGTTTTTGGGATACTGATATAGAGGTAAATGTTTAAACCGATAGTCGTTAGTAAAACTAATGATACATTACGTTGATGCGCTAAAACCCAATTTAATGTGACGCCGTAACTTTGTTGTATTTTTAATAATAGCCGACCCACGCCGCTTATTTTAGGTGGGCTGTGTTTTTGGGTTTTTTTTAACAGATAAGCACACATCATGGGGGTAAGCGTAAGGGAAACAAATAATGAGATTAAAATGGCTGTGGCTAAGGTAAGGGCAAATTCGTGGAAAAATCGGCCAATTAACCCTCCCATAAAGAAGAGTGGAATAAAAACGGCAATTAAGGAAATACTCATCGACAATACGGTAAAACCAACTTCACTAACGCCGATAATAGCTGCTTTATGTGGCGCTAAGCCATTTTCTATGTGGCGCATAATGTTCTCAATCACCACAATGGCATCATCGACAACAAAGCCGGTCGCGACCGTTAATGCCATCAGCGATAAATTATTCAAGCTAAAGCCACATAAATACATAGCTGAAAAGCTACCAATTAGCGAAACGGGTACCACAATCGCGGGAATAATGGTTGCCCGGCCAGAGCGTAAGAACAAGAAAACCACTAAGATCACCAAACCAATTGCAATCGCTAATGCTCGCTCAACTTCCGTCAAGGAGGCTCGAATTGTCGGTGTTCTATCTTGGGCAATGGCTAAATTAATACTTGCAGGTAACATTTTGCTAAGTTCAGGTAGCTCGGCACGAATACGATCGACGGTAGCAATGATATTGGCGCCCGCTTCACGGCGAATGACTAAAATAATCGCCGGTTGGCCGGCAGCCATACCGGCGGTGCGAATGTCTTGTACCGAGTCTTTGATCTTAGCAACATCTTGTAGTCTAACCACAGAGTTATTATGCGAATGAATAATTATCGGTTGATAATCGGCAGCGGTTTTTAATTCATCATTGGTTTTTATTTGCCAGCGTGATTGTTCATCATGAAGGTAGCCTTGTGGACGACGGACATTGGCATCATTAACCGCTTCTCTGACGGCATCAAGGGCGATTCCTTGATTAAATAGTGCAGTGGGATTGAGTTCAATACGTACTGCTGGCAGTGAACCACCGCTAACAGAAACTTCACTGACGCCGGCTATTTGGGCAAGACGTTGCGCCAGGCGCGTCGAAGCAATGTCATATATTTCACCGATTGGGTAGCTCTTAGAGGTTAAGGTTAGGATCATAATTGGCGCATCGGCTGGATTGGTTTTGTAGTAACGTGGCCGTGATGGCATGCCGGTAGGTAGCATACTTTGCGCTGCATTTAATGCGGCTTGTACTTCTCTGGCAGCACTATTAATATCTTTATCAAGATCAAATTCCAGCATAATGCTAGTACTACCCAATGAACTGTTAGAAGTCATTTCATTAATACCCGCAATTTGACCTAAAGCGCGCTCTAAGGGGGTCGCGACCGAAGATGCCATGGTTTCCGGTGATGCACCAGGCAGTGAGGCGGTGACTTTAATGACGGGGAAATCCACTTGTGGTAATGGTGCGATCGGTAGCAGCATAAACGTTAAAACACCGCATAGAGTAATTGCCACGCTAAGTAAGGTTGATGTTACCGGACGCTCGATAAATAATGCGAACAACTTCACCGTAATGGCTCCTCTCCTTTTAATGCCCGCTGATAATGGCGGCCAGATTTCCAATAATTTGCTAGCCTGTCAAAAAGTAGATAGATCACGGGTGTAGTAAAAAGGGTTAAGATTTGACTCAAAATTAAGCCACCGACCATTCCCGTACCTAGTGGTCGGCGTAACTCAGCGCCGACGCCGCTACTTAACATTAAAGGCAAAGCGCCAAGCAGAGCGGCCATAGTAGTCATCAAAATAGGTCTGAAGCGTAATAAACACGCTTGATAAATGGCTTCTTGCGGCGATAAACCTTGTTCTCGCTCTGCGGCTAAGGCAAAGTCGATCATCATAATAGCGTTTTTCTTGACGATCCCAATCAATAATATGATGCCGATCACGGCAATAATATCCAGTTCATAACCTGCCATCATTAAGGCTAATAGCGCGCCAACCCCTGCGGTGGGCAGGGTAGAAAGAATGGTGATTGGGTGAATAAAACTTTCATATAAGATACCCAGAACAATATACATGGCAATAATGGCGGCTAATATCAGCCATAAAGTATTAGCCAGTGCTTTTTCAAATGCTAAGGTTGCACCTTGGAATTGAGTAACAATCTCATGGGGTAATTTAATTTGATTTTCGATCTGTTTGATTGCCTTAACTGCCTCTTCCAACGAGCTACCTTTGGCAACATTGAAGGAAAACGTGGCCGAGGGAAACTGGGCTAAGTGATTAATTGATAAAGGGCCATAATGTTGTTCAACTTTAGCCAGAGTATTAAGTGGCACCATAGTATTTTGGTTGCTTCGCAAACGAATATTATTTAGTGCCGCCAGACCAACACCCCCTTCAACGCCATGCTCAAGAATAACTCGGTATTGATTGGCTTGGGTATAAATGGTCGAAATCATTCGCTGGCCAAAAGCATTATATAATGCGTTATCAATGGCCGACATACTGATGCCTAAACGACTGGCTGTATCGCGGTCAACTGTTACATTGGCAATTAAGCCTCTATCTTGCCAATCACTGCTTACATCAGTAAGTTGTTGATTGGCTTTTAATGCGGTGACAAGCTTAGGTACCCATAATGAAAGTTGTTCTAACGATGTTGCTTGTAAAGTAAATTGATATTGGGTGCGAGAAATCTGGGTATTAATGGTTAAATCTTGCATTGGCTGTAAAAATAACTTAAGACCGGCAATATTATTAACCGCATGTTGTAGCCGAGGGATAATAACGTCAATTCGCTCATGACGTTGATTTAATGGTTTAAGGGTAATTTGCAATCGAGCATTATTGAGGGCCGAATTGCTACCATCGACACCGACAAAAGTAACCACATTTTCTACTGCTGGATCGGCTAATATCCGTTCAGCCACTTGTTGCTGCTTGTCAGCCATTGCGGCATAAGAGCTCGATTGTGGTGCTTGGATTACACCTTGCAGTAATCCATTGTCTTGTAAGGGGAAAAAACCCTTTGAAATGATCATATAGAGGAGGGCGGTCAGTAATAATGTGCTGACGGCGATAGCCAATATTATCCATTCATGATTAAGAATGCGTTTAAGCCAGGCGCCATAAATCACAATCATTTTATCAAATACTATTTCACAGCCTTTTTCAAAACGATTATGTTTAATCTTTGCTTCAGCTTTCAGTAAGCGGGCACACATCATTGGTGTCAGTGTCAGGGAGACAACCGCCGAAATTAAGATAGCCACGGCCAGCGTAATGGCAAATTCACGAAACAAGCGACCGACAATATCACTCATAAAAAACAGAGGGATTAGCACAGCAATTAATGAAAAGGTTAATGAAATAATAGTAAAACCAATTTCACCAGCGCCTTTAAGCGCTGCTGTTAACGGTTTATCGCCTTTTTCCAGGTAGCGAGAGATGTTTTCAATTACCACAATCGCATCATCGACCACAAATCCCGTTGCCACCGTTAAGGCCATTAGGGTGAGGTTATTAATCGAAAAACCACAAAAATACATAACGGCAAAAGTACCCACCAGTGATAAAGGAACGGCGATGCTCGGAATTAATGTTGCGGTACCATTGCGCAAAAACAGATAAATCACCATGACAACTAATGCGATAGCCATTACTAATTCAAATTGCACATCTTTAACTGAAGCGCGAATTGTCGTTGTCCGATCGGTTAAGATATTCACTTTAACCGCCTTGGGTAAATTTTTAACTAATTCAGGTAAAATTTTTCGAATGTTATCGGTTGTCTTAATAACATTCGCCCCAGGTTGGCGTTGTACATTAATCACAATGGCCGGTTTTTGATTTGCCCAAGCGCCTAATTGCGTATTTTCCGCCGCTTGGGAAATCGTAGCAATATCCCCTAGCCGAATTGCGCCACCTTGCTTATAAGCAATAATGAGTGAGCGATAATCTGCTAATGATTTCATTTGATCATTAGCAGAAAGCGTAATTGCCCGAGCGGGACCATCGAGGCTACCTTTAGCTGAATTAACATTGGCATTGTTAATCGCTAGCCGGATAGTTTCATTATCCAGTTGCTGGGCTGCAACGGCTTGGGGGTTTAATTTAATACGTACTGCCGGACGTTGTCCGCCGGCGAGAGTGACTAATCCTACGCCATCGACCTGCGAAATTTTTTGCGCCACCCGGGTTTCAACCATATCTTGCAGTTGGGTCATGGGGAGGGCATTGGTGGTCACCGCTAAGGTTAAAATGGGCGGATCGGCCGGATTAACTTTGCTATAGACGGGTGGATAGGGCAGATCTTTCGGTAATAGGTTACTGGCCGCATTAATGGCTGCTTGTACTTCTTGCTCAGCGATATCCAGTGCCAGTGACAATTGAAAAGTTAACGTAATGACTGAAGAGCCGCCAGCGCTTTGGGAAAACATCTGTTTTAGTCCTGACATTTGACCCAACTGGCGTTCTAATGGTGCAGTAATAGCGGAAGTCATCACATCAGGGTTGGCACCCGGATAGAGGGTGACCACTTGTATGGTCGGATAATCAACTTGTGGCAAGGCAGAGACTGGTAAAAACCGGTAACCGATAATACCAGCCAATAAAATGGCAACCATAAATAGCGTGGTTGCTACTGGGCGTAAAATAAATAACCGGGAAGGGCCACCACTTTTTACCGGAGTCTCAAACTGCATTAAGATTTCTCCGTCGTATTGGCATAGGAAGTTAATTGATCGTTTGGGGTAACAACCTGAACTTTTACCCCATCAACAAGCCTATCGACACCATCGGTAACAACACCAACACCTGCGTCCAAACCAGTGCTAATAATAGTCTTTTGACCATCATGTAAACCCACGGTGACTTTCTGCTTGCTAACAACATTATTGTTATCTATTGTCCAGACAAAGTGACCAATACTACCCATCTGTAAGGCGGCGGTTGGGATCACTACTACATTTTTTAGCGTATTAACTTGCATATGGATATTAATAAATTGGTTAGGAAACAGTCTATTATCTTGGTTGGGAAAACGCGCCTTCATTTTTAATGTACCCGTTGTACTATCGATCTGATTATCGGTACTTAACAGATAACCGGCCGCAATTTGGGTGCTATTATTGCGATCCCAGGCGCTCACTGGAATTTTAGTGTTTTGCTGTTGCGCGATTTTGATCAATGGAATATCGGCCTCAGGTAGCGCAAAAAGGGCGTCAATCGGGGTTGTTTGGGTAATGATAACGATGGGGGTAGTTGAACTGCTGGTGATGAAATTACCAATATCGACCTGTTTTAAACCAACACGACCAGCAATGGGCGCGGTAATTCGGCTATAGGTCAGTTGCAGTTTAGCATTACTAATTGCCGCCTGATCGATTTTAACACTGCCTTCTGCTTGTTGAACCAAGGTTTGCTGTTTATCTAATTCTTGTTGTGAAATAACCTTACTGGCCGCCAGCTTTTGATAACGGGCTAAATCTTGTCGGGTATTACGTAATAGCGCCTGATCTTTGGTCAATTGTCCTTCTGCTTGTGCCAGCGAAATTTGAAATGGTCGTGGATCAATTTCCGCTAATAAATCGCCTGCCTTAACTGCTTGTCCTTCAATGAAATGCAGAGCCATTAATTGTCCTTGAACACGACTGGTTACGGTAACCGTATTGGCGGCTTGTACAGTACCGAGGGCAGTCAGAATATGAGGAATACTTTGACGCACTGATAATGCCGCTTGCACCGGTGGCAATGGTATTTTACGCGATTTAGTTGAACTTAGGCTTGGTGCTTGGGTTGTTGATAAGGAACCTGACATAGTAGTTTGTGGCTGAAAATAACGCCAGGCAAACATCCCACTAAGGGATAAAAGAACAATGGCAATAGCAAATATGACAACTTTTTGGCGGCGATTATTTTTGTTCATCATGTCCTTAGCATTCTTAATGTGCTGGCAATAGTAGGTATTTTTAATTGCTTAAATAAATTATTTACACTCTATAGTTTAGCGAGTATTTACTATAAAAAAATGAAGGAAATGTGGAAATTATACCAGTCAGTGTGCGACAAGCATAAATTAGCTAAATGGCATAGGTTAAAATAGTGATCATAAGCAAATCGGTTTAATACCACCCTCTAGATAAGTGTTTAATAACAAAAAAGAATTATTAACAGTAATTAAATAGTGGTTTTCTTAAACTTATTATTTTATTTTATCAATAACTAACATACCATCTCGCTTTCATTATAAATTAATCAAGGAATGATTATGCGAGTACCTACTAGTAAGAGTGCGGATCCTGCTATTAATTCAGCTCACACCTCATTAGACTCACCTTCTCGTTTTCAACGATTAAGTCAGGTAATCTCGACTATTTACAATGATTATAAGGTGGCAGTACATCGCAATAATTGTCACCGAATTAAGAAATTAGTTAACAAAGAGTGTAACTCTGTTAGCCAATTTTTAATTAAGATTAGTCTCAGTGGCAATAATTTGTCTGGTATTAATTTACAACATGCCAATTTGGCATCGCTACCCCTGAGTAGGGTCAATTTATCACACGCTAAATTGCAACATGCTGATTTAAATCACAGTAAATTGACAAATGCGCTATTAACAGCCGTTAATGTTAGGGGGTACAAGTTTTCGTGGGGCAAATTTAGCCAAGGTAAATTTATTAGGCATAGATCTAAAGAAAGTGGATTTAAGGGAGGTGGATTTCAGAGAAACGGATCTCTATACCACGACCTTACGTGGGATGAATTTAAGTTGCGCCAATTTTAGTCGCAAGGACTTAAGTAAGATGGATTTGCGTGGGAGTAATTTAAGTGGGACGAATTTGAGTGGTGTGGATTTATGTGGCGCTAATTTAAGTCAGGCTAAATTAGCGGGTGCAAACTTATGCGATATAAAGCTACCTTGCTGGAATGAGGATAATCTGGATCGCTATTTTAATCACATAAACAATCGGTCTAGTTTGCTTAAAACTATTGCTAGCATTGACGTTAAGTATCATAACGAGAAAATCTCGTTGGTTCACCAGTTAATTAATTCATTAGACCAGCGTTCTCCAGATATCTCACTATCATCGGTAGTAGAGCCCTTGTTAGATACGTTGGCTACTGTGCCCTATAATCAGGATCCGAAAATTATCAACTGGCTCAATAACAATATACTGCCGCTCTATTTGGCTAAGTATGATACCAGCATGATGCCAGTACCCGCTGATCCCCTGTTGGCAACGTTGTTAAGTTGTATTAACAAGCAACAGGAGCTGATGTTTAGCCATAATGGAGCCTTTATTCAGTTGATTTCACAAGTGATGGCGCGAGATAGTTGCCTTAGGCATCAGACTAAAACGCTATATAATCATTATCTACAAGATAACCGTGTAGCGTTTTATACAATGAATCCTGATTTTGGTAATTATGCTGGCAATCCTGACTGGTCAGATAGAGAGGCTAATAATTTTATTTTGCTCTCTAGTCAGCAAAATAGTCACTATGCCATGATGATGTCACAAAACCAGCTCCAGCAAATGTTGGATTCGCAAGGGAAAAAACAGATATCAATTGGTATGGTTTTTATCTCTATCAGGAACAGTGTCACCGATCATGCAAAACTGATCCACTAACGATCATCTAAAACTGATCCACTTGGTATTATTCGCACATTTTTGTACGGATAATTTATGTTAACCAAGGAGATATTTGTGGATATTCATGTTCGCTTTGCACAAGGACAAAGCCTTCGAAAAATTGCCAGTGAGTTGGGTATATCCCGTAACACCGTAAAACATCATTTACAACAACAGACAATGCCAACTTATGCTAAAAGAAGTCAACAACCGACTAAATTATCCCCCTTTAAACCTTATTTGCTTCAGCGAATTGAACTGGCTAAACCTGATTGGATCCCTG
>NZ_AUCC01000048.1 GCF_000429565.1 Arsenophonus nasoniae DSM 15247
AAATTTTCGCTTCATAAAATCGATTTTAAGGCATTTTAAATTTTAGTTGGTACGTTTTCATGTCTTACATAGAGAAAATAGCGCTACGGGCTTCCTAGGTGTCTTAAAATCGATTTACAGATGATAACGCAAACTCAGTTTTGGCTTTAATCGACAAACCATCCTCTAAGCTAACTCTATCCGCTCACCGGAGTCTGAGAGCAAGCGAACGGACGAGGAAGCGGAGTTAACCTAAAATTACAGAATAAATAGGTTAATTTTTTGTTAAAAAATTTTTGAAATTCTTAGACGTTAAATTCATGGATTTTAAGGTTGACTTTAAAGACGGTAACTCATTACAAAAAGATTACCCCTATGCATTGAAAGTAACTTACGCCACAGAGCAAGGATTATTGACCGAATTACTGCAAATACCAACAACCTCGGTACAATCGCTAAGCTTGCATATTGCCAACAAAGGTGAATTGGTACGTTTCGAGATCCTTGAAGCACCCTCAGGACAATTAAGTAATCGTTGTGTTTATCGTTATACTAACCCTGATGCGCTTGCCAACACACTATTTGACCATCGTAGTGAATTTAGCATTTCACACCCAATACATTTACCCAAATACTGGCAAGGTAGAGTAATTAACTGGTCAATCACAGAAGGGGATTCATTCATTGATGACAATGGCAAAGCTATACTGACAAAATATCATCCGACTAGCGCATTAAAAGCCGAATGGTTAGAAGGAGAAGTAGGCAAAAAGCAAATTTTTTCCCTCACCCTTCCCCAGGCAGAGGTTGCCTATTCACACCTTTTTAATACCCATCACCAGCATACAAAAACCATTGCAACCGAATCATTAGTCTTGCCTGGATCTTTTCAACAAGGGACTATTAACTGGCATTCCTCTGATCCTGACGTTATTAACCATAACGGCCAATTAATCGGCCATGGTGCAACAATTATTACTGCAACCATCACTTACCCAACAGGATTGACTCAAATTTTTAAACGCCACTATCAGGTTCTCGATCGATCGCAATCGGGTGGTTTAAATTTAAGTATTTATGATCTCAGTCAGTTAGATTTAGGTCACAAAAGTCTGACACAATCCCAATTTGATAAACTATTAAAGAAAAAAAAGTGGTTAAATAATGCCCCTATTTATGCCAAACAATGGCAAGCCAACTCACCCAACTATTGGTTGGGCAAAAGAAAATTTGGCCAATTTGATGCCGACTTTAAGTCTAACGTGTTAAATGGCGAACAATTGAAACCCAGCTTGTGGATTTTTTCTGGCTTTTTGGCACCGACGGAAAGCAATCATTATCAGTTAAAATTTAAAGCGGATGATATCGGACGAGTTTATATCCAAGACAACCGTCAGTTGCATACCCTCGACTACCGTGATGAGCAAACCATCTACCTACAAGCAGGCAAATATTATCCCATTTGGCATTTGGCTATTCTGGAGCACTAATAGTCACACTGTTGGTGATCAATATTGGGACACCATAGAATTAACCTGGCGCCCAGCAGGACAAAAAAAATATCAACCAATAGCAAAAGAAAATCTGATTGCCATGCCGATTAATCCAACAGAAAGATACCCTAGCGCTTGGCTACCTCAGCCATTACAGGTAACAGCGGATCACACACCCACTGAAACCAAACCAGCCGGTACTTTTACGCCAATCCAATTATTCAATCTCAATAATTCCATTTTAGATATTGAAGAACATATTCTTTATAACGGCGAAAATAGTGCAATAGAGCTGGCAGATATTACCCATTACCAGGAACAGATGACAGTCACCCCCTCAATTAAACAAAAAGCCTCTTATAACCGAGAAAACAAAGCAGCAAAATCAATTGATACAGTAGAAAAAGATCGATCCATATTAGCTGAATTACTGGCAGATCAGCGCTTTTCCCACAGTAAAGAACGAATAATTAGCGCTACATTGCTTGGAGAGCACGTTCCTCACCAACCAAAATCATATTGTCATTGTGTAACAGAAGCCATATCCCATTAATTTTATTATCAAAATATATTTATTGAATGGGTATTTATTTTTTATCCATTTTATATGCTAGAGGCAACCAACATAATAAAATAAGGATAGACATAGCAAACATCAACATCCCCAAACTGAATTGTCCAGTTTGGGGTAAATGTGCCGATAACCAAGCCGCCACGCCAGAACCCACATTTTGCAAACCACCAACCAGTGCACCGGCTGCACCTGCTAAATAAGGAAAAGGCTCCATTGCTCCAGTGGTTGCTAATGGAAATAACATACCTGCGCCAAAGAAAAAAAGTCCGGCAGGGATCAGTAATGACCACACATTCATAAATCCAAACCAACCCGGTAACCACATGATAATAGCCGCAGAAACACAGCATAATACTGCTTGCCACATTAACTGATAAAAAGTCCTTCCTTCACGTCCTGCATACCAAGCACCTAAAAATGCCGCAGGAATAGGCAAAATAAATAGAATACTGACGGTAATACTATTTAAACCTAGTACGCCTCCCAATAATATGCCGCTACTTGATTCAAATACCACAACACCAGCCAATCCACCAATCAATATTAGCAAGTAAGCATCAAAGATAGGATTTGATAACAACAAATAATAGGCAGAAAGCATATTTCTTTTTTCAGAAGCGGGTGGGCACGTTTCAGGCAACCATTTCCACATACTGATCAAGACAAAACCACCTAACAAAAACAAGAAAATATAAGTTGCATGCCAGCCTAAAAAATAGGCGATCACCCCGCCAATCATCGGTGCCAATAAAGGACTCACTAATATTCCCATATTCAATAGGCTATTCGCATAACGCAAGGCTGTTCCGGTATAGAGATCACGCGGCATGGTTCTTGCCATTACGCCAGCAACGCCAACACCTAAGCCTTGCAGCGCACTTGCGATAATTAAGATCTGCAATGAAGGCGCGAAAATCGCTATTATGGTGGCGATCAAATAAATAATTAAGCCAACTAAAATAACAGGGCGACGACCAATGTGATCGGATATAGGCCCATAAAATAGTTGTGAAAAACCATAAAATAACAGATAAGCGCCCATTACACTTTGTACCGCACCATCAGGTTCTGCAAAATAGGTAGCAATTTCTGCAATAACAGGGACATAAATTGTCTGCGTCATCTGTCCGACGGCAATTAAAGCAATAAGCATCAATAGCAAATTGAAGTGTTCTAATTTTCTCATTTTATATAATAATCAATCGATTAAAAAAGGTTACAATATCACAGGAATACAGAAAAACTGTCCCAGCAAATTTATACGTTAATATCAATTAATCTAACAAATTTAAAAAAAAATTCGAGTAAGCGATTAAATTATTTTACTCATCTTGCCAAATCCAATTAACTTATTTCGTAAAGATAACTGTACAATTTTATATCATAATGAAAGAGTCATAATTTAACTAAATAGTTAAAACACATTATCGATAATGGTTTTGCCTAAATTTGACATACTATGACCAAACATTAACGCTTTATTTGACACATTAGGAGGCCAGTAGTATGGCAAATTGGGTAACAGGAAAAATTATTAAAAATCATAAATGGACAGACTCATTATTTAGTTTAATCCTCGAAGCACCAATTAAACCATTTATTGCTGGACAATTTGCTAAACTTGCCCTAGAAATCAATGGCCAACGTATCCAACGTGCCTATTCCTATGTTAATACCCCCTTTGATAATCAATTAGAATTCTATCTCGTGACCGTACCAGAAGGAAAACTCAGTCCACACCTCGCAGCACTAAAACCTGGTGATCCTATCTATATCACTGAAGAGGCGGCAGGTTTTTTTGTATTAGAAGAACTGCCTGATTGTGAAACGCTTTGGATGCTATCGACTGGTACCGCAATTGGACCTTATTTATCTATTTTACAATTTGGCGAGAATTTAGCGCGCTTTAAGCAAATTATCCTTGTCCATGCAGTACGCTACGCTGAAGATCTGAGTTATTTACCATTAATGCAAACAATTGCGAAAAAATATCCAGGAAAATTGAAGATCCAAACCATTGTCAGTCGCGAAAACAACACCGGCTCACTCACCGGTCGTATTCCAGCGCTAATTGAAAGTGGACAGCTAGAACAGGCAGTAAAGGCAAAAATTGATCCCTTAACTAGCCATGTTATGCTTTGTGGTAATCCACAAATGGTTAAAGATACCCAACAACTACTAAAAACACAAAGAGGGATGGATAAACACTTACGCCGTAAAGCAGGACAAATTACCAGTGAACAATATTGGTAAGCAGAGAGTGAGTAAATATTAATCAGTTGAGATAGTCAACCTGCTCAGTTTTTTTACCATAACGATTTGCTTTATCGAAGCCTTTAAAACTACCACAATCTAAAAATAGTATGGTAACAATAAGTAAAGGTAGAAATCGTCCAATACCCCACTGCCAAAAAGGCGTTAATAAACTAACATCAATAGAAAATAACAAAAAAGCCAACAATAATAACAACAACCAACTACCAGATTTACCACGATCATGTAGACGTTTGGTAAAAATTGCCGCTAATGGATAGAGCAACAATATGACTAATAACAGTAAAATATAAGGAGAAAATAAAAAATAGGTTTGCATACTAAATGTCATCAGCATTAATAAAAACCAAATAACGATACCAAACCAAAATGGTTTTCGGCCAATCCGCCCTTTGAATGAAAATGCCCATTGTTGTAATGTCATTTATTTATCCTAAGTAATCCCTTTATGATTAAATTAATACTGCAGAGTAACAATGATGAAAACCTACGAGCGCAAATTTGAGTCAACACTAGCATTAGTATTTATTGCATCATTGCCACTATCCTCCGTGCTGGCAAAAAAATTACCTGTTATGCCTGAAACAGAGGTTTCGGTTGCTTATTTATCACCAGATGCTCCCCTATTCAATGAAACTATTCCCATATTTCGTCAAAAATATAACCAGGATAATCCCAGCTATCCGATACATGAATTTAAAGTGATTAAAAGCAAGGATATTAGCTTACCTTATATTCGCGCAGCCAGTCGAATTAACAGCAAAATTTACGCCTCCGCTGTGCTTGAACAGGGAAGTGAAAAAATTAAAAGTTTACAGCTAACCTTGCTGCCACCGGAAGATGCAAGCAGCTATAAAATTAATCGACAATTATTCGAACGTTATACTATGGCAATTATTAATCACTTCGAAAAGACTACTTCGATTAACAACCTATCTCAATTAACTGCTGTATTAGATCGTATGTTAGAGCAACATAATCAAGTGCAGAGTGATGAAACTATAGTAGGCGCTATCCGTTATATTTTAGTAAAGAGCAAAGAGAATATGATAACTTTCGCTATTGAGCCGGTTAAGCTTTCACTAAATGATGATAACATCACATATGAATGACGAAAAACAAAGTGATTTAGTCATAGCATCTTTATACTATCCGTTGGCAAAAACTGAATAATGATTGATTGTCTTTATCTCATTTATTAATAAATATTTTTTAGTTGGAGGAAAACATGCGACATCCATTAGTCATGGGTAACTGGAAACTCAATGGCAGTACCAAAATGGTTAAAGAACTGATTGAAAATTTGCGTAATGAATTAAATAGTGTTACTGGCTGTGATGTCGCAATTGCACCACCAGCGCTTTACCTGGCGCAAGCACAACAAGCTTTAGCTGGAAGCAAAATAGCACTTGGCGCACAAGATGTTGATGTCAATTTGTCCGGTGCTTTTACCGGTGATACTTCAGCTGAAATGCTAAAAGATATTGGTGCAAAATATATTATTATCGGTCACTCTGAACGTAGAACTTATCATCAAGAAAGCGATCAGTATATCGCACGGAAATTTGCTGTACTAAAATCGCAAGGATTAATACCGGTGCTATGCATTGGTGAATCTGAAGAAGAAAACAGCACTGGCAAAACTGAACAAGTCTGCGCTCGTCAAATCGATGCGGTATTGAATAGCTTAGGTGCTGGCGCATTTGAAAATAGTGTTATTGCTTATGAACCGATTTGGGCGATTGGTACTGGCAAATCAGCGACTCCAGCCCAGGCGCAAGCAGTACATAAATTTATTCGTGACCATATTGCTAAGCAAGATCGCGCCATTGCCGAACAAGTCATTATTCAGTATGGCGGTTCAGTGAATGCCAACAATGCTGCCGAGCTTTTCAGTCAACCTGATATTGATGGTGCATTAGTCGGCGGAGCATCACTGAAAGCCGATGCTTTTGCTGCCATTGTCAACGCTGCAGCAGCAGCGAAAAAAGCCGGTTAATTTTTACCTGACATAATTCAAACCCGGTTCTTGCTGGTCATCAGAAGGATCGGGGAAGTCATCGATAATTATTATTTAATAAATAAGCGATTATCTATCTACTTATCACAAAACCTACTAACTTATAAATTCATCTGGGTTAGTAAACTAACACGACAATTGCTCAAAAGTTAAGAGGTTTATGTACCTATACAGTCAGCACATAAACCATCATTAACCTATCACTTAAATTTATTCAAATATCTTTAATTTAGATTTATTAAAGATCGCGAACACAGGTAAAAAAGAATTTATTGTTTTTACCATCACCACTATTGTTTATAAAACCACTTACCATACCAACAGTTTTAACATTGTTACCTAATGTTTCAGATGTCCAATACATATGATAATTCCAATTATATAAACGCACATCACCCCATTCACTCCAGAGTGAATCAATACCTCGTTTAAACTGTCCAGCACTTAATTGTGTAACCGTTGGAAGTGTCAATCCCCTACTAGAACACCATTTTTGGGCATCATTCCACCCCATCTCTTGTTGACTATATAAATGCCATTTTTTGAGGGTAAATTCATATCTAACTGGCTCACCACCAGTGCTATGAGTTGCCGAGATAGTGACTGTTTTTGGATTATCGCCAATATCACCACTAAAAGTTATTTTTCCATTTTCAACGGAAACCCAGCTTGCACTACTCTGCCAATTAAATTCAGAGGCAGGCGCACCATTAGTAATGATGTCAAACTTCGCACCCCGGAAGCCTATAGTTGGAATTCCTGCATCCGTGCTAAAAGATAATCCATTAATTCTAAGCTGTTTAAAAGAAACCTGGATAAAATTAACTAGCTTATTGGCATCTTTTTTGTCACTCGTATCATACCGTGCACTGACAGTAATATTATTGACTGCCGTGTTGGTACTTCTTAGCTCTATGGTCGCTTGCCCATCACTATTAGTGACACTATGTGGGGGTAAGATGACATCATTACCATTCTTGTCTTGTTGCCAATTAACCTTTAAATTTGGCACTTTAACTGGATTTTCATTTTTATCAACCAACTGCGCTTTAAAGGTAAAATGGTTATTACCATCGGCTACTTTACGAATAATATTATCGACTAATATCACACTACCTACTCTAGCCGTAGTTCTATCGGCAATAAAGTTAACGGCCTTGTTTGCATTTATTTTAGGCGCAGTACCATACTGAGCGCTGACAACAATATTATCCACCGCTTTAGTTTTAGTGGTACTTATCAGTTTTATAGTCGCAAACCCGTTTTTATCTGTTTGACTTGATGGTGCCGATAAATGAGCATCTTCAGCTTTATCATCATCCAGCAACCAGCTGATATCGAGTTCCG
This sequence comes from Arsenophonus nasoniae DSM 15247, assembly GCF_000429565.1. Classification (GTDB taxonomy): domain Bacteria; phylum Pseudomonadota; class Gammaproteobacteria; order Enterobacterales; family Enterobacteriaceae; genus Arsenophonus; species Arsenophonus nasoniae. Next base: position 7,688 of record NZ_AUCC01000048.1, read on the forward strand.
CTACCTTAATAGGATTATCATATCGATCAACGAGTTGTGCCTTAAAGGTAAAACTGTTTAAGCCATCGGCGACTTTATTAGTTTCCGTACCATCCAATGTGACCTCTTTTATCTTGGCGGTGTTAATATCAGCAATAAAATTCACTGCGTCAGATTTTTCCTCACCACTCGATTCATATTGCGCATAGATCACCACGTTATCCACGGCTTTTTGGCTACTTTGTAGAATAACCGTAGCACGGCCATCTTTATCCGTTTTACTGGTTGCTGGTAAGTTGACACTAGCCCCACTATTTTGTCGCCATTTGATGACTAATTCTGCTTGCTTAACCGGATTACCATTATGGTCAACTAACTGGGTGCTAAATTCAAAGCCGCTCTTACCATCGGCAATCTTCTTATTGTCAGCATCATTTAATGTGATCTTGCCCACTCTAGCCGTCTTAACATCGCCAATAAAACTTACTCTCTTATCCGCTGATTTCTGTGGGGGTACCCTGTATTTTGCATAAACAATAATATCATCGACCGCAATCTTACTACTATGCAAGGTAACCGTCGCAATGCCTCTATCATTGGTTGGGGTTGATTGAGCGGATAAGCTGATTTGTTGCTCTTTATTGTGTGACCATTCCACTTTCAGACCCGCTTTATTGATAGGATGGCCATATTTATCGACTAATTGTGCCTCAAAGGTAAAGCGATTATTGCCATCAGCGACTTTGCTAACTACGCTATCAACTAATGTGACATTCCCCACCTGAGCGGTATTGGTATCAGCATAAAACTCAACTTCCTGCGCATTTACTGGCGCAGAAGTGCCATAGCTTGATATTATTCGCCGCTGTGGTGGTACTTTGTAATGTGATAAACGCACGACCATTTTCATCGGTTTCACTGGTTGTTGCCGACAATTTTACTTCGTCGTTCTTATTATGGGCCCAGTTCACCTTCCGTTGTCCAACCGGATTGTCATTACCATCTAATACCAAGGCAGTAAATGTGAATTTGTTGTAGCCATTGGCTAATTTACTGCCGATTTTATCATTAAGTGTCACACTCTTTACTCTGATTGAATTTTCATCAGCAATAAAAGCGACTTCACGATCAGCATCAACTCTTTTAGTTGAAGCAAATCTTGCACTAACGACGACGCCTTTTATCGCTGCTGTCGTGCTATACAAAACAACAGAAGCCCGGCCATTTTCATCAGTTTGACTTTTTGCCGCTAATTTAACTTGATTATCTTTATTATGTGACCAATTAACCTCTAAACCTTTTTGCTTAATTGGATTATCGTTACCATCAACTAATTGGGCGGTAAAAGTAAAAAAGCTATTATTATCGGCGATTTTTTGTGTTTCACTACCTTCTAAACTTACACTACCGACCTTGGCGGTAGCCAAAATGTAAATAAAATTTACGGCTTTATTGGCCGCAACTTTGTTAGCAGGGTTATTATAATTGGCACTAACCCTAACATTATCCACTACAACCTTACTGGTCAAAGTAATTATCGTGCGACCATTTTCATCCGTTTGGCTCTGCTCTGCCGATAGGATAGCGGTGTTACCTTTATCATGTGACCAATTAACATTGGGTACCGGATTATTGAATTGATCGGTCACTAATGCCTCAAAAGTAAATCGACTTATGCCATCAGCCGCTTTATTTGTTTCATTGCCAATTAATGTGACACTTTCAACTTTGGCTGTAGCGATATCAGGTGCAAAACTAACAGGGATAGTATTTCTATTACCATTTTTCATTACCGCCGTTAATGTTCCACTGCCAACGATTTTACTTTTAATGTTAACATTAGCCTTACCTTCGCTATCAGTTATCACCGTCAGGCTATTACCTTGCCTGCCTGCCATATCAAACAGTGTTACCCCACTAGATTTGAATCCATCAATCGTATAAGTAATGGCTCTACCGGGGAGTGCTTGATGTTTTTTATTCTGTACTAATGCCGTGGCAACATAAGCATCGCTATTATTCGCTACCTGGGTATTATTTGGCGTTAATGTCATTGCTCGAATGGTATCTTGTGATGGCGTGACATTGATCAACATAACAGCAGTATTAGATTGATTACCTTCATTATCAATAGCTACGGCTGAGATACGATAAGATTGGACGGCTTTTGCCTGTTTTTGCAAAATATAAGCCGGTAAGGTTAAATTAATTGAGGTCGGTGACATAACTTGAATATTACCACCTTGAGCAATTAATTCTGGCGCTGACCAGCTAACTTGTTTTAAACCATATTTGGCTTTATTAACCGTAACCGTGATCGGCATGGTCTGCGCTGCTTCGCCATCAATACTTTCTGGCAAAGAAATGGATAACAGTTCCTGCTTACGGTATTGCATAACAATATTGTAATTACGATCGACAAAATCGTAGCGGTTACCAGCTAAACTACGCATTAAGTCAACATTGTCGGGATCAAGCTGTTCCGCCAGCAAGACACCAAACCGATATGCCAATTCCATACCAATACTACTTTCCTTAGTATCGCCCCGTGAAATTTGGCTTTTAAAGGTCAATAATGGGAATGGGGTATAACTCAAACCAAAGGTGGTGGCAGAAGGATTATCTATCAAATCACTACTTGAGAGACCATTATTAAGGCTAATACCATCACCATAATATTTTTCATATTTAGCATAAGCGCCTAAATGCGGATAATTGGGTAAAAATCCTTCCGCCCGCAGATCGAATCCATTGGCTGGACGCTCATCATAATCCCGCATCTCATGAAGACGTGATTGATGCCAGTCAGTTAAACGAAAATAACCATTAACAGCCAGTTTAAGATAATCGGCCCATAATTCACCGCCAACCCCAAAACGAGAATTGCTACCAGTAATATCATAATCATAAAAACTATTGATACCCCACATCCAGGCATCTTGATATTGACGATAACCGACACCTAAGTTGGTGGTGTTGCGATGTTCATTTGCTCTAATACCAATCTGACTAAATAACAAACTGTTCGGTTTATCAAGTACCGGTACCAATAAATCCACATCACCGGTTTTATTGGTATTAATTTGTACCCGGGCATTACCAAACTGACTCAACCAATCATGGATTTTTTGATTTACCAGATTTTCACCTATACTGCGGGCATACCCCATATAAGCCTTGATGGCATCATCCGTTGACAGCGTCTGGGCTAATTGAGAAATATTTTGCGCCAGTTGCTGATCGCTGGAAACAGCTGTCTGCCGATTAGGCTCACTATCGTTAATGCCCAGAGTTGGTAAGGTATTAAAAATAGCATCCTGCTCAGCATTTTTAGGCTGTTGAATGGGGGTTGCCGGTTGTTGGGAAGAGAAATGCGCCTCTAACATGGATAATACTGAATCCGATGATGAAGTTGGCATCGATGATGTTATCGTGGCATTATTTTTATCCGACTTTGCCGGCTCTTTATCAAGAACCGGCATATCATTCTCTGCAGGATGTTGCAGCAAATTATTTAAGCCATTGATGGTGTCCATCATCGGGTTATTTTGTTCGCTATTTTGCGCCGCTTTTGCGATTGAAGAGGAAGCAACGAAAATAGGCAAAAACAATTGTATAAAGAGTAAAATATAGGCGATTATCCGTTTCGTTTTGGTAAAATCACAATCAGCATTACGTTGTTGCATGGATCTCTTCCCTAATAATATATAAATCCTACTACCAATAAGCAAAAGAAGTTATCTTGCTAAAACAGCCACCTCGCATTATGAGGTGGATGCATCCATTACAGATTCTTAGTACAAACTACTGCTTCTGTGTCATGGGTATAGCTATCTTTATTAGAAAAACCATCATCTAATTTGACGACTTTAAAGCGACCGGCTATTCCCTCAGTCGAAGTCCAATAGTAGCCATCTTCTATATCGTAATGACTGAATTTACCCCATTCACTCCATAGTGAACCTACTGCACGCTTTCCTTTGCCTTGACTAAGTTGTGCAACCGTTGGCATAGCCCCAGCATTATTTGCACACCAGCGTTGTGCTTCATCCCATTTTTTCTCGTCAGAGAAAATAAACCAATTATTTAGATTAAAGGTATATTCAATCGGATCACCACCCGTTTCATGTTTTGCTGTGATGATGACTTTTTTACTTGTCCCATTCTCCGTAAACGTTACCAGCCCATTGTCAACTGAAACCCAACCTTGATTGCTTTGCCACTTAAATTCTGATGCCGGTGCCCCTTGCGTCTCGATAGTAAACTTAGCACCGAGGAAGCCAGTAGTTGGGAATTGAGCGCTGGTGGGGAAATTATGGCCATTAACAATTAAACGGCTAAAAGAGACGGTTATAAAACTAACTGGTTTATCAGCGGGTTGTGGTCTTGAACTAGCATAATGGGCACTAACAATCACATTAGCTACTGCCACGTCATTACTCTCTAAAGTGATAGAAGTAAATCCATCAGCATCTGTTTTACTAATATTAATATTATCCTTAAAGCGAACGTTGCTACCTTGATTAGTCGACCAGTTAATCGATAAATTTTCTTTCCTGATCGGGTTGCCATTAACATCAACCAATGCCGCGGTAAAGACAAAATTATTACTAGGATGAGCAACTTTACGGTCTATCTTACCTTGTAACTTGACATTTCTAACTTCAGCGGTCGCTATATTCGCAATAAAACTCACTTTATCTTTAGCCGTTTTTTTATCGTCATTGCCAAATTTGGCGGAAACTTCAATATCATCAATCGCCATGGTTGTACTTTGCAATTCAACCGTAGCAACACCATCTTTATCTGTTTTGCTGGTTGGATTTAATTGGGCTTTGCCTGGCTTATCATGTGCCCAATAGACTATCAGGTCAGATTTTTTGATTGGATTGTCATTTACATCAAACAATTGGACGGTAAAAATAAATTTCTCTTTACCATCGGCAATTTTGCGAGTTTCCTGCCCAACTAGCTTAACCTCACCTAACTTAGCCAAATCTTTATTAGCGATAAAACTGACGGTTTTATCGGCTGATTGGCTAGCCGTACCGGCATAACTGGCACTAACTTGGACTGCATCCACCGCTTTTGTTGTGCTGTATAGGGTAACAGTAGTGATACCATTTTCGTCGGTTAGGCTGTGGTCAGCTAACTTAACTAGATTGCCTTTATTATGTGTCCAATTAATTGGCAAACCGCTTTTCTTTATGGCGTTATTATTGTTATCAATCAGTTGTGCGGTAAAGGTAAAGGAAGTATTACCATCAGCGATTTTATAGTCTTCTTCACCATTTAACAGCACACTACCGATATGCGCTTGGCTTTCATTTGCAATGAAACTCACTTTTTTATTGGCATTTATTTCATCTAAGCTACCCGAGCTAGCACTAACCTGTACCTCATCAACGGCCTTAGTTGTACTTTGCAGTGTAACAGTAGCTATTCCGTGTTCATTTGTTTTGCTGGTATCTTGTAATAACTTAACGTCATCTTTATCACGGAACCAATCAACTTCGATACCGACTTCATTAACGGGTTGCCCCTTGTTATCAACAAGCTGTGCGCTGAAAGTAAAGGTCTGTTTACCATCTGCTACTTTTTCATTGACAGAGTCTGTTAATTCAACAGTTCCAACGGAAATTATCCCTTCTTCAGCGATAAAATTGACCTCTTTATCCGCTTCTACGCTTGCTGTAGCCGCATAGTTTGCACTAACCCTTACCTGATCGATGGGGGTAGTCGTACTAATCAGTTCAACAGTGGCAATACCATTATTATTTGTTGGGCTAGTTGCAGTCGACAATAAAACCTTTTGCGAGTCTTTATTATGCTTCCAATTAACAACTAATCCACTTTTCTTAATCGGGTTACCATTGCCATCAATCAGTTGGGCACTAAAAGTAAAAGAACTCTTACCATCAGCAACTTTTTTTGTTGCCCAGCCATTCAATGAGACATCACTAACCTTGGCTGTGCGTTCATCAGCAACAAAACTGACCACTCTATCCGCGGTCATCTCAAGCGTGTTAGCATATTTAGCACTGACTTCCACATTATCAACGGCAATCAAGGTACTACGCAGTGTGATAATCGCCCGTCCAGTGGCATCTGTTTTACTCTTATCCTTTAATAAAGTGACCTTATCTTGCTGATTAGTTGACCAAGTAACATCAACATTTGGCAACGGATTATTAAACTGATCAACCACAAAGGCTTCGTAGCTAAAACTATCGACGCCATTAGCTACCTTACTGTTTTTCTTATCAATCAGGGTAACATTTCTCACTTTGGCGGTAGTGGCATCAGGGATAAATTGGATAGCAACCGCTTTTTTCTTTCCATTTGCCATGGTAGCAATCAATTCTCCCTGACCGGCCAAGTCACTCTTGATTTTTATCTTGATCTTACCTTCGGCATCCGTAATTTCAGTTAAAGGATTACCCATTCTTTGGCCATCTTCGCTAAGCATCACAACCCCGGCATTTCCGCCATTATTTTTTACTGCCAGCGTACTGCCGCGTTTGCTAAAACCAGTAACAGAAAATGTCACTTGTTTGTCGGCAAGTGGTATTCCTTTGTCATTTTGTAGTTGCACTTTAGCTAAATAAGTTTGGTTACCATCTGCTGGTATGGGCGTCGGATTTTCTAAAGTAAAATAAGCAAAACCATCCTTTGATTGAGTAACATGGATCACCATTACGGCAGCTTTAGATTTATTACCTTCATTATCAACACCCACAGCGGATAAGGTATAAGCCTTACTACCTTGGTTATCTTCATCGTATGCTGGTAATACCAGGTCAATGGTAGTGGTTGATGTCTCGTTAATCTTGCCACCTTTTGCTAATAATTCTGGGGCACTCCATAAAATTTTATTGAGTCCGTATTTGGCTTTTTGCACCGTGGCTTTTATTGCTATAGTTTGGGCCGCTTCAGCCATCGCACTGTCTGGCAGAGAAATAGCTAATATTTCCTGTTTACGGTACTGCATAACGATATTGTAATTGCGATCAACAAAATCATAACGATTGCCCGCTAAACTACGCATTAGATCAACATTATCCGGATTTAACTGAGCAGCGAGTGGGATACCGAACCGATAAGCAAACTCCATACCAATCAGACTATCGTTGGAATCTCCCTGAGAGACTTGAGTTTTCAATGTTAATAAGGGGAAAGGGGTATAACTTAAACCAAAAGTGACAGCAGAAGGATTATCTTTTAAATCTTTAGCTGTTGGATTATGACTAAGACTAACGCCATCACCAAAGTATTGTTCATATTTAGCATAAGCACCTAAATGAGGATAACTGGGTAGGTACCCTTCAGCACGTAGATCAAATCCATTGGCCGGCCGCTCATCATAATCACGCATCTCATGCAGGAACGACTGATGCCAGTCCGTTAAACGGAAATAACCATTTACCGCCAATTTCAAATAATAGGCCCATAACTCACCACCTAAACCAAAACGGGCATTTCCTCCGCTAATGTCATAATCGTAAAAACTATTAATGCCCCACATCCAATTTTGCTGATATTGGCGATAACCTAATCCTAAGTTGGTGGTACTCCGTTGTTCATTAGCTCTAATACCAATTTGGCTAAACAATAAGCTGTTAGGTTTATCAATGAGCGGTAAGAGTAAATCCGCATCGCCGGTTTTATTTGAACTAATTTGTACGCGTGCTTTGCCATATTGATTTAACCAATCACTAATTTTTTGATTTAGTAGGCCTTCGCCACGATTACGCGCATAATTGATGGCTGCTTCTGTGGCATTATTATTGGCCAGCCCTTGCGCTATTTGAGTTGCACCTTGCACAAATTGTTTTTCTGCTGACTCAACTTGCTTAGCCTGGGACGTCTCTTTTATCCCTAGTGTTGGTAATGCTCGACGGTGATCAACTGACGGTTTGTTATTGTTATTTATTGTTGCAACCGACATCATTGATCTATTATCGGGTAAGGTATGAATGTTCCAGCTTGATGCCGCTGTTGCTGGAAGCGATGAAGCTGGCTCTGAAGCCGAATTTTTTAAAGCAGAATTATTATTCATCAACGCATCAATACCATTGATTGTTTCCAGCATCTGATTGCTAGCAACATCATCCTGCGCCGCTTTAGCAACAGATGAAAAAGTGACAAAAATCGGTAACAACAATTGTATAAATAATAATATATATGCAGTTAGCCGTTTTGTTTTTGAATAGTAACGATTAGCATTGCATAAATAATTTCCCTATCTAAATAATAATAAAAATCCTGCTACTATTTTTTGCATAAAATAAAAAACAAATATTAATTTCAAGCTATTATTGAAATTAATAAAAACATTGATAGGCAGCTATTGTTATTTTTACTCCCATAATCAATAAATTTTTATTAGGCTTATCCCGATTATTTTATTTGGATAATTACCGATTAAATAGCCATTGGCATAGAGTAAATTAATGCCCATAGAGGAGAAAAAATGGATAACGAGGGGTAAAAAAGCGGACTGCTTGATAATGTTCCATTTGCAATTACTCCTTTTGCTTACTTATATCGTTTATAAAGATATAGATAAGTATTATTTAAAAACGTATAAATTTGTTTCCATTTATGAATAAACCTCAAACCACAATAATAAAATCAAAAGTTAACAAAAACAAACATCAAACAAGTCAATGTAACCCAATAATTTATTAACATTTACCGTTAATAAAAAAAAATAACCCATGGTAACTTAGCTTTTTACTTAAAAAATATTTAACAATCATTAGATTAAATAATATTCTTATTGCTATAGTGTTAAATAAAAATCAGCTAATCACTATTTTTATTTAAAATTATATTACAAATGGAAATAATTTTATTTAGCTAATCTGTGTCTCATTTATTAATGACCAACAAACTGAATACCAATAGGGTTAATATTTAATAATGATAAAAGCAGCAATTATACTTAGTGATAAATTTTAAAATATAAAACAAGCGAACTATTTTCTTCTTAAGCAAAAATAAAAGAATAAACAATAAATGAAAAATTAAACACTAAGAATAAATGAATAAAAATCGTTAATAACACGTTAGTATATAATTTTGATTTTATCGAGCAGGTAACCCCAATAACGAGTGTTAATATTATCTAATCCTACGGCAAACAACAGCTATTTTTTAGTTTTTAACTTGCTAACAACAGAATTTAATGCATAAATTCTCATCTTTAATTTACTTGCTTTTATGTTACTATTTTTTTATCAATTTAAGCGCGAACTGATGACTAAATTTAAAATTAAATAACCATAAAAAATGCCAGCAAAAAAAATCATTATCCATTTACCAAATAATTATCACTACCAACACTTTCTTGCCTATCACTTACGAGATAAGCAAAGTGTGGCAGAAATTATCGCCTATAACCAATTAAGAAAGGGAATTACCTATTATGACCAACCCGCTGAATTAACGTTTACGCTAAATAAAAATAGCATTTTGTTTTCTCTGAAAATTGACAACCCACATACCTTTATCACTGAGGAACAGCTTGAAAAACTGGGAAAAAATATGCTCGGGTTATATCAACCCATTGAACTTTTTGAAGATAAATACCATAACCACCCAGTCATTGGTAATTTAATTTCTCGCCAACAAGGTTTACGTGTTTATCAAGCAGCAACCGCATTTGAAGCGATTACTTGGGCAATTATTGGGCAACAAATTAGTGTCGCTGCCGCAATTGCTATTCGTCGCCGATTCATTCATGCTTTTGGTAAACAACACGCGTCTGGAATTTGGTGTTTTCCCTCTCTCTTTGCGATCCATGCTGATGATGAGCAAAAACTAAGATTATGTGGATTTTCTAGCGGTAAAGCAAAAACGCTTATTGCATTATGCAATATGTTAAAAAACAACCATCATCTATTAAATGTTCCTGTAGATGAAACTAATTTGTCATTATGGACACAAAAATTGAGTGAAATAAAAGGAATTGGTCCATGGACAATCAGTTATTCCTTGCTTCGCGGCTTCAATTATTTGAACGGTTCTTTACATGGTGATGGCGCTGTCCAGCGTAATCTTCAGTATTTATTAAATAGTAGTGAGAAAATAAGCGCAACAGAGACAGAAAAATGGTTAGCACAATATTCTCCCTGGAGAGCACTCGTGGCAGCTCACCTCTGGCAACAACAATCTAATGCTAGCTATTGAACAGAAAAATTATATTAATTAAAACTAACACAAAAAATATGCTCCCGTGTCATAACCGAATTTAGCGTTGACGAGGTTAACAGATTAAATAACGGCACTTTAATACTATTTAAGTTTTTTAACTTGATTAATAAATTGCCCTTCATCATTAATGTATTCGATCAAAATCTCATCATCGAAAACAACATGGCTTTTATTTTCGACTGCATGTTGTGAAAAAGGCGGCAACATAATTGTTTTAGATAAAGCATTATTTTTATCTAACCGATTATAAAGTGCGGACAGAGTAAAAAAATAGGCGGTTGGGTTATCAATAGAAAGTGATTCTCCAACCTTAGTTATTTTTATATGCTCAGCTGCATTCTGAAAAGTTTTATTGATACTATGAGGTCGAAAAAAAAGTTTAATTCGTGTTCTTAGCGCCAACTGTAAAATATTCTCAGTTTTTAAGCTGTCGGGTTTTGGCGCAATATCTAGCACATTAAGATAAAAAATAGATTCGCGATCAGTGGGTAGCTGATTTGCTAACTGTTGAATACGAAGTTGCGCCCCCCCTCTAGGTTTTATTTTGACAACCGGAGGTATCACAACAAAAGGCGCTTGTGTTGTCTCCGGCGTTGAATCAATATTACCTTCATCAATCCAGCTTTGAACCAGTGATATGTTATCACTGGAATTAACTAATTGAATAACAGCCTCTTTTCTTTCAGCAGAAAAAATAACTCGCGTTCCTTTAAGAAAAACACTACTACTCGTTGAAAAAGCAGTAAAATAGAGTAAGAAAGCTAAATAAATTTTTTTTCTCATTTTCTTTTTGATCCTAATAATTAATTCTATTTAGTCATAAGAAAAGACTAAAATTGCCGTTGAAGTTATTTTTCCGGCAGAAATATTATTTAGATCATAAGCGTAGTAATAGGCCCCCATATTAATGGAAAAAGAGGGCGCTAAAGCACTGCCCGCTGCAATATTAAAAATAGATGTTGCATTGCCTTGTATACTTTCACTACTGGAAAAAAGAATAGGTGATGAAGTTTTATTGCCTTGCACTAGGCGAAATCCGACGCCTTTAGCACCTTGTTGGGTGGTATTTATTAATACTGTTTTATCTGTGCTATGCAAATTATTACTGGCCAAAAACATGGCAATATTTCGCGTCGTTTTATTACCAGTCAATAGATCACTACAACTAAAATTTAGGCTAAAGGGCTGATAACCAGGTCTGTCAATATTTTTGACATCATTAATGCTAACCATAGGTAGATTAACGACTAAGCCTTTATTTGAAAAATCGCAGGTAGTGGCAATAGGATTATATTTAATGGTAATTGGCTGCAGAAAAATATCATTTTCATCAACAGGCCATTGCCAAGTTAATAAGAATTGGATTAATTTCGTCACAATTCTAACTAACCACACCAGAATACCGAGCGATGAAGCATCCGATGCCAATATAAAAGGTGAGATCTTCGCAGTATCACCAGCCACTTCGGTATAATTACCGCTCGGCTTACTCTTCAACAAAGTAAACTGTAAGGTAAAATTAGTATCTAAATTAGATGCAGGATGTGTACCTCTTGGTATATTAGTTACGCGATCCTTTCCCATCGCAGTCATGGTAACCTGAACAAACTGCTTGCCACCATTAAATCCTATTGTTGCTGTTCGACCATTAAATGGCGAAGCAATACCAATCGCATTAGGAAAAAGTAGCCCTGGGGAACTACATGTAAATGTTCCTGAGAACATGGTTTTATCTGTTTTCGTCACTACCGTTGATGAACTACTAAAATCAGCCGATAAATCATAATATAAACTCGGTACTGTGATCGTGCTATTGGGTTTACAGTCGGCATAAATCGATTGGCTGAAAGAGCAAGCTGATAATAATAAAAAATTTATTGCTAATTTATTCATATTATTTTCCCAACTATCGGCAAATATTACGATTGAGGTATAAGGTATCAACGGGTTGCTGGATGATGCATTCTGTTTTTCCGTCAATATTCAATTTGACATTCAGTGATTGTGGTAATTGATCACTTTTTATATAAAGCACACTTGACTGCCCAACATGACCAACAAATTCACCCTGACTATCAGTAACCTCTGTACCAAAAGGTAAATGGCTACCATCGGCAAAAGTCGCCTTTAACATATAAGTTTTTCGCTGATCGGTTTCCAATTTGATATGACTAACCGCTCCGTCATAAGGGATCACATGTGCAACATTGTCAGTAATCTCTGCACCTGAAGTCTGATTGGTATGAGAGAGGGTATAAACATTTGTACGATAAGGTGTAGCATTAGTTACTAATGCTAATCCCTGTTTATTGGTAAGGACTGCTCGATTATTATTAACGGTTAGATTTTCAGCCATTGGAGCTTCTATTATCGTTAATGTATTCGCTGTTTCACCAGAAGCAAGAATATGGTAAGGAAATGCAACGATGGTTCCTCTGGCATTTAAACCTGTCTGTCGATAATTATTAGCCTCACTATATGAAGCGCCAACTGTACTATAGGGATTGCGATAATTTACACTACCACTTATTAAATTATTACCTCCAGTCTGATTTGAAGCGGTTAATGTATAATCGATTAAATCATATTTACCCGCTGTCCCACTGACACTGATATTGGCTTGTTGATAATTGGTATTTGTCATGTAAATACCAGAATTGAGATAAGCATTGCGACTAAATAGATTAATAGGAACACTGGCACTCAAGTAATAACGAGTTTCTTCTTTTTGATCGGTATTCCTTACCCGTGAAACAGATAAGTTATAGGTAATATTTTTATAATTATTTGAGTAACCAATTTGATACTCGCGGCTGGTACCACCAATATTCCAATAATTTCTCAGTGTACCAGCCAGAAAAATAACCCCATTATCTTTTCCCAAATGCTGATTTAAATTTAAATTAAATGTATTTCTGGCACGAGCACCGCGCAAAGCATCAAAAGTTGCCAAATCTAAATCTGAAGGATTATTTCGATTTTGATCATTAAGATTATTTTTAATCGTCGCTTGATACTTAAGCCATGCTTGATAATTATCATGGGCATAAATGGAATCAATAAAACTATAATAATCTCCTGTTGAATAACGATAGGCCGCTATAGTCAGATTAGTAGCAGTTGTTGACAAAAACTTGCTATAAGCCAGGCGAAAACTTTGGCCTCGTTTGGTTCCGGTATCTAAATAAGCTGCTGCATGGGTCGCATCAAATGAAACAGCACCAAACGGAAAATTCCAGCCACTACCAAGTAAAATAGCATTATAATCACGGCTACCAATAAAGCCGGCATAAACGGTGACTAAATTATTGATACCATAATAGGCTTCAGCTTGAGCAAATTTCGGTTGGAAATAGGTATTTGCCATTTTTGATTGTCCAGCCAAAATATTGTAAGCATATACACCCGCTTTCATCATATTTGGTACGGCTGAAAATGGCACCGTAAAAGAGTCTTGACGACCATCGGCCTCCTGCACTACAACAGACAGATCGCCCGCTCCTCCAGCTGCACGTAGATCACTAAATTCGAACGCGCCTGGCGGAACCGCTTCTTGATAAATTAGATTACCATTCTGATATACTTTTACTAACGCATTTGTTTGAGCAACACCTCTGACAACCGGCGTAAATTCCTGACTGGAATTAGGTAACATATTCATTTCTGTTGTTAATACCCCGCCTCTAAAACGAATACTACTAAACAAGGTAGAGGGGGAATAGAAATCACCTAACATCAAATTAGAAGATATCGCACTGAAAGAACGGCGTAAGTAGCGGGTATTATTTTGCCATTTATGATCACCGCTGGAATAATAAGAATAACTTGACTCATCTCGAAACTGCCAGGCTCCGATATTAATTCCGCTATTTAAATTGGCAAAAAAAGCTTCATTACGCTGTTTGTTATTTTTTTTCTCCCGATAATTATAATAATTAGTATTATAAGAGAGAATAATTGCCGGTACACCGTAGTCCCAATTCATCGGATCAACATAACCTATCTCCGATTTAACTAATGAAATTTGCGGGACTGAAATATTTAATGCTAACTGATTAACATCTAAATAATAGTTGATCTCATTAACCAAATTATCCAACGAAATAGTTGTATTTTGCTCAATTATCTGTTTTGTCTGAGCTGAAAGTTTTAAACCTAATTTATTAGCATCTTTAGCATCAATAGTAATATTTTGATTTTTTTCGCCAATATCAACTTCAAATTGTCCTTTCCAATCATCATTAACATAAATATCGACCCATTGTTTACCTGGCGGAATTTCACTATTTCGATAAAAACGAGATATGTCTCCTTGAGCTGATTTTCCCACTAGCAAAGTAGTATCAAATTCCTCTGCAAATAATTCCGGCATATAATCCAATATACCTAATAAAATTAGGCTATTATAAAGATAATATATTTTTTTCACGATTTATCTTCTTATTTAAGGTTAATATTTTTTGTTTTATAAACACCAAAATCATCAACATAAGTTACGGTTAATTTATTATGCTTAACCTTATTTTTTAGCGGCAATTTAGAGCTTGATAGCGGAGGGATCATCTTCGATTTTGTCAGATTCTTTTTTGTCTCATTAATATTCGTTATTTTTGCTATCGTGAAATAATATTTAGAATCATTTTTTACTATAATGCTATTATCCTCTAACTTATAACTTATTTTTTTATATACCTCTGCCGGAGGAGTAATCAATCTCTTAGGCCGATAAAATAATTTAACTCTTGATTTAATTGCCAATTGTAAAACGCTTTTACCTTGGGTATTTTCTGGGTATGGCGGAATATCAAGAATATTTAAATAAAAAATACTCTCTCTATCTTTAGCTAATTTATGCGACATCATTTTTATTTTTAATTGTTGTCCTTTTAGTCCCGCTATTTTTACAATAGGTGGGAAAACATAAAACGGTGAATGGCTCTTTTCAGGGGTAGAATTTATATTGCCATCATCAATCCATGATTGTACTAATGCCGGTAGCTTTCCATGATTTGTTAATTGCACTGTAACATTGTCCTTCCCTTCATAATAAATGATCCGAGTCCCTTGCAATACAATATTGGCTAATATATTTTTAGAAGAAATAATTAATATAATAAATAACAAAAATTTTTTCATAATAAATAGTCCGTTAAAAACCAGACTCAAAAAGAGCCTGGTTAATGTTATTTACAAATAAGAGATGGTATAGATTAAATTTGCATGCAATGGACCCGCTTTAGCGGGTGCCGCTCGCGTTTTGTAATAACTAACGATGAACGTTAACTCGTCAGCTTGTGGTGCTGTTTTATCTCCTTTTATGCTCGTATCATAAGGGGTATTTAATGCAATAGCGGTCGTTGTAGCATTTGGTGCAGATAAACTAAATCCAACATTTTTTGCTACATTAGGATTATTTTCATCAACAGTATCATTCACCAAATATTGACCATCCGTCGAGATACTACTTGGTGATGAAAAATGAAATTGTAAATTACCGCCTGAATTGCCAGCAGGTGCACAATCAGAAAAAGTTAACTTAAATGCTTTCTGATTTTTTGCAACAACAGTATATGCCGCTGTTCCGGCATCAGAAACCGAAATGGGATCTAGTAATATAGTAAAGTTTGCACTATCACCTCCATTAATTTTACAAGTAGTATCACTTATAGCACCAGCAAATGAAATTATTCCACCTGCTGAATTAGTCGCAGCTAATATATGCGACGAAAATAAAGTCGCAGATAATAGCAATAACGGGAGTATTTTCTTAAACATAATTAACTCCAAAAAAATAAATGAATAAGCCAATAAAATAGAATTTATTTTATTGGCATAATGGAAAAGGTTAATAAGAAATAACATTAACCTGAATTGATATTAGATGCCTCTATCTAACTTACAAGAAAGGTAAAATGATATTTTTATTTTTTGTGATTTATATCAAAGTAAATATTTTATTTAATAATCAATAGATAAAAGTATTTTTCTATTTAAGAAATAAGTTAATCATTCGCAAATCAATTTAGATTTATAATAATGAAAATAATTTAACAGAAAAAATTACTCGAATTAATTACTACTTATAGACTGGATTGCCAGATATTTTATCTGATTGATTAAGTGAATTTTTTATTCCAGCTCAACTTTAGAAAGCGTTCAGATAAAATTAATAAATAATTGAAATTTTATGCCAAATTTAACAACAAAAAACATTGATTTATTCATGTCTAAATAAAAAACGATATATATCGATTGTTTTTTCTATTTTTCAACAAAAAATAACTAAACTTAGGTATAATTTTTAATTCTTCTTCAATTGAATATATAAAAATATTTATTCATATAACTAAAATTCATTAATTAAGAATATGAAGGAATAATAGATTGTTATACTAGTTTTCCAATGAATTTTTATAAACATATTTAGCATTTTTATTTTATATAAAAAATAACAATAAATAATTAGCATTATTAATAAACAATGCAGTAAAGTAATTTTTTAGCTATTCCTTATAATTAAAAGATATAAATAGAGAGATTAATAAAAAATAAATTAACGTTCTATTTATATAATACGATTATTCATTCTTACCAGCTACGAATTTTGTTAAATAATTACCTCATCTCTCCATTAAAAATGGTCAAATCGGTATTAAAAACAAGCTAATAATTCAGTTACTAGCAAATATCGTTATTTAATATAAAAGTGCTATCATTCCTCTTCAGTAACAAAAAGTATTACTCACCAATTTCAAGACCAAAGGAAAATTGATTATGCTCACACTGATAGATAAATTACGACAATTGAGGATCATTCCGGTTATTACCATTGAACGAGCACAAGATATTGTTCCTTTAGGCAAAACATTAGAAAAAAATGGATTACCAGTAGCAGAAATTACGTTTCGTACGCCAGCAGCAGCAGATGCAATCAAACTGCTTAAAGAAGCGATGCCGAACAAAATTTTGATTGGTGCAGGCACTATTATTAATCGAGAGCAAATTAGACAAGCCGAAGCTGTTGGCGCTGATTTTATCGTTTCACCTGGTTTAAACCCAGATACGGTAAAAGGATGTCATGAATTAGACATACCAATTATTCCTGGTATAAATAATCCAACTCAAATTGAGCAAGCTATGCAACTTGGTATTAATCTTGTTAAATTCTTCCCCGCAGAACCTTCAGGTGGTTTATCTATGCTCAAAGCACTACTCGCTCCCTACCCGCAATTAGAAATTATGCCAACCGGTGGGATCAGCCCAGAAAATATTCGCCATTATCTTGCTTTGCCACAAGTCGTTGCTTGTGGAGGTTCATGGATGGTGGAAAATAAATTAATAAAAGCTAGAGATTGGGCTGCTATTGGTCAACTTACCTGTGAGGCGGTTACATTAGTTAAGTAATATTTATTTTCGGTTGTAATAAGGTCAACATCTGGCCTTATTTTTCCAATTTATTCCCCTCTCAACACCGTCAATTTTTATCGGCTTCAATTCAATCATTTTAGGTTAACAGAATATAATCATAATTTGTCAATCAAAAATCACTTAAACAACCAGCTAAAAAATAGTGCTAATTTTTGATAAACTAGCGATATTAACTAAATAATTTACAGCAGATTAGTTAACTTAACGGTAGGTTTTATTTAAAAATAAATATTACTATAGAATATATTTTGATTTATAAAAAATAACTTATGCTATCATCCTATAATACTGTAACTAGTACACAAAATAATCCTTCATCTAGCACGGATGTCTATTGTTATTATAAAAAAGAAGACGACATTAAAGATATTAATAGAAAAGGATCCCTTCTACAGAATGTTCAATCAGTTTCTAACACGGCAAACAATTTAGCGTTGTCAGATAACACAATAATCATAGCTAAAGCTAAATTAATTGCAGAAAAACCAGCAATTCCCGTAATCATAAAAAAATTACAACGAACATCCAGTAAACTAACACCAATCGAGAGCGTTACACAAGTTGATCGTTCAACATCAGAAAGTCTAGTTAAAATAGCCGAACCCCAAATTAAGCAAGAGACACGCCAGCAAGAAAAAAAAACGCAACAACTATTAGCACACTTAAAAAAAATAGATCTCATCGATGAAAGTATAGAGGCGGTTGGTTTAAATAATATTAAAATTTCAGATCCGATGTTTGGTCAAAAATTAGAATTAGCATTTTTAAAAGTAAAAGAAGGCGTTAACTTTGTTAACAATCTATTTAGCAATGAACTATCGGCACTAGAGAAACAGGCCATTCAACAAGAAATTGTTAGCTATTTTAGAGATATAAATTATCCTGATCCTGATACCGATAAATCTATTATTAATTTGGTCAAAATACATATCAAAAAATTTTTAGCATTCGTTAATCGCTATTCACCGGATAAGATAATCAGTGTTAAAGAGAACAAAAAAGATAATCAAAAAGTGGCCTGGATTTATGAGAACGATCCAGAATTCTGTATCTTTATGACCAATTCAGCTGTACATGAATATTCCAATGCTATCGCATGGAATTTTATTCACGAATTATCACATATTTCGCTAAAAACTAAAGATTTTTGGTATATTGTAAGCGTTCCCCCACCCTCTAAAATCGGAGCGGTCGGTTTTGATTCTTTTGCAGGCAAAATCGATGTTCTTACTAGAATGCAAACGATCAATTATAGAAAAAATGACTTTCTTGTTAATGGGCCTGACTATGAAAATACTATTTTTAGTGTATTTAATAGTCGCTGTACCTATCTTAAAGCAGAGACAATACTTAATAATGCGGATTCAATCGCCATGTTGTTATTTTTTGTTAATCAAAAATTCAATGGGCCCTTAGCTGCATTAACAACAATACCTAACTACGACTAATTTTCAGCATGATCACCAGTGGTTGACAAGTATTTCTTTAGTTGTTCGATGTTATCGGTTTGATAGCGAGCCTCATGATTTTTTCTCTGTTTTTTACTTAATACTTGAGTGGTAATGAATAAACAGTAAAAAGAAACGTTGTTAACAATAAATAAAAACGAGTCTTACGTTTAGTACTAGGCTGTGTCCCTTAATTGCGTAATCGGCGGTAAAACAAGCGAATGCAGCCCAGTTTCACCATTGCTAGATAGTTTCTTGCCGTTTTTTCATAACGTGTAGCGATCCGGCGATATTCCTTTAAACGGCCAAAACACCTTTCCACAACGTTGCGATGGCGATAAGCATCACGATCAAGTTGCGAGCGTCCATCTGAAGCCAGTTTTTCATTTGATTTTCGGGGAATAACCGTTTTCATCCCTTTTCTTTTCAACTCGTTACGTAGCGCATTCCCAGAGTAGGCTTTGTCAGCCAGTACCGTAT
>NZ_AUCC01000049.1:0-4057 GCF_000429565.1 Arsenophonus nasoniae DSM 15247
GTACTAAAATCACACAATTGACGAAGTTTTTCAGGTAAATGAATTTTCAGAAAGTCCCTTGCAATCGTGATATCACCGAGGAATTTCTTAAACAGGCTGTCGTGGTGGGATAGTTTACTCAATTTTTAGCCCTTTTTTCTGCCAGTGAATTTTTTAACTTATAAATCTCACGTTTCCCTTTTTCCCGTTGTTGCTCTTTCTCTTCCTGATCCGGCGTCAGATTACGGTTATTAAAAATAACCATATCCGTTTTTGCATCGTAACGAATACTGTAATCGGGCAAGTCATTAGCTTTATCTAGTTGCTTAATGTTATGCCTGAACATTTTCAATAAGGCGGTACTTCCCGTCTTTAAATGCAGCTTTTCAAGGGATATGGTAAACTCCCCTTGGTTGCCACAATGCTTGCGGACTATCTCATAAATTCGCCTGTCTATCGCCTTTCTGATACGGAAGTAGTCTGGACTGATTTTCAGCATTTTCTTTTTATGTAATGCCTGATATAGCCAGTCAGGTAAAGTTACCTCTACCATACCAATATCGAGCTTACCTTTTTTTTCTTCAATGACACGCCATCTATCAATGAATCCAAAGTTTTCTGTATCTATGTTTTCTTCAGAATAAATAATATTTGTTTCTATCGTTGTTCCTTTTAAACGCCTTAGAGCTTTCTTTAAATCATCATAGCTTTTCCCGCTTTTGCTTCTGTTTGTTGTGACAAAAAAATCATACGGAGTAAAACAGACAGTTCTACTTACCGGCTCATTATTATTTATAGATTCTTGTAATTTAGATATCGCATAAATCCAAATGTCTTTATCAAACACAGTAGCCAACCCAATTTGCGCAGCAGGGCGAACGGTTACCGTGGTAGATCCATTCTTGTACTCCCGAACTTTCGTATCTCCAGCTTTCAATGCAAAAAATGGATGCTCCATGCTCGCCATCTCATCACGGAAGCTGGAAAGCTCTATCTCATCGGCAATAAAAAAATCTATTTCGTGCCTACGGGGGCGTAACGTTTTCAACTTGCTTGCTCTCACTTTGTCAGTATGATCGGTCATAGCCTCAATCCTATCTAGTCTAGGGTTGTTGGTAAGAGCCGTCATAGTGTTGCATCACTTTGACGGTTCGCTTGTTTCGCACTTCAAAAACCGCTTTCGCACTTCAAAAACCAATGTTTGATAAAAAAAACATCGCACTTCAAAAACAAAATATAGTACTTTAAAAACCAAAGTCAATAATTTGATAGATTCGATTCAAAACTATCGGAGAATTTTTGTGTATAACCCTGCTTGACACTCGCACTTCAAAAACCAAACTATCGCACTTCAAAAACCAACTATCGCACTTCAAAAACCAACAAGTCGAAAAACTTATTTTATTTCATATACCTACAGCCAGAAAAATCCCTTTAACTCTTTTAACTTATACATAACTAGTCTTTTAACCGAGTTTCACCCCCTTGAGCCTGTGGATAACTTCACATCTGGCAAACCCATCAGATCCCTAATTTTGCTCTTTCCTGATAAGACTCTCCGTGTCAGTCTCAGGCATCAGTGTGAACGTGCTTCAATCAGCATTTGATGATCTTCCGCTTCCTCGCTTTGGCTGTTCGTTCCTCGTCGCTTCGCTCCTGCGGTACGCCTCAGCCAAAGACTGCGCCGAGCGGTGGAAGTTACAGCAACGTCTTCTTTTTCGATTTTAAAGCCCCTGAAAAGCCTGTAACGGCACTTTCTCGGTTTTAGATGCCCGTCAGGGCATGGAAGACGAGAAAATCGCTTACAGAGGTGTACAGGAGCTTTTGCGCGCCGATGCGTGAGCGGAGCGATCCATGTCATGTTTTGGTGATTATTCTATTTTGAAGGTTGTTAATATGAATAAAAATTATTATATCAGAAATGTATTTTGGGGGTTGGCAGGTTCATTTATTTTAGTCTTTGATAATCATAATAATTATGGTTTTTTATTCTTGGCTTTTGTTAATGCTTTTTTATATCCGTTTGCAAAGATGGCAATTGAAAACATAGCATTAAAATACACCTCTAGAAAATTTTGGGAACATGATTTTTTTACTAATCCAGTTGGTGGGAGTATGCAGGCTATTTATTATTTATTTTGTTATGTTTTTTCCATTCCATTAGGTGGTGGATATTTTTTGTTTTTGATTATAAAAAATAACCACTGATATTAACAGTGGTTTATATTTTTATATTATTATAATAATTTGTTGGCTTTTTCTATTAACTCATCATTTATTAAAGCTCCAACTACAGCAATAATAAGAGCATAACCTAAAGCGCCTATTGGTGATCCTAGTATAATACTAAAAGAGAATGCGGTTATTGCTACTGCTGCTTTTCCTGCAACTAAACTTTCTGTTTTGATAAAAAATGGCTGCCAATTATTTGTTTCTATAGATTTTTTTAGTTCTTGAAGCAGATCATGGAAGTCAATAAATGAACTTGTTAATCCAAATGCTTTACTGAATTTTTTTAGGTTTTTAGCTATTTCATCTCGCTTTAAGGATTCCAATGCTTTAGCTATTGCTTCTCGGTCTTTAACGCCAAACTTTTTATTAAGAGATTCTTTGTATTTATCAAATGATTTAAGCGCTTGCTCTGCATTACGAATTTGTTTACCTTTGGCAGCTTCCGCTAATTCTTTTGCTATTTTTGCGGATTGTTCACCATATTTACTTGTAACTTCTTTATAGAAGTCAGCCGTAAATTTGACAGCATCTTTTATTTCATTTTGTTTTTCATTGTCTAAATTCTGTTTTTTATTTTGAATATCTTTTTCTAGTTTTGGTAGATTTTTTTTGTCATTTTCAATCTTGTTTTTTATAGGATTTGCCTCCTCTAGTTTTTTATGAGCTGTGTCCCATGCTTTTTTCCATTCTCGTCTGTTTGATGAAGTTGGTTTTTCATATGAAAGAATCATGGCTTCTTCTGCCAGTCTACTGTATTCCGCCTCGATTCTCTTTACTTTTGCCATATCTAAGGCTATTTGAGCTTTAGTTTGCTCTAATGCTGTTTTTGCTATGTTTAACTCATGCTCTGCTTTTTCTGCAGGAGATAGAGATGCTACTTTTTTGTTATATTCTGTCTGTAACGATTGTTTTATTTGGGTGGCTGTCTGAAGCTTGTAATTAATATCTTGTTCTAATTCCTTATGATATTTTACGATATCATCCTTCTTTTTTCGTTCTTCGTTTTTGTAACTTTCAGTCAAAGGTGCGGGAGGGTCATCATCATCAAATATATTTGTCGTAGATTTGTTAATTTCTGAAATAGGGGTATCCCATATATGCGGTCTTTCTGGATTTTTAGGTGGTTTAAAATTGTTAGGAACAGGTCCAACCCATGCTTGAGTTAATATAGTATCTTGATTGATTTGGCTTCCTCTTTGCCATCCTCGATTTTTCCATTCGTAGCCCAAACTCTGCATAACATCCCGTTCAACTTTGTCGGTTTCTTCGTATTTTCTAATAGGATTCATATCTAGCCTCACTTAAAATAACTGTGTTTATATACAGTATTTTGGTTTTTTAATTGTTCTTGTCAAGGGGGTGTTAAAAAAATAAAATAAAATAAATCAAATAATTAGTTGATAAATATTGTTTTATTTTTTTGTTTATCACGTATGCTAATTTTTTACTGTAGGCAAGAAAAAACCAGCTAGGAGATGGTAATAGCTGGTTTAACATTTCCCTGGTGTTAGTAGGAGGTGGGAGGAAATTTTATAATTTTAAATTTGCATTATGATGTCTTGAATGATTAAGTATTAAATATTTAGAAAATTCATGCATGAGGGAAAATCCCCGTAGTTGATTGATCAGCGAGTTAAAGCAAAAAGACCAGCATAACAGCACTGGTCATTATTTTTACCATTGATAAATGGGAGTAAATTTATTGCTTTTTCACAAAACAGCCAGATAAAGCAAGAAATGATAAGCGAACTTGAAATATTGAAAGCATATCGTTTAGCGAATAAAGATCATATCTTGTTTTAATATCTTCAAGTGAATGCTCCACAGTTCTATACGCAACATTCCT
>NZ_AUCC01000049.1:4067-25944 GCF_000429565.1 Arsenophonus nasoniae DSM 15247
GTTCGTTCCTCGTCGCTTCGCTCCTGCGGTACGCCTCAGCCAAAGACTGCGCCGAGCGGTGGAAGTTACAGCAACGTCTTCTTTTTCGATTTTAAGGTGCCTGTAAGCCTCTCTACGATGTTTTCTCCCATCAACCCACTTATTTAGTCTCCTAGTGCTCAGCATCGCGTCTAGGGGCTTACCGACATAATCAATCAGTTAGTATGATCTGACTTATATTTTTGACTGTATTTTAACCAAAATCACTTTGAAATTCCTAGACGTCAAGGATGATGATAAATTTGTCCGATTTGAGTGAACAGGAAAGCATTGAGATTTATTTAATGAATGAGTGTATTAACATTTTCAGCTAATGTATTGGTAGAAAAAGTAAAGCCCTGATTCTGCACTGAAATCTATTAAATAGGAGTAAACAACAAGAAAAATACAACAGCACAAATAGCGACAATACCATAATTTTCAATAAAGCCGTCTAATCCCAATCCAGCAAACATTTTATTGGCGTTGTCACGCTTTCTGACATAAGCCCTTCCATACAAAGCCAAATCTTTTTCGCGTTCAATAGCGCGTTCCCTTTCAATTTGTTGTCTGCTTTTTCTTAACGGTATACTGTTTACACTATCATGTGGTAAGTCAACTTCATCAATCACCCAGTCCATATAGTCATGATAATGAATGTTATTAGGAAAAGCCTCCAACATTTCAGGTGGATATTCAACCAGATTATTTATGTCGTTTAATATTTGATAATCATCGTCAAAATCCATAATCCCTCCAAAGGCGGTTTTTGCGTATTTTGAAAAAACTGCCACATTTTCGTATCGTTTTTTTCTTTATCCGACAAGAAAAAAACTTTGCTTACCGATAGTATAGCCAAAAATACAATTACTTTAAATCAGGAGTGTTCATGTTCCACTGGATGAGAGGTCAGCGCACTTCTGCCATAATCACAAACATATCGCTGGTTGCGTATCTTTCCGTTTTGTTTACACCACTTTATGCGTTTTCAGCAGATACAGTACCGACAACGCCCACAAATCCAAGCGTATACCAGTCAGACAAAATCAACCTAGACGGGGCAAAAGCTGGCACAAAAACTTCACAAGAAGCGATGGACTTCTACAAGTCACTGCCGAACATGAACTTTGATGCTTCTGGTAAATCACAATTTGGTAACGGTCAATCCGTTGATTTTAATACAATATATCCCAAAGACCAAACCAGCCCAACACTGAGTGATATTTCAGGCGTTTACGGAGACGATAAAGGAACAAACGCCATCGGTATCAAAGAGTCGAAAACGCTAAAAACCGAAAAAAGCGCAAAGGGAGAAGCTTACCGCACGATGATAGGCGCATCCCGCCACACGTCTATTGATTTGAAAAAAGAAGATCCAATTTTCAAAGGTCATAATAATTTCATTGAGAACGAACAGAAATTTGTCAATGGTTTGTCAAAATGCGAAACGAAATACGTCTTTGACGAGTTCACCGATAAAAAGCATCTACCAGACTACAAAGAATGCACCAAGACAGTTGATGTTACGGGTCGCTACATCGTAGATCATCCGTTCAGCGCGGGTCTGGTGTCACACAATGCAGGACCAGCCAATATCAAATCATGCGGAGATAATTGCGTGGATATTTGGTTGGGTAAGGTAGGAGATGACTATTGGTATGGTCATTGTCGAATATTTGAAGATTTCATGTCTGTTAATGTGATTAATCCCGAGGCGGTCAAAAAAGCAACAATTACCCGCGCTAAGTGGGATGATTACATGCAAATTTATGTTGGCTCAAAAGATCGCCTCGAAAAAGTATGGGGTGGACCAACCGGAAAAGATGTGTTTCCGCCTGAAACGAAAGGTCGCTGTGAGTTAAGTACCAGTTGGGATCAGAAGCTCAATGTAGATGTGACAAAATATTTCAAAGATGCAAAACCAAATGAAGAAATTTTCTTCAAAAATAGGGTGTCTGTTACTGGTAAAGGTGAAGGGTTTGCACAACTGCGTATTGAGTTCGACAAATCACGGGCTATCACTAATGACGTTTGGACTTCCC
Source organism: Arsenophonus nasoniae DSM 15247 (assembly GCF_000429565.1). Taxonomy (GTDB): domain Bacteria; phylum Pseudomonadota; class Gammaproteobacteria; order Enterobacterales; family Enterobacteriaceae; genus Arsenophonus; species Arsenophonus nasoniae. Next base: position 6,128 of record NZ_AUCC01000049.1, read on the forward strand.
CAAATCAGAATGAATTTGATAAAGCAGTAAAAGCTATCAAAGAAGGGTACTGTCAAGATTATCAGGTCATTTGCCATGATAAGATTGTGCCAGATGAAAACCATTGTACCACGATTGATGGCGTAAAAATTTGTGATCCCGATTTTGCCCCGCCTCCACTTCCTCAAATATCCCCTTTCTGCAAACGAGCCGAAGTCATTACCAACTGTGGTAAAGACTTCGGCGTAAACAACACCTGTAAAAATTATGAAAAACAGGGTTGTGCATTCATCAAATCGTCCTGCATTGTGGGTAAAGAAGGGGGGGAATCTGGTTGCTGGCAATCCTCCGAAGTATGGGATTGCGGAAAAGATGTCCCTATCAGCAACGGGCGGTCAAACGAGCAGACCGTATGCGATGGAGAGATGCAATGTTTAGACGGTAAATGCCTTACGCCAGCTACACCGCCAAACGGTGATTTTGCAACGGCAGCAGCTATGCTACACGCTGCAACATTCGCACTGGGCGATACCTCTTGCCAAGATGCAGAAGCCGTGAAAAACGGTGAATCCTCACTCAATACCAATTCATGCGTAGTTTTCCAAGGTGAAGCATTAACGTGTCGTACCGCGATGGGCGGGTGGGTTGACTGTTGCGATCAGCCTGTCGGGGTCAGTTGGATAGAATATGTCAAACTCTCAATGATGACGATGAAAGCTGCCGATGCGCTTGCTGCAAAAGCTGGACTGTTTGAGAGTGGAAAAGGCGTCTTCGACATGGCAAGTGACGCTGCTTTGCAAGCTGTGGACGCTATCACCAAACCCGCTATTTCCGCATTTAACTCCTTTATCGGTAATGCGGGAGCAGACGTAGCCAAAAAAGCGACTGAACAAGGGATTGTGAGTCTGGCAAATGCCGCAATTAATGACCTGACAACGAAAGTGGCTGAATGGACGCTGAAAACATTTGGTGAAGGAGTAACCAATGCCATATTTCAAGGTGCTGCTAATGAAGGAGCGCAAACTGCATCTCAAGCATTGGCTGATAATACAGCACAGCAAGGCGGTCAAGCGGTCGTAGAGTTATCGTCCTCTATTACTACTGCTATCTCCGTTGTCGGCTACGCATACATGGCATACCAGATTGCAAATATGCTGGTTCATATTATATGGTCTTGTAGCGAAGACGAGTTTAAATTAGCGGTCAAAAAAGAAACAAAACTGGCAACGAAAGTGGGTAGTTGGTGTTCCAAAAAGTTGTTAGGGGCATGTATAGAGAAAACTAGTAGTTATTGTGCCTACAACTCTCAAGTAGCGAGGATAATCAATGACTACAACCACAATCAACAGGGTGGTTACGGTGATAAAAAAAATCCAAATTGTGAAGGAATTAAGCTAGGAGATTTGAAAAATGTAGACTTCACTAAAATAGATTTTTCAGAATGGACCGCTACACTGAAAGAAGCTGACATGTTGCCAGACTTCAACAAATTTGACCTCGATAAATACACAGGAAAAGGTAGTGCGTTGAACGCCAACGGAGAACGTTTAAATTCAGTAGAGCGCTTTGAAAAGGGGCTAGATGGTGTGGATATGGAAAAGGTCAGAGAAAAAGCCAAAGACAACTTGAAGGTAACTGAGCAACAGGAATAGGACTTTCTTTAGCAGATTGGCGTTATCTATAATCTAGGTAACACCAATCTATCTTACATCACATTCTGAATTTCATCACTTTACCATCGTGCAAGATCATCGGTTCACTTTTCAATGTTGCGGGAAGATACATGGCGTAAGTTCGACCAAGATCTTTACTGATTTCAATAAACTGTGGCAAATACTTACCTGTATCATGCGCCATAAGGTAGCACCTGTTGGAAGAAAAAAGATTCAGATATTGTTTATTTTCAAATGGAGGTTTATTTACCGTTTTATATTCTGTTTCACTTTTCATACCAAGAGGAATAGTAACTATATCTATCCCTTTATCACAATTAGTTAATCCTGATGCGGGGGCTATATCATTCATAGGTCCATCTAAGTGACGTTTAAAAATTGGTGCGATTAAATTGCGTTGTGCTATTAACTGTTGATGAGAACTAAGCTGTTCATTCCAGTGAGCAATCTTGATGGAACTTTCATAAGGAAAAGCCTTTTCTTTTTGACTACGAGTATCCAAAGCAAAAAAACCAAATACAGGATTGATTACCATGCCTAAACCAATTTGCCCCAAATCAATAGGGTTTCTGCCTTCGATTTTCTTAGCATTTTCAATATCTTTAATGCGTACAGGCTTTTTGAGTTTAGTACGAAACGTTTGTTGTTGGGTAACTCCATAGGCTGCGTAGATTTTGTAGTTATCGCCATCATCGTCCAAATCATCGAGCAGCATGGCTTTAGCAAATTTTTTGGCATTACTACCAGTCGGGTAAACGGGATCAGTAGCGATGGCGTTGTAATTGTAACCAAATATTTTAGGTTCAGAGGCGCACCCTGAAAGCAGAAGCGCAGCCAGAAAACAAATTATTTTCGTTTTTTTCATTTTCAAATCCTTTCTCCTTATACCATTATGATTAATAATGGCTTTTTCCACAAAACGCGCATTTCATGTTACAGACCGTATCAGCATTGCAAGTCAAATACATATACTTATTTCTGCAATAAAAACAGCCTACCAAATCTATCACATCACTACGGTATGCTGTGGCTATCTGCCAAGCCATATTTGCATCAATCATCTCTGACTTCAAAGTATCGTTGTAGCTATTGCAATGAACATTGTACAACTCACGATAGGAGCTGTAGGCACTCACGAGTTCTTCAATGTTCATTTTATTTTTTGGATTTGAAGCCATTATCAAATAAACATAAAGAAAAAGAGAACCATGTTTTTTCAAATTATCGTCTACGAAAACCCTGTTAACTTTCTTTAACCGCCTTAACCGTTTTTCATCGTAACCGTTACCGCTTAACCCTGCTTCATTTTTAAGACAATCAAAAGCAGAAGAAGAGAGTGAAGGTATTTCAGATAATATAATAGCTTTCCTGAATCCGAGCTTTATCATTTCCACTGCTAATCCAGCTTCATCTGGCATTATAAGTAACATTATTTTTCCTTACAGCACATAGCCATTCTTGATTTCAGATAAATTGCAATTACATCACTCCTATTTAGTTTTTTAATATCCATAATCAATATTTCTGATGGTCGGTAAATTAGGTTTATTTGAATGCTATAATTACAAATAGCATGAATTAATTCCTTAAATGATAACGAGCTTATTTTTTGAAAAGATTTATTATCAGAGAACCAAAAGAAATAATTTCCACTTGAACTTTCCATGCTATTAATTATAGCTGTGTTAATCAGGGAATGAAATTTTAAATAATAAACATTATTGATAGCTTCTCTAATAATATCATCAGTATGGGGGGTTAAACTTTGCCTTTTATTTTTTTCACTGTAAGAAATAATAAAAGCTGGGCTTTTTTGTTGCTCAATAAAATCACATACACTTTCATAACTTTCTGAGAAATAGCTTTTATCATTAGCAGATAGTGAAATATTTTTACAATTTCCGATCTTGATTGAATCAAGGAAAACGCTACACATTAAAGTATTATATTCCTTTATTTTTTTATTCATAGCTATTCAACCTTTGCCATATTAATAGGACGGATTCACCGTATGCCTTAGATTTTTTTCGCATAGCTGGATTCGGTGTATGGTAATTACCAATCGCTTGCGCTATATCATTTGGTGATAGTGCTATGGCAGCGCACAATATTTTTGCTGATACTTCAATGTTCTTGTCTAAATCTAGCAATTCAGAAGGAGTTGAAACATATCTACTCCCGTTCCACTTCCAATTTATTTGTGTAATACCAATGTCCGTGAGGTTGGAAACTTTAACGAACTCATTAACTTTTCGGACGGCTTCTGCCTTATTTTTGGGATAGTAGGAGCCTAAAACAGGGTTATTCAGTGCATATTTGTAAGGCGCAACAAAGCTACCACTACCTATCCGATGAGAACTTTCTTTAAGTGCAATAGCATATAGAAGCAGTGGGTCAATATCGCAAATCTTGGCGTATTTTTCCCATGCTGTATTTTTCAAATCAACCATCGAGGAATGACCGAAAGGGGAAGTCATCAAAGCACTTATTACAATGAGTATTTTATTTTTCAATTTTATATTCCTGTCAGATAATCAAATAACGCAATCGGGAATAATTTAAAATTTATACCTTTTCTTTAATTTTATTTAAAAATAGGTATATATTATATGATCATGTTTCGTGACACATGTCAATATTTTAAGGGGTGATTTACTGGTTAAATGATCAGCATACAGAAGAGGGTTTTTGAATTGATTGGTTTCTGGTGGCGTTCATTCTCAATAAGTCCACATAGGGGGTATATGGACTTATTGTATTCTATGATAGAGGTTTTCAATAAGTCCATATAGGGGGTGTATGGACTTATTGGATTTTTGAGGTTATCATTCCCAATAAGTCCATGCATAGGGCTTTAGGCTATAGTTAATAATCGTAAGGAACGTTTTTTTAGGTAGGTTTTATGGGTATGATATACGAGAAGTTAGCTTTGGAAAAACTGCAAAATGCTCTCAAGGTCTGTGAGACTATGGTCGAGTTTGATGCAAGTGTGGCGCGGCAATTGATTCAGGAATTTCTTACCGAGGTGAAAACACTCGGCATTTTTACGCCCTACCTGCCAACCTATGCTTTGAATGGTGTAAGTCACCGCATCAGATGGACAAAAATCAAAAGAGATCTTGAAACAGGCAAGGTCGTTGCGGTCAGGGATGCACCAAAAACAGAAGACGGGCATTACATGGTGTCGAAATTCTCTATGCGGAACGCAAAATTACGGGAGTTAATTAGCGAGTACGAAACTAAGTTTAGGATATTGAGAACAAGCATCAAGCAAACCAAAGAGCTTACAAAAAGCCTCAATAGTAGAATTAACATACTTGTGAAGGGGGTAAGAAAAACAAAAATAGGGGAAATAGCTCTACACAGCTTAGATGATTAAGTGTTGGCGCTTGTCCTGTGAGCCGTAGGCGATCCCTTTCTTTTGAACTTACTATCAAATCACATCAAACCGTAAAAGTCCTACAACGAATTATAAGCGATTCTGTGAACGTGACGGTAGCTCTTCTCTGGCTTGATGGCAGGAAATGCCGTCACGGAGCTTACATACGCCTTAAAATCGATTTCTGAACCAGACCTTTGGCGAAAATCTGCCAGGTGTCGATTTGCATCCTCTAGACTGCTTCGTTCATCAGAAAAACCTCCCTCAGTGGCGTACAGTGCGAATTTAAGGGTGTTTTTTCCATAATCTGACACGGTAAACCCGATGAAAACTCAGTCTTTAGAAATTGCACATCTCATTTTGTTTTTTTATTAACATAATCAATCGATTGAAACTCACTTCGCCACGCTATCACGCCAAAGATCTGTGTGGCAGAAGTTTTTACCTAGTGCGCCGTAAAGTCCTGCCCTTTGGAGGCTGTCAAGTTGGAGAGAAGCTAGTGCGAAGCAGTCAAATCGAAAATGGCTTTTAGGGTAGTTTTATAAATCATTAAAAGGTATATTTTTTTATAATCCTATACTGAATATAAAAATGGAATGTTTTTTTTCAAAAAAAATAACAGATATCCGTATTGTTTTTTCTATTCTGTAAATGCTTTTTTCATTCTCAATTTAATATTAATGGCTCAAAAATTCTTTTTATTCTGGTGTGGCATTTGGTAGAGGAATCGGAGAAAAAATAAAAACAAAAGATAAAATGAATAAGCAAATAATAAACGAATGATTCCTGTTAATTTAATTATGTTTAAATCATTACCTAATTGATTCCAGTTAAGGTTAAAATAAACTTATATTTAATTATTCTTTTTTGAAATGTGATTTAATATTATTGCGATTGAAATGTGAATTATTCAAAAACAAAATAAATGCTATCTCACACCTTTATTTTATTGATTTTAATTCTGTGTGTAATACAATTATCATTGCCTAACAAGAAACATTTAATTTTATATGTCTACGTTGATATTTATATCATCGTATTATCCATAAAAAGGTAGGAATATATGACCATCACCATGAAAAGTTTAATCCACCATGATAGTGCAGAAGTATTAAATTACAATGAGATAGATAATATTGTTGCAATTCGTGACAGGGCTGTTGACCTCTACACGCAAGGATTAAAACTCATAGCTGAATCAGTCAGCTTAGCTAAAGAAGCTGTAAGCAAGACTGGCGTAACCTTGTACTATCCAGATGAAGCAATCAATTCCGACATTTTTAACATTGATTCATTGACAGGAACGGATAAAGAATATAGGAAACAGGAGGGGTTAGGGGCACATTTTTTTAACTTCGACAAGAACCTAGATACTCGGCTTTGGAATTTAACTGTAGAAAAATCTGAATTACATCAGTTTGCTTCTGATGAACAAATCAAAAGGCTACAGGCAACCTTGGGTGGCATAGATAAAGCAATCCCTTTATTTAATTCTGAAAATGTAAAAAGTTTTTTCATCGAGGAAGAATGCAACAGGGAAACACTACTGATAGACAACTTCAAGTCTGTAGTAAAAGGGTTGTCATGGCATAGCGAATCCGACCGTCCGTGTCTGTTTGAAAAAAAACTTGTTATTGAAGATGCTATTCATCTTACATCAACCTCCGGTAGAACAGCTACATTTCTAAAAAGGTCTGAAATAAACCAATTGCACAGCATATTTTCACTGCTGGACGGCAAAAGAGTACCCGATACACAAAAAAGATTAGGCAATGAAATCAACTACAAGGTATCGAGAGATATACGGACGTTCGAGACTGAATATTTTCTTGTGCGCTGGTTCAAAAAAGGTTCGATGCAGTTAACCTTTACCAGAACTGATTTGATTAGGCAATTAAATAATCTCATTACGGTAACATTCCCTGCCTTTTTTTCCAAAAAGGCTAACGATGCAACGCTATCTGATAGGGGGCTTTACTGAAAGGAACTAAAGGGGCAGTGATTCCGAATTTTTTCGACTGCCTTTTTTTTGAAGAACAGCTTTCGCCATACACCATGTTTACTATCCAAACCGCCGCGCGTGACGGAAACATGAACATGCGGATGTTGATTGAGTTGCCGGCCATAAGTGTGCAAGGCACAGAAAATACCAATTTCGATACCCTGTTCGTTCGCCCACTGCAGCATCGCTCGGGTAGCAGCACGAAACAGGGCGTTAAGTAGCGGCCAGTTATTGTTAAAAAAAGGCCAAAGGAGATGGGGCATGGTGAAAGTAATGTGTTGCCATTCACAGTCTGGCAAAACATGGACCTGCTGTGCTAACCACTGCTCGGTGGCTTTGAAACCACATGAACTGCAGGCTTTTGATTTACAGCTTTGGCAGAAAAAACGGCTGTGAGAACAATCAGGCGAAGCGCAACAATAGCGCCGGACACCCATGGCACAAGTACCGCAGGCAAGCATGCGCTCGACAGATAAACGCGTCCACGAACTAACGCTATCGCCGTATTTTTCGAGGAATTTATTCCAACCGTCATCAATGGTAAAAAGTAGTTTATCAGGGCGGGGGATATACATCTGGCTAATTTACCCTATGGGCATCTTGCTAGAGAAACAAAAATTGTCAGGTCTGTCAGCCCAGTTATCGGTGTGTTTATCCCAGGGTTCGAAGGAGACAGGGATTATCCCTAGCTCCGTATAGGTGATGAATTCATCGGCAGGCAGACTTTCAGTTATTACCCCCTCAGTGCAGTTGTATCCAGCGTCATCGGCTTGGTCTGGACGTTGTTCAAAACCCCTGATAATCGTGACTAGCGGCGGATAATACTGAGTGTCGAGAAAAAATTGAGGGCCAAGTCGGACGCAATGCTGTATGGCCTCTTTTGGGGTGTTATAAAAAAATTCAGTCGGTCTGTCATCATCGTTTTCGGGTGGGAGAGAGATCATAAAACGTTTCGGATAAACAGGCGGTGTAACACGTGAAGTAACTGGTGGTCTTCCTGATTTACCTGGTTTACGCTTTCTGGGAGATTTATTGCGAGCCATCGAGATGAATCCCTGAAAAAAATTAACCTACTGCAGAGTATAAAACAGTACTCAACTCATTAACATCTCCGAAGCAGCAACGCTGCGCCGCTCACGCGTAGCGTGCTACGTTCTTCTTTTTGATGGGCAAGCAACGGCGGGAAAGAGGCTTACCCTTTCTCGTTTTACTATCGCTTGTCGCCCGTTCAGTACGTGAAGTTAATCTGCCATCGTGCAACACCGTTCCAGTGTCGAGAATTAACTCTATCACGGTTATCGTGGTGAGTGTGTCCACATTCGGCACACTCCTGCGAGGGACTTACTACTCGTGTCTTCTGCTAGGTAGGTAGATGCACCTTGAAGAACGTCGAGCACGCAATCCCAAATTATATATTTGTCTTTTTTATATTACACATTTTGATGATTTATAATGTTCAAATGGATTCTATTTGAGTTATTTTTCAAATTAAACTCACATAAATAGACCGTTTAATCTGACAAATCTACGCATAGGTATCTTTTTGAGAATTAAAATCAACCTAAAAATACAAAAAAATACTCACAATAATTAGTTATGTAATATTTTGGGATTTTTGTTTGATAAATTTGTACATTATGGTATATTTTGGGTGATAATGACACCACAACACATACCTATGCAAGGAATGAAAAATGAAAACAATTTTTTGTGATGATGGCTCTACAGCGATCAAGTTGGCTTGGTTCGATGATGAAGGAAAGATAGAGTCAATCATCACCTATAACTCGTTTAAGAAATCCTGGAACGTATCTTTGAATGGTAAAGCTACCTACAACTACACTGTTGACGGTGAACAATATAGTTATGATCCTTACTCACCTGACGCTATCAAAACAACCAATATAGATTTTCAGTACTCAACAGAAAATCTCCTTGCGATTCACCACGCCTTATTAGAGTCGAAGATCCAGCCACAAGAAATCGAATTGATAGTGACACTGCCTATCTCAGAGTTCTACACAAGCGATATGAAACCCAATCTGGATAACATCGCTAAAAAGAAAAAAAACCTATTACGAAAAATCGAGTCTGATTCAGGGATGGTTTTTACTCTCAAGAAAATCAACGTTGTACCAGAGTCTTTACCGTCAGCAGCCAACAGCCTTGAGCAAGATAATGTCCATGAAATGGAGGTTTCGCTAGTCGTTGACTTGGGCGGTACAACGCTTGACTGTGGTACGATTGCAGGAAAATACGCACATATCTCTCATGTTTCAGGCGATTCAACGATTGGGGTATCACTCGTCACCAATGCCGTCTACAACGCACTGGATAGAGCATCGACAACAACCAGTTACCTTGTGGCAGACCAGTTAGTCAAAAAAAACGATGATGAGGAATTGTACAAAACATTAATCAATGACAAGTCCAAAATTGATGATGTAAAAAACAGTTTCAATGACGCTGTAAAGTTACTTTCAGATAGAGTAATTAGCCACATCAAGCATGAATACAAAAAGAGTTTTAACCGCATTTATCTGACAGGTGGTGGCGCATCACTCATCTATCCAGCCGTCAAATCAGCCTATCCCAACCAGATTATTACTATTATGGAAGACTCGCAAACTGCCCTTGTAACGTCAATTGCGTCGATGAGAGCAGTAAAAAAACAGTGAGAGGATGTTCCCTATGACCGATGACAGCAGAAAAAAAATCCTCCTCTACGTCTATCCTGATGAGGCAAGCCAACGGACGGCACTAGAAAAAATTGAGTCACTACCTGTTCGGCAACGACCTGATTTTCAACGTGATTGCTTAATAGCAGGAGTTTGTCTCGCAAAAGTCGATCCACGCCTACCGAGACTGTTAGCTACCGCGATAACGCAGGATATAGGATTTGCTACCGTCCAAAATGTTTTAAACGTGATACGTCCAATTGAGAACACGCTATCCGATCAAGTAGTCGCGGTAGCGTGGCAAAAAAGAGAAAGGAACACGTTGTCGCCAAACAACGAATGGCTGGATTGGTTTCCGATAAGTGAAAGCCAATACAACGCCAGCATAGCTGAACCGTCAGACAATGCAGAAGTAAGGGTGCTGTGGGCGCGACAAGAGGGCGAAAAGCACATCATTGAGGGTTCCGTTAAGCACTATGAAGTCATTCCAAAAACTCAACATGCAGAGCAGCGAGAAGCCACGATTACGGCAGCGGATAAGTCCAGTGGCGACAATAGCGATAGCAATGCTAGGAATGAAGCTGTAAGCAATGCTCACGATATATTTATGACGGATAATTAAGGCTTGCGCGGTAGATTCAGGTTTTTGACATGTGATAATATTCTCCTGTGATTTAGGCCAATTAACGGTATGGCTCTAAATATTCATGACGTCTGCCAAGATACACATGTTATTTAGAGTCTACTCATATACTTCTCTACGGTGGCCTATAATTGCAGCTAAAATAATTAACTCTTCGTCAAGAATTTCACAAATCACCCTATAATCACCGATTCTGTATCGCCAAAACTCACCTAAGTCACCCTTAAGAGATTTTCCAAATATTCTAGGATCATCACTACTTGCTATGCGCTTATCGAGATAATCAACAATTCTTTTTGCATTCTGCCTATCCATTTTTTTTAGAGATTTCAGTGCAGAATCAGCGTATTTAATCTTCCAGACCAAGAGATTTCCTCACATCCTCTGAACTATGAACCGTATCTTGGCCTTTTCGCACACGAGCAACAACACTCGCAGCAAGGTAGTAATCTTCCAAATCCTCCAAATGCGTAAGAATTGCTTCACGGGCATAAAATGTCTTCGTGCGTCCTGTTCTTTTTGCTAAATTATCTAACCTATTTTCAATTTCATCCGGTAGACGTATCGCCAACATATTTTCCTACCTCACAAATGATATACATGTATATCTAATCATACGCCTGTAGCAAAAAATGTCTACCCTTACTTGCACATACCGCATTCTAAGAGGTATAGTGATATTGTTGTCCCTAATGGGCAATCAGGGTTTGACATCCCTAATGTAAGAGCGGACTACCGCTTATTGCGGTTTTTTTATGTTCGTCAAAACTATAATTACACCCGCATTATGGTGGGGCGTAGCGAGGGAGCTTAATCGTTCGCCGGTTTCTCTTACATCGGTATGTCAACCTTGTTACGTCTCACCACCCCGTTTGACATCGGTTTGGTGAGGTTTGATAACCGTAAGAGAGGCCACAATTATGGCTACCACCCAAACTCGCTCTAAATTTACAAATACCTACTGGATTATTCCCCTAGATTCAGACGCTCCCTACGGCAAAGTGTCGCTCACGCGCCAAGATCGCCGCATCTTCAAAAGCATGTTCAAAGATAGCCGCCTGATATGGGCTGGGCGTAAGCCTGTGCAGGAGGTGGCAGTATGAGAACCTTCGACTTAAATCAAATAGAACAATTCAGCAATGTATTTCCTGAACTGACCACTAAAGAGCAACTTGAAACGGCAATGTTATTCTCTCTTGGACTATCAAAAAAAGAGATAGCATCAGCGAGGAATGTTGCGTATAGAACTGTGGAGCATTCACTTGAAGATATTAAAACAAGATATGATCTTTATTCGCTAAACGATATGCTTTCAATATTTCAAGTTCGCTTATCATTTCTTGCTTTATCTGGCTGTTTTGTGAAAAAACAATAAATTTACTCCCATTTATCAATGGTAAAAATAATGACCAGTGCTGTTATGCTGGTCTTTTTGCTTTAACTCGCTGATCAATCAACTACGGGGATTTTCCCTCATGCATGAATTTTCTAAATATTTAATACTTAATCATTCAAGACATCATAATGCAAATTTAAAATTATAAAATTTCTTCCACTTCATGCTAGCACTAGGGAAATTTAAACCAGCTTCTTCATGGCTGGTTTTTTTATGCAAATTAATCAATAAAAATAGTGGTTTTTAGGAACCTTCTCTAAAACCGGATAGGTGGGGGAGTCAAACATGACAAACTCTCTCTCGTTGGCATCACGCGTCAATTCAATTTTTATGCACGGTAATTTTTTGAAATGTAGTAAGGGCGGATTAAGAGTTGCCAACAATGCTTTTAGGACTGCTGGTTTAGTCAAATTTTTATCACCGCGAAAAATGAAAATAAAATAGGCATATCAATCACTTTGAAGCCTTTAATTCATCAAGTTTTTTCTTGGCTCTTTCTCTTTGTTTATCAGTAACCTCTCCATCAACTAAACCATCTAGGTTAAAACGAGAACGAAATTCAACTAAGGATTTCTGATAAACCTCAGTCTGCGTATAAGCCATTAAACCCGTACTTATCTGACTATTTGGTATACCTAGCCCCTTTTCATATATCATTTTTCTAATGTCTTTACCTATTCCCACTTTTAGCGGTTTTGGTGATTCAAGATTAAAAACTTTAGGGAAAAAAGTTACTAATACATCAACAGCCGCTTTAAGTTTAGCTGCATGTCTAGCAACCTTTTCTTCCTTGCTAATTGGCTTTGGTGGCTTTTATTTTACCTTTGTTGGTTTAGGAACTTTTTCTGCCTTCTGTTTCTTCTCAGCTTTAGGCGTAACAAAAGCCTTATTGTTTGGTTTTAAAGTAGGTTTAACAACCTATTCAAGCGTTGAAATCTTTGAACCTCGTTTACCTTTGATTATTAGAATCGGGCGTTTTTGTTCAGTCATTGAATATTTCTGCACATCTAAATTTATTTACTTAACGAAATATACCATAAATATAACACCTATAAGCCTCTATCAGGCGTTTGCTCTCAACCTTAAAACCAACATTTAAATCGGCTCCAAATCACTAAATAGCAAAAACGCAATATAAGCCATTTTAAGGCTATCAAATTTAAAAGTGCCACCCTGGTACCTATTTTTTTTAAAAATAACAGCTTAGAATTGATCACGGAGCGTTTTATGGGGTATTTTTGAGGTCATCTCTGAAAAACTTTCCAATCTAATAGAAAAATAGAAAAATTGAAGTAAAAAATACAAACCAAAACCAACTTCAAGGTCAACACCTTGGGGCGTTGCCACAAACCCCACTCTCGCCGCCGAGGGCTCGAGGGTCAGGCACGCAGTCGCAAGCGACAGCTACCTAACCCCCTCACTGTAGGCCATAGGTATCTACACATATTTAGGCGACCCTAATATTGTGCTAGTAAATTTGGATAATTCTTCGGCTGAGTATTCAGATAGCAACTGAATAGTGTTTAGTAGCACCGATAAACCCGCAAAGATGGCTGGAGCACTTTCTCGTCGACCTCTTTTTTGTGGTCGCCCTGATAATCTACATAGAAACCTACGGGCTTTAGCGTTTTGAATTTCTTCAGCTCGTTGTATACGCCAAACTAATACACAAGCCATACTCGCTATTATTAATCGTCTCAATAAAGCTTTTGCGATTTTTTGAAGCCAAAATTCAACGTTATGTCCCGCACTTTTTATCAGTTTGAAAAATGACTTGATAGTCCATCTCCAGTAATAACAACGAGCTAATTCATCACATTTTATTTCCTCTAGGACATTGCTTAGTAGCATCCATCAAGCTAGAACGTTTCCTTTTTTATCACTGACTTTTGATACGACTAACCTTAATGGTAGTCGTTTACCTAGCTTTGGACTGATTCGTTTTCCTTCATCACTAAAACGTTTAGGTTTCGCCATACGACTAAGCGTTATTGTTGCTTCACTAACCGAGAGATAGGCTTTTTTTTTCCTTGTAATTAATGGTAACTGTATTGTTATACGATAGGCTATCAGCCACATCGTTTAACTTTTGATTCTTACCCTGGTATTCCACGGTATGCCCACCTTTACCTAGGATAAGAAAGTTATATCCATGTGAACTTAATTCTCGCATGTGGGCAATTGAATCGCCTTCACGATCAATGATATGCACCAATACCTTGCATAAATTAAGACCTTCAATATCTTTAACATCCTCAGTTAAGGCATCCATATGCGTCTTCTGAGCTTTCAATTTATCGCCTAGAGTAGAATGGCGAGTATCATTATCAGTTAGGGATTGAGAAATCGGTACAATTGGTAATCCTTGGCTGCATCAACTAATAAACTACTTTGTAGTTCATAACCTAAATCTCCGTGATGGCTCATCTTTAGAATTCTTTTTTTACTTTTATGTGTAACAAATTTCAGGTGTGACCAATCGTGAATCATCAAAGCATAAGTGTGAGTACTTTGTTTTATTTCACGGTTTGCAAGTTCTAATATGGGTTGATTTAATTTTGAAAAAGAAATTTTTTCATTGTTGAGAAAACGCCAGACAGCTTGTGTAGTCGCAAAAGTTTCTTTTTGAGTACTTGCAACATCTTTAATGCCACAAGCCAATCGAGTAGCCGGCGTCATGTTTTGTTTAACCAAAATCGCTAATCGACGATTTAGTCGTGAATCGAATCCGGTAACAGATAAGTTATATGCATACTAAAGATTAATAACATTATTTCAGAAAAATGTGTAGATAGCTATGGTTCTGGGGTAAGGGGAGATCTATTTAAAATCCGCTCTATTGTACAAAATAACCTCATATTGCTCATCAAAACATTAGGGCAGTCTGTTTAGAAAACTCACTCTCGCCTCAAAAATAGAAAAATCATATTTTTTCCCCCGTCATTCTATACCAAAACAAGTTAATTTTGGATTAAAAATGTTTAATTATTGCACAAATACATGTATACTTATACAGTTACTTGTAATAAAAAAAAGGTAAACAGCCATGACATTAAATGATAAAAATAAGTCTGATGAAAAAAATCACGAACCCACTCTTTACATCATTAACAATGCAGAAGAAAAAGATTTTAATGATAAAAATAGTAGTTCTACTACGAGAACACGTAGAGATATTGGCATTCAAAACATCACTGGTATTTTTCAAAAAAAAAATATCAACTTATGATTTGACTGTATTCTTTATTAAAGTAATAGGCCGATCTATTCTAAATTATATGGTTTCTGATTCACAAGAAAGAGATAAATTCGAGAAAATATTAAAACCCATCAACGAATTACTGAATATCCAAAAATCAGTCAATGATTCATTTCCGGATTTATCTTCTTTAGCAAAAGAATTAATAAAAAAAGCCATTAAAGATAAAAAAAACATCGATATTGACCCTGATAAGACATACGTTCACTATTTTGGTTTAAACGATCGTGCTAGAGGGGCTTATGAATCAAAGGAAACATATACTGGTTATGTCCATAAAGAATCAAGAGAATGCTGGAGTTTAATCGAATTTCTTTTCCGCGGATTTAAAGCAAAAAGCCAAGACGCTCCTGACGATGTTATTAATTTTACCTACGGAGTTTATAGGGATGGTCCTGGAGCAAAAATTTATAATCAAGATAATGAAGTAAAAATAAAACCGATAGAGTTAAAATATATTATCTATGAAATTGATTTTTATTCTAAAATAACAACTCAATACAATGATTTTTGGCAAAATCATAAAGAAGATGCCTGTACACTTGCCAGAACAAATTTTGTTATTAGTGCTAAAAAAGCATTATATAATGGAGTGTTTTCTTACAATGACTATGAAATGGTTATGAAAAATGCAGCTCCTAACGTTCCATTGAATGATGCGATTGATAATTTATCAACATTAAAATTGAATGCCACTCCCATTAAATCAAATGTAAGCATCTATCTTATCGACATAAATGGTTATAATTCTGTTGATATATTACGGTTTGTCGATGATAAAGGCAAAACCATAGTTTATTGCCCTAATGAAAATCAACCATTCCGTGTTTTTAATGACGATACGACAATGCGGAAATGGATTGCAGAACAAGGAAAAGATGATGATAAAAGACTTAGATTTTCTCAACATTTTTCTTTATACAATAATCAGGATGGTGTGCCCATTGTTGGAAAGACTGGAGTGTATAACGGATTAAAAAAATTGGGTTCTGGTGACTGGGATCACATGGAGAGCTATATAAATAAAAATAACACCATTATTTCAAATGATGTATTCCAAACGGTAACAGAAAACCTCCAGAAAAGATTAGACGCTGATGCTGATACCTTAATTAAATCCAATAGCGAGACCCTAAAAGAAATCTGGATATCAAGACTGGGAATAGCGAGTGAATTTATTTTTCCAATTATGCTAACAATTGACGCTCCCGCAATTGCGGTAGGCGGGTTTATTGGAATGGCAAGCGAAATTGGATTAAGGATAGATAAAGCGATTGAGGGCGATACTGAAGAAGAACGTAATGGAGCTGCAACAAGTCTTATTATTGATTTAGGGATCATGCTGTTATTTGGAGTTTTAAGCAAGTTGCCAAACCTAAAATTTAAATTGTTAAATGTAAAATTCAATCCCCCACAGAGAATTAATGGCAAGATAGGTTATATACTTAGCCCTAACCCTCGAAAGATAAATAAAATGTTAAAAGATTCTTTAAAATTAGATAAATATAAAGAATGGAATTCTCAACTTATTGCGATTGAAAAGAAGGAATATATTGAAGTATCAAAAGTTTCCGGAATTTATTTCGATATAATTGAAGATAAATATGATACTAAAAATTCATTTTTGATAAACTCTTTAAGAAACATTAAAAATATTTTTAATAAAACAAGTGAATTAATTAATAAAAATAGTGATGATTATTTGGAATCTCAATTTTATCAAATATTAAAAACAAAAGATAATAGTAAAGATTTTATTGAAAATTTCAAAAAAAGCATTAAAGATGGAGAGTTATTTTTAGAAGAAGTTACTAATAATAAAAAATACAAACAATTGTTTTCATTCATAAATGATGAAGATTTTTTAAAATTAACAAATCAAAGTCCTTCTAATTATGCCGGTTTAATTCTTAAAGAAGATACAGAATTACTTGTTACTGATTATTTTTTTAGCATGACTAACGGTGAACAAACAATAACATTATTAAAAAGAATACTTAGTAAAGTAGGATTGGTTGCTGATTTATATGAACCAAAAAATTTACCAAATAAAGATTACAATCTTAACTTAAGAGACTATCTTATTCAATATTCCAAAGAATACAAAAATACTTATAAATTTAACTCCAATTTTTCTGATTTAGATATTAATGAAAAATTTAAAATTAATAAAAACTTTCATAAACTTACTAAGAATGAAAATTCTACATTAGTTAATAAAATAAAAATATATTCAAAATATAATATTAGCGATTATATAGCAGGTATATTCACTATTTTGGAAAATGACAATGAAATAAACAACCTATGTTTACAAGATTTTTATGCATCTTTAATTAATGAAAAGAACAAAAAATATATTTCAATGGAAGATTTACTTAATGAAATTAATTTAATACACCCAGAACCTATCTATCCTCTAGAGATAGACAATAAAAGAAAAATTGTTTACTTAAAAATCACAGATAATGAAGGTAAGCCTATTAATTTAGATGATAGTGTAACTAATAGCGATCCATTTAATATTAATTTTACTGAAAGTAATGATCAAAAAATATATATAAAATTAAATCCTGATAATAAAAATGACTACCTACGGTTAGATATACCATCTGAAGGCATTATTAATATTAATATTAATATCAAAGAAGATAATTTAACACATACAATTGATAGCGATGTTCCTATTAAATATAATAAGATCAGAATTAACAACACACCACCATCTGCAAATTCAACATTGAAAGGTGAAATTCCTTCTATTCAATTTCCTGATAGTACCTTATATCATGACATTGGTAAATTGAGGACTAAAAATTGGCTTAATCACATTCCTAGACCTGGAGATCCCGATTTTGAAATTTTAAAAATAAGGAGTGACCTAAGTTATAGCTTGAATGATTAAAAACGCTTAATTTTGCAGTGTATTAGACTTAATTTATAAGAAATTAATACCCAAAATAGTGACTAATTAACCTGTAACATAATGAACACATTTTTATTTTTTCTAAGTTTTGTGAAAATTATGTTAAAGGTTAAGATAAACAACGGAACAGAGGGTTAAAAAATTAATTATTAATCAATTTTCCAGACTTTGATTATTAAGGGCTTGTAACTCGCTCCCACCACTAAATCAATATTGATTTAGTGGTGGGAGCGAGTCACCAGAATTCCCAAAGAATTTGAAAAAAATAAGTAACCTTGCGGTTATATTGCGGTAATAGCTTATTTCAAGAATAAATAAAATGACAAAAAACCTTGTATTTATTGAGTTTTTGACGGTGAGTAATTTTTGTTTTTCTTCTCTCTCCAAAATAAAATCTCACTATCAGCCTCTACAAGGGATTTGGAGATCCAAGAGCTACAATCGGATAGCTCAAGCGGAGAAAACGCCTCACAGCGCGATACAGGCGCTTCTAGGGCTATTCCTGATACCTACCTAACATGCCAAAATCCAATATCAGCTTCTTCAAGCCATTCTGAGTTTGAATGAATACGATTTTATGACTGACGACAGCGCATTGAATACAGCAATTTCAAGTTTTTATGTTAAAGAAATCTGGAAGAAGAAAAGAATTACCCTAACGATAAAATTTTACTCAATTGTGATAAATTGTTAAATACCCTATTGTTAGGTAAAACAAGGCATTAACATTAATGACCAAAAAATTTACCCCAACGCCCCATGATGCCGTATTCAAGCAGTTTTTAAGTGAGAAAGAAACGGCTAAAGATTTCTTCGATATCTGGCTACCGGATGAGATTAAAGCGCTGTGTGACTTAGATAGCCTCAAAGTGGAATCTGGCTCTTTTATCGATAGTGAGATGAAAAATTACCAGAGTGATATCCTGTATTCAGTTAGCACTGCGAAGGGAATCGGCTATATCTATGTTTTAATTGAAGCACAATCTTCACCTGACAAGCTCATAGCATGGCGACTTATGCGCTATAGCCTATCTGCCATGCAAAAGCATTTAGAGGCGGGTCACAAAAAGTTACCGCTGGTTTTTCCCATCCTGTTTTATTGTGGTGAACAAAGTCCTCACCCCTATAGCACGAATTGGCTTGACTGCTTTGAAGACAGAAAACTAGCAGAACGTATCTACACCAATCCTTTTAAGTTAGCCGATGTCACCACACTTGATGATGGTGAGATTATGCAACACAAGCGAATAGCGTTGCTTGAGTTACTCCAAAAGCACATTCGCAGAAGGGATATGACGGAGCTACTGGATAGTATTGTTAAACTATTGTCGTATAATTATTATACCGATAATCAAGTCATCACGATGTTTAACTATCTCATCCAAGAAGGTAATGCCAAAAAGCCAATGGAATTCATCACCGAGATAGCCAAACAATCAGAAAAACACGAAGGAGCACTTATGACTATTGCTCAAGCATTAAGACAAGAAGGACTACAAGAAGGACTACAAAGAGGCAAACTTGAAGGAATGCAAATTGGTGAACAAAAAGGTGTTCAAAAAGGTAAACTTGAAGGAATTCAAGAAGGCGAGAAACAAGCTTCGATGAAGATAGCGCGCCAAATGCTAGAAAGTGGTATGGATAGGCAATCTGTGATGAAATTTACGGGTTTGACTGATACTGAAATGAGCACCCTGTTTAAAGATTGAATCATGAAAGAACGCCAAAAATTAAGCCTCAATCGCCCTAGAAAGGCTTCACCAGAAGAACAGACTTCAAGTACCCCTGCTTACGGTAAAAAGGTATGGGTGAATGCTGTGCCCAAAAAACAGGTAAAAAAGCCTCATCTTCCCAAAGTAGCAAAACAGCAACCCAAGAAACC
>NZ_AUCC01000050.1 GCF_000429565.1 Arsenophonus nasoniae DSM 15247
CTGGCCGTAACGCTTTTTTTGCCACTTTGTCGGCCTTTTATCGCCTTCTCCGTCGGCTAAAATAACGTTACTGCTTATTAGTTCATATATGAATTAACTGTTTGTCACTCTTTAAGACTTAATCTTCAAATAGTTTTTGATGATGTCTTGCGAGTGCCCACACAGATTGTCTGATTAATTGTTAAAGAGCGTGCGACTGGAGTCGCGAGGGGGCGTATACTACGCTTTTCACCTGTAAAGTCAAGTAGTTATTTCTACTTTTCTTTACCCTGCGTCGCTAAAATCCACTTCAAGTGATTGGTTCTATACTGACTCAGTGGGGGCGCATTATAGGACGCCTAAAAATTTACTCAACTATTTTTTGTGTTTTTTTATTTATATGAACATTTTTTCGCCATAATGAATTAAAATTCTACAAATTTAGCTCGCTTTTGTAGTATCCATGCAATTTTTTGATTTAAAAAAATACAAAGATAGGCCTATATAATATTTGATTAAAAGAATGTTTAATAATATAAAATACAAATTTATCTATTCACTCTTTGATAACCAATTCAAATAGTTTAATTAGGATAAACATAGCAATGATTTCTAATATAAGACCTTATTTACACCTAAAACCCATTATTGGTAATAGTGTATTTATCGATCCAACTGCGGTGGTAATTGGTGATGTACACATTTCTGACAATGTAAGTGTTTGGCCACTAACTGTTATACGCGGTGATGTCAATTACATTTCTATTGGAGCAAGAACTAATATTCAAGATGGTTCAGTACTTCATGTTACACATGAAAATAAACTTAACCCCCAGGGATATCCTCTCATTATTGGAGAAGACGTTACCATAGGGCATAAAGTTATGTTGCATGGATGTACTATTGGTAACCGAATTTTAGTTGGTATGGGTTCAATTATTTTAGATGGCGCAAAAGTTGATGATGATGTCGTTATCGGTGCAGGTAGTTTAGTCACACAAGGTAAAAAATTAGAAAGTGGTTATTTATATATTGGCAGCCCTGTAAAACAAATTAGAAAATTAACATCTGAAGAGTTAAAAGGCTTAATCCTGTCTGCAGCAAATTATAACAATTGGAAAAATAATTATTTATAAGTTTATTATAAAAATACTATCCACAAATTTTACCTGATATCTTTATCATTTTTCCGTAAAAATAGACCAACTAATTTATATCAGTATTTTCTTTTAATCGCTGTAATACAGATGAAATATCAGGTAATTTACCATGCCATAATTTAAAAGCAAAAGCGGCCTGACCAACTAACATACCAATACCATCAGCATATTTTAATACCCCATAGTTTTTTGCTAATGTTAAAAATGGTGTTTCGTTTAATCGATAGAACATGTCATAACAAAAAACATTTTGCTTGAATATAGTAGGTGAAATAGTAGGAACTTCACCTACAACCCCAGAAGATGTCGCGTTGATAACTAAATCATACTCAGCAGAATCAATAGACTCCAACATCAATGAATTGATATGTCCTATAGCAGAAAATTGTTTTGCCAGTTCATCAGCTTTACTAAATGTTCGATTCGTAATCGTTATTCGACAGCCATAATTTAAAATAGGCGCTATAACACCACGTGCTGCACCACCAGCACCAATTACTAATATATGTCTTCCCTTTTCAATAAAGCGCAAACGCTCAAGATCTAAAATTAAGCCTATTCCATCGGTATTATCACCAAGTAATCTTTGATCATCTAACCTCTTGATAGTATTAACTGAACCACATATTTGAGCTTGTTCAGTTAATTCATCAACTTTATGGTAAGCTAACTCCTTAAAAGGTAAAGTAATATTTGCCCCCTTTCCTCCTCGAGAAAAAAAATCATCTAATTTTTCTTCAAATTTATTTAAAGGAACTAATACTTTTCCATAATCATATTTAATACCTGTTTGCTCAGCGAATAATTTATGAATAAGTGGTGATTTACTATGTACCACTGGATTTCCAAAGACGGCGAATTCTTCCATTCACATTAACCTTTTCGATACAAATGACCTGTTATTATATCTCGAATTTCAGAGGGATTTTTACGTCCCCCAACAGAACCGTCTAAAACGGATACTTGACCATTAAACTGGGCAATAACTTCTTCTTTTGTTCTGCATGGTGATAATCCATTTAAATTAGCACTAGTAGAAATCAAGGGTTTGCCATATAAAAAACAAAGCTTTTTAATTAACTCAAAATTTGTAATACGCACCGCAATTGAATCAAATTTTCCTGTTAACCATTTTGGTGTGTTTTTTCTAGCGGGTACTACCCAGGTGATAGATTTAGACCCTGTTGAAAGCATCATTTCTTTTTGTAAATTAGTTAATTTATTATCATCGATATAAGGTATTAGTTGTTCATAGTCTCCAGCTATTAAAATTAATCCTTTTTTCCATGAACGCTGTTTTAATAATAATAACTGTCGAACTGTTTTCTCATTATCAGGATCACATCCGAGGCCAAAAACAGCTTCTGTCGGATATGCGATAATTTTGCCTTCATTTAACGCTGCAATAATATTCCGAAAAGAAGGGGGTATTTCATCAAACATGCCAATTATTCCATAAACTTTTATTACTGTTGTCTATTACATAATTTATTTGCACAAAATATTTTCATATCTTGTGAAACCTTTTTTTCTATTAATAATGGATACTGACAAAAAGAACATTTACCAGAAATTGGTTTAGCATTAACCACAAATTGACACTTAGGATAACAATTACAACCATAAAATACTTTGCCAAAACGTGACGTTCTTTGCAGTAATTCGCCATCTTGACACTGTGGACATCCAATTAACGTTTCATCGGGTTTATCAATTAACTCTGTATGTTCACATTGAGGATAATGACTGCAACCAACAAACATACCGAAACGCCCTCGCTTCAACACCAAATTATGCCCACATTTGGGACAAAAATAATCCAATAATTCTTTAATTATTTGGCTGTCTGCTGCTTGTTTTAATGGCCGAATATAATCACATTTAGGATAATTAGAGCAAGCAACAAAAGGCCCATATCCCCCATTTCGAATAATAAGTTCACTATGACATTTAGGACAATACTCCTTATCTTCATTTGCCATTTTTCTAATAATAATTGGCTTTTGCATTCTCATCTCACTTTAATTACTCGACTCTAATATATCCACCAGACACAAAGATAACTTTACCCATTAATTCAAATTCCAATAATTGAGCAGATACCTCAATAACCGATAAGCCACTTCTTTCAGCAATTAAATCTATAGGCGTTGGTTCAAAATTAATATAACGCAATATATTGTTCATAGAATTATCGATATGTAGATTATCAGATAGGATTTTATTTTCTGGTAACCATTTTAGTCCACTGTTTAAATGTTCAATAATATCTTGCGGCGAAGAGGCTAAATAAGCCCCCTGTTGTATTAACCAGTGATTACCTTCATATAAGCTATTACCTAACGCACCAGGTAAAGCAAAAATATCTTTACCTTGTTCCAATGCACATTTAGCTGTTATTAATGAACCACTTTTTAATCCAGCCGCAATCACAATTACTGCTTTACTTAAGCCACTAATTATACGATTACGACGAGGAAAATTCTTGGCTAACGGAGGAGTATCTGGTAGATATTCTGATACTAACGCCCCTTTTTCCTTGATTTTATTGGCTAAACTAGTATGTTGGGTTGGGTATAATTTATTTAAACCACTACCTAATACAGCAAGGGTTATGCCATTATTCCTTAATGCAGTTTTATGGCTAATCCCATCTATACCTATTGCTAAACCACTGGTAATTGTAAATTTATGCATCACCAGTTCCTGACTAAATATTTGTGCCCATTTTTCACCATAGAAATCATTATAACGACTGCCTACCATCGCAATTTGAGTGGAAGAAAGCGCTTTCTCTTTACCAGCAACGAAGAGTATAATTGGTGGCGAATATATCTGTTTTAATAAATATGGATAATTGGGATCTGATAACGTAATGAGTTTATGCTCGCTTACATCTAGCCATTTCATTGCAGCATAAATGGCTTTTGAATTTGCATGAGTAAATTGTACACATTGATGGGGTGATAACCCACATGCTCGAAGAGAAGCGACTTTAACATTATTGATTTCAATGAGTTTCTCTACAATTGCAGTAATCTTAACAGTTGAAAGATGAGAAACCATCCTCATTCGTAGCCATATTTCCATTGGATCCATATACTTTCCAGACTTCATTGGCAATAAGTGTGTTTCATTTATAACCAATACTGTCAATCATAACGAGAAATGTCTAGAATAGGTATTAAATAACTTTCACTTTTTGGATATAGCTTTAAACATTTATGTCAGTATTAAATATATTACATTACCCAGATGAACGTCTTCGCAAAATTGCAGAACCGGTAAAAAAAGTTGATGCAGAAATACAACGTATCGTGAATGATATGTTTGAAACGATGTATGAAGAAGAAGGTATTGGTTTAGCCGCAACACAGGTTAATATTCATCAAAGAATTATTGTTATTGATGTTTCAGAATCTCGTAATGAAAGATTGGTACTTATAAATCCCGTTATCTTAGAAACATCTGGTGAAACGGGAATAGAAGAAGGTTGTCTTTCTGTACCGGAACAACGTGCATTCGTACCTCGTGCTAAATGGGTCAAAATTAAAGCCTTAGATGTCAATGGTAAAGAGTTTGAATTAGAAACAGATGATCTACTTGCTATCTGTATTCAACATGAAATAGACCATCTTAATGGCAAATTATTTATTGACTATCTTTCTGCATTAAAACGCCAACGCATTAGGCAAAAAATTGAAAAGCTTGAACGTCTAAAAGCTAAAACAAAGAAATGATATTTTTCATATTTTAATATAGGGATCTTTACGTGTCAGACTGTCTACGAATCATTTTTGCCGGCACCCCTGATTTTGCAGCACAACATTTAGCTGCATTACTCAGTTTCAAGGATAAGTACCAAATAGTTGGCGTTTTGACACAACCAGATAAACCAGCTGGAAGAGGGCGAAAACTCGCATCAAGCCCAGTAAAAATACTAGCCGAAAAAGCGAATATTGCTGTTTTCCAGCCAACAACACTAAAAACAGCAGAAAGTCAGCGCTGGATTGAAAATAAACATGCTGATGTTATGGTTGTCGTCGCTTATGGCCTAATTTTACCTGAAGTTGTATTAAATATGCTACCAATCGGTTGTTTGAATGTTCATGGATCACTACTACCTCGCTGGAGAGGTGCAGCGCCAATTCAACGCTCAATTTGGGCTGGTGATAAAGAAACCGGTATTACAATTATGCAAATGGATAGTGGTCTAGATACCGGGGATATGCTCTATAAAGTAAGTTGCCCCATTGAACTAAAAGATACCAGCGCAACACTGTATCAAAAACTTGCAAAAATTGGCCCTACTGCACTCTTACATACTCTTGATTTAGTAGCATCAGCTCAAGCAAAACCAGAAAAGCAAAATAATACATTTGCTACCTATGCTGAAAAATTGAGTAAAGATGAAGCATTAATTGATTGGACACTTTCGGCTGAACAAATTGAACGATGTATCCGGGCATTTAATCCTTGGCCAGTAAGTTATTTTATTTTTGCAGATAACCCCATTAAAGTATGGTATGCCGAAGTCATTTATCATCAGATTGACTCATCACCAGGAACAATTTTAAGTGCCGATAAAACAGGAATTAAGGTGGCAACCGGGAAAGGTATTTTAAACATTTTAAAAATACAACCGGCCGGTAAAAAGATCATGTTAGTTTGTGATTTTCTAAACTCTCGCCACGGATTGTTTATTCCTGGCACAATAATAAATTCACCATTGCAACAAAATTAAAAAATAAATTTCTTGCTTGCATTTATAATTAGTAGGTAATTATATTCAACATGAATAAAAAATATAACCTTAGAAGCATTTGTGCCCAAGTTATTGCCCAGGTTATTGATCAAAAACAATCATTAAGCACTGTACTTCCCGAATGGCAGAAAAATATATCAGATAAAGATAAATCACTTTTACAAGAACTCAGTTTTGGTGTACTTAGAGTGTTACCTTTATTGGAATGGTTTATTCAACAATTAATAACTAAGCCATTAAAAGGAAAACAACGAATTATTCATTATCTTATTATGGTAGGAATTTACCAACTTCGTTTTACTCGCATTCCCCCCCATGCCTCACTAGCAGAAACTGTTGATGGAGCTAACGCCCTGAAACTCCCTCAATTAAAAGGCTTAATTAATGCTGTATTAAGACAATTTCAACGGCAAGAACAAATATTAAATGAAAAAGCCAATAATAATGAAAACAATTATTTACATCCTAAATGGCTTTTAGAAAAAATTCAGCAAGTTTATCCTGCTCAATGGAAAGAGATTCTTGAGGCCAATAACCAAAAACCACCTATGTGGTTAAGAGTAAATCAATTATATCATTCTACTAATGATTATCTAATGCTATTACAACAAGCGGGTATAGAGGCCAGTTTAAGCAATGACAGTAAATTTGCTATCAAATTACAAAAACCATGTGCGATTAACAAATTACCAGGATTTGACCAAGGTTGGGTAACAATTCAAGATCTATCTGCTCAACGATGCGTTGAATTATTAGCGCCTAAAAACGGTGAATATATTCTTGATCTTTGCGCAGCTCCTGGTGGTAAGACAACTTATATACTCGAACTTGCGCCAAAAGCTGATGTTTTAGCGGTTGATATTGATCAACTACGAATAAAACGTATCCAAGAAAATCTTAATCGAGTAAAATTACATGCAAGAGTTATTGTTGGTGATGGGCGTAAACCACTCGAATGGATATCAGGTGCGAAATTTGATCGTATATTGCTAGATGCACCTTGCTCAGCAACAGGTGTCATTCGTAGGCATCCAGATATAAAATGGCTTAGAAAACCGATAGATATCCCGCAATTGGTCAAATTACAATATAAAATTCTTGAGGCTATCTGGCCTTACTTAAAAACCAATGGCACCCTAGTTTACGCTACTTGCTCTATTTTACCGGATGAAAACAAAGAACAAATAAAGAAATTTCTTTTTCATCATCCAGAAGCATCTTTAAATAATAATATGGAACTAGGCCAACAAATATTACCCACTCAACGGGGAGGAGATGGTTTCTTTTATGCTTCTCTAATAAAAAATTAACACTACTATTTTGAATAAATACTCAATCTGGCAGTGAGATTAAAATATAATGAAAATTATCATATTAGGTGCAGGACAAGTTGGTGGAACACTCGCAGAAAATTTAGTTGATGAAAATAACGATATCACCATCGTAGATACTAATACTGAACGTTTACGCCAGTTACAAGATAAATTTGATCTAAGAGTTGTCAGTGGGCATGGCTCATACCCTAGGATCCTAAGGGAAGCCGGAGCTGAAGATGCTGATATGCTTGTTGCTGTGACAAATTCAGATGAAACTAATATGATTGCATGTCAAATCGCTTATTCTCTTTTTAACACGCCAAATAAAGTTGCTAGAATACGTGCATCTGAATATATCAAAGAAACTGAAAAACTTTTTACCCCTGATCACATACCAATTGATTACCTTATTTCACCTGAGCAGCTTGTCATTGATTATATTTATAAATTAATTCAATATCCTGGTGCACTTCAGGTTGTTAATTTCGCAAGTGGCAAAGTTAGTATTGTTGCTGCAAAAGCCTACTATGGAGGTTCATTAGTAGGTAATTCCCTTTCAAATCTCCGCGAACATTTACCCCATATTGATACCAGAATTGCTGCAATATTTCGTCAAGATAGACCCATTCGACCACAGGGATCCACAATTATTGAAGCAGGTGATGAAATCTTTTTTGTTGTCGCCACTGAGCATATCCGTGCTGTCATGAGTGAACTGCAACGTCTGGAAAAACCCTATAAGCGAATCATGATAGTTGGTGGCGGTAATGTTGGTGCAGGTTTAGCAAAACAGCTAGAAAAAGATTACAGTGTAAAATTAATAGAACGTGATCAAGAAAGAGCAACTGAATTAGCAGAACTATTACATGATACAATCGTGTTTTATGGTGATGCTTCAGATCAAGAACTGTTAGCAGAAGAACATATTGAACAAACAGATGTATTTATAGCACTGACTAATGATGATGAAGCCAATATTATGTCAGCTATGTTAGCTAAAAAAATGGGTGCCAAGAAAGTAATGGTTCTTATTCAGCGTTCTGCTTATGTTGATCTTGTACAAGGAGGAGTCATTGATATCGCTATATCACCTCAACAAGCAACAATTTCAGCTTTACTAGGACATGTTCGTAAAGCGGATATAATCAATGTTTCATCCTTGCGTAAAGGTGTTGCTGAAGCGATCGAAGCCATTGCTCACGGTGATGAAAACACATCCAAAGTTGTCGGTAGAAAAATTTCAGAAATAAAACTGCCTCCTGGTACAATTATTGGTGCTATTGTTCGTGATGATGAAGTCATTGTTGCCAATAGTTATCATATTATTGAACAAGATGATCACATCATTATGTTCATTACTGATAAAAAACATGTTCCTGAAGTAGAAAAGATCTTCCAACCTAGCCCATTCTTTTTGTAAAAATTTTGATAGAAATATATCAATAGATATTATAATTTAAACATTCTTATAAATTTTACGTTCTATTTTGATTAATGGTGAGGAGACTATGAGCTTTATAAAAGAGTTCCGTGAATTTGCAATGAAAGGCAACGTTATTGATCTGGCTGTAGGTGTTATTATTGGTGCAGCATTTGGCAAAATTGTTTCTTCGCTTGTTGCAGATATTATTATGCCGCCACTCGGATTACTTATCGGAGGTATTGATTTTTAGCAATTTCATTTTGTCTTAAGAGAAGCTCACGATAATATACCCGCTGTTATTATGAATTATGGTGTCTTTATTCAGAATATTTTTGATTTTCTTATCATCGCTATAGCAATTTTTGTTGCGATAAAACTTATAAACAAATTGCGTCGCGAAAAAGAAGAAGCACCTGCAGCAGCACCAACTAAAGAAGTCACATTATTAACTGAAATACGTGATTTATTAAAAATAACAAAAATAATAAAACGAGTGGGTTAGTGATAATAAATTTTTTAATTAATCATCACTAACCCACTAGTTAGCTCTTTATTATGTTTGATCTTTCGCTGATAACTCCCTTTTCCTTTTTTATTTTTTCAATCCGTTGCCTATATAAAGGATGATGCAATATAGCTTCTACTGCTCTCTTCTTTATAATGCCTCGTTGATGCTGATAATTTGCCATATCAAATGCGCCAATATCAATTATTTCTATTAATAGATTACCTATAAAATTTGATTTTATCTAAAACTGATATGCCATTTAACGTTTATTGGCGCCTTGTTCTAGAATCTCTAAAATTGAACATCCAGTACTAACATGTTTACTACCACAACAAGCGGCACTAAGCATTTTTAATGAATCCTTCATTCTCTCCATCTCTATAATTTTAATTTCGAGCTCCCGCAAGCGAGCATCTACAATATTCTTCGACTCCTGGCACGTATGATGAGCAGGATCAATGCGAATAGACAATAATTCTGAAATTGATTCCAAAGTAAAGCCTAACTGCTTAGCATAACGAATAAAACGTAAACGTTGTAAATCTTTTTTGCCATAAAGACGATAGCCGCTTTCTGTACGATTAGGACGCTCCATTAATCCTTGTTTTTCATAGAAACGAATTGTGTCTGTAGTAACATCTGCTAACTTAGCTAATTTACCTATATGATACATAAATACCTCTTATATATTTATAAATATCATTCACTATGATAGCAAAATATGAAACGACAAAAAGTTAATTTTTAGATAATAAAAAACCGGGATTAATCCCGGTTTTTCATGTAATTGCAAATTTACTCTGCAGCTACTTCTGCTTGAGACTCAACAGTACGATCAACAAGCTCGATGTAAGCCATCGGCGCATTGTCACCGGCACGGAAGCCACACTTCATAATACGAGTATAACCACCTGCACGGCTCGCGAAACGCGGTCCAAGTTCATTAAATAATTTTGCCACGATCTCATTATCACGAGTACGGGCAAATGCCAGACGACGATTAGCTACGCTGTCGGTCTTGGCAAGAGTAATCAGTGGCTCAACGACACGGCGCAACTCTTTCGCCTTTGGTAAAGTTGTCTTGATAATCTCATGACGAACTAAAGAACCAGCCATATTACGAAACATAGCTTGGCGGTGGCTACTATTGCGGTTCAATTGACGACCACTCTTACGATGGCGCATGACCTTATCCTTCTCAGTAAAACCTTAACCTGTGATCTCATTCATCAGCAATACTTGCTGGAGGCCAATTTTCTAGACGCATGCCTAGCGATAAACCTCTTGATGCCAAAACATCCTTAATTTCAGTAAGTGATTTTTTACCAAGATTAGGCGTTTTAAGCAACTCAACTTCAGTGCGCTGAACCAAATCACCGATGTAGTGGATAGCTTCTGCTTTTAAACAGTTAGCAGAGCGGACAGTCAATTCCAGATCGTCAACTGCACGCAGCAGAATCGGATCGAACTCTGGCTTCTCATCTTTGACTTCAACCTTAGCAACATCGCGCAAATCAACGAAAGCTTCGAGTTGTTCAGCCAAGATAGTTGCTGCTCGACGAATCGCCTCTTCTGGATCGATTGTGCCGTTAGTCTCCATCTCGATAACCAGTTTATCCAAATCAGTGCGTTGTTCTACACGCGTCGCTTCAACATTGTAGGCAATACGCTCCACAGGGCTATAGCATGCGTCAACTAATAAACGACCGATTGGGCGCTCATCTTCTTCCGAATGAATACGGGCAGAAGCCGGTACATACCCACGACCACGCTGTACTTTAATACGCATATTAATAGCAGCGCTTTCATCAGTTAGATGGCAGATAACATGTTGCGGCTTGACGATTTCGATATCATCATTAGGGGTGATATCGGCGGCAGTCACAGGGCCAATTCCAGATTTATTCAAGGTCAGAATAACTTCATCTTTACCGTGAACTTTTACCGCCAGCCCTTTCAGGTTAAGGAGAATCTCTAGGATATCTTCTTGCACACCTTCTTTAGTGCTGTACTCATGCAGTACACCATCAATTTCAACCTCGGTCACAGCACAACCCGGCATAGACGAAAGCAAAATACGGCGTAGTGCGTTACCAAGAGTATGGCCAAAGCCACGTTCTAACGGTTCAAGGGTTACCTTGGCGTGAGTCGAACTAATTTGCTCGATATCAACCAGGCGCGGTTTAAGAAACTCTGTCACAGAACCCTGCATTGTGTCCTCTCTTTGGTACTAAGCTTTACTTAGAGTAAAGCTCGACGATCAGGTGTTCGTTAATGTCAGCAGACAGATCAGCACGTTCAGGAATACGTTTGAACACACCTTCCATCTTAGCAGCATCAACTTCCAGCCAACTTGGCTTCTCACGCTGTTCAGCAAGCTCTAAAGCAGCCTTAATACGAGACTGTTTTTTTGCTTTTTCACGAACGCTGATAACGTCATTCGGGGAAACCTGATAAGAAGCAATATTAACAACTTGACCATTTACCATGATAGCTTTATGGCTAACCATCTGACGTGCTTCCGCGCGTGTTGCGCCAAAGCCCATACGATAAACAGTATTATCTAAACGACCTTCAAGCAAATTCAACAGATTTTCGCCCGTATTGCCTTTCAATCGCGTTGCTTCTTTATAATAGTTACGGAATTGACGTTCTAGAACACCGTAAATACGACGAACTTTTTGTTTCTCACGTAACTGAACACCATAATCAGATAGACGCGGTTTACGTGCGCCATGCTGTCCAGGTGCCTGTTCTAATTTACACTTGGTGTCAATCGCGCGAACGCCAGACTTAAGAAAAAGATCTGTACCCTCGCGACGGCTCAGCTTGAGCTTAGGACCCAAATATCTAGCCATTTTCTTTCTCCAACAATCCTAAAAACGTAACGTAATTAAACACGACGTTTCTTCGGTGGACGACAACCGTTATGAGGGATCGGAGTCACATCAGTAATGTTAGTAATGCGGAAACCAGCCGCATTTAACGCACGGATAGTTGACTCACGGCCAGGACCAGGTCCTTTAACCATAACTTCTAAGTTTTTGATTCCGTACTCTTTCACTGCCTCAGCACAGCGTTCTGCTGCAACTTGAGCGGCAAACGGAGTAGACTTACGAGAACCACGAAAACCAGAACCACCTGCGGTTGCCCAACCCAATGCATTACCTTGACGATCAGTAATAGTAACAATTGTGTTGTTAAAAGAAGCATGGATATGAGCCACACCGTCTGAAACTTGTTTTCTTACACGCTTACGTGCACGAATAGGTGCTTTTGCCATTATTTAATACCCCGACTTATTTCTTGATCGGCTTACGTGGACCCTTGCGGGTACGCGCATTAGTCTTAGTACGCTGACCACGCACAGGAAGACCACGGCGGTGACGTAAACCACGATAGCAACCAAGATCCATTAGGCGCTTGATGCTTAGGGTAACTTCACGACGCAAATCACCTTCAACAATGTATTTAGCAACTTCGTCACGTAACTTGTCGATTTGCTCTTCAGACAGCTCACTGATCTTAACATGCTCAGCAATACCACTTGCTGCACAGATTGACTGCGAGCGAGTTTTGCCAATGCCGTAAATCGATGTTAATGCGATTACGGTATGTTTATGATCAGGAATGTTAATGCCTGCTATACGGGCCACTATGCACTCCTAAAGTTAAATACTGCATAACTGTGCTGAAAAGCCCGCTTTCAGGATACTCAAACAGTTATACATTTTTTAGATAAAAAGTTTGGCTGGCTAATTTAGCCAGCTCAACTCAACTTTGCAAGAAAAAAATGCTTTTTCTCAACCTTGACGCTGTTTATGTCTTGGTTCAACGCTGCAAATCACACGAACACTACCATTACGTTTAATGATTTTACAGTTACGGCATAATTTCTTGACTGAAGCACGAACTTTCATTTTTACTCTCCGTAACTTCTAAAGCAAATTAATTTAAAAGCAATTATTTACCTTTAAGATTTGCTTTTTTCAATGCAGACTCATATTGACTAGACATCATAAGAGTTTGCACTTGAGCCATAAAGTCCATAATAACGACGACGACTATGAGAAGTGAAGTACCACCAAAATAGAATGGAACTTTCATTGCGTCACGCATGAACTCCGGGATTAAGCAAATAAAAGTAATGTACAATGCACCTACTAGTGTTAGGCGCGTCATTACTTTGTCAATATACTTGGCCGTTTGCTCTCCCGGACGAATTCCTGGTACAAATGCACCGGACTTCTTCAGGTTATCTGCTGTTTCTCTCGGATTAAAAACTAATGCCGTATAAAAGAAACAGAAGAAGATGATTGCAGATGCATAAAGTAACACATAAAGCGGTTGTCCTGGCTGCAAATACATTGCAATAGCTGTCAGCCAACCCCAACCTGTTCCATCACCAAACCAGGAAGCTATTGTACCTGGGAACAGTATAATACTGGAAGCAAAAATTGCAGGAATAACGCCGGCCATATTTACTTTTAATGGTAAATGTGTGCTTTGTGCAGCATAAATGCGACGACCTTGTTGACGTTTTGCGTAGTTAACCACTATACGACGCTGACCACGCTCCATAAAAACAACAAAATAAGTCACAGCAAATACTAAAACTGCAATCAACAACAACAGGAGGAAGTGCAAATCGCCTTGCCGAGCTTGTTCAATGGTATGGCCGATAGCCGGCGGGAGCCCCGCAACGATACCTGCAAAGATAATGATAGAGATACCGTTTCCAATACCTCTTTCAGTAATTTGCTCGCCTAGCCACATCAAAAACATTGTTCCTGTCACTAAACTAACAACAGCCGTGAAATAAAACGGAAATCCAGGATTGATTACTAGCCCCTGCATTCCGGCCATATTGGGTAAACCTGTCGCAATACCAATAGATTGGAATATCGCTAATACCAAAGTACCATAACGGGTATATTGACTAATTTTACGACGACCGGCTTCCCCTTCCTTCTTAATCTCTGCTAACCGTGGGTTAACTACTGTCAGTAATTGGACAATAATTGATGCCGAAATATACGGCATAATTCCCAAAGCAAAAATAGAAGCACGACTAAGCGCACCACCAGAAAACATATTAAACATTTCGATGATGGTGCCTCTTTGCTGTTCAAGCAATTTGGCAAGCACAGTGGCATCAATACCAGGAATAGGAATAAAAGAACCAATACGGAAAACAATCAGCGCCCCAATAACAAACAAAAGCCTGCGTTTAAGTTCGCCTATGCCACCTTTAGCACTTTGAAAATCTAAACCTGGTTGTTTCGCCATCTGTAACTTATTCCTCGATTTTACCGCCAGCGGCTTCAATTGCAGTCCGTGCACCTTTTGTTACACGAAGACCACGCACAGTAACTGGACGATTAACTTCACCAGAAAGAATAACTTTCGCATATTCTATTTGAATGCCAACTATATTAGCAGCTTTCAGCGTATTTAGATCAATGACATCGCCTTCAACTTTAGCAAAGTCTGACAAACGAACTTCTGCAGTAATCATTGCTTTACGTGAAGTAAAACCAAATTTTGGTAAACGACGATACAAAGGCATTTGACCGCCTTCAAAACCACGACGTACGCCACCGCCAGAACGAGACTTCTGACCTTTGTGACCACGTCCGCCAGTTTTACCTAAACCGGAACCAATACCGCGACCTACGCGTTTAGGTGCATGTTTAGCACCTTCAGCTGGAGACAGAGTATTTAAGCGCATCTGTTACTCCTCAACTTTAACCATGTAGGAAACCAAATTGATCATGCCGCGGATCGCTGGTGTATCTTCACGTTCTACAGTATGACCGATACGACGCAGACCTAAACCGGTCAATGTTGCCTTATGTTTTGGCAAACGACCAATAGAACTGCGAACTTGTGTAATTTTAATAGTCTTAGCCATGGTTCATTACCCCAGAATTTCTTCGACGGATTTACCACGCTTGGCTGCGACCATTTCTGGAGACTTCATACTGTCTAAAGCATCCAGCGTTGCACGAACAACATTAATTGGGTTCGTGGAACCATAGGTTTTAGCCAGTACGTTATGAACACCGGCAACTTCCAATACAGCGCGCATTGCACCGCCTGCGATAATACCCGTACCTTCATGAGCAGGTTGCATAAACACACGAGAACCCGTGTGAGCACCTTTTACAGGATGATACAAAGTACCGTTATTGAGAGCGACGTTTTTCATATTGCGACGGGCTTTTTCCATCGCTTTCTGGATTGCTGCCGGAACTTCGCGTGCCTTACCATAGCCAAAACCAACACGACCGTTACCATCACCAACAACAGTTAGTGCAGTAAAACTAAAAATACGGCCACCTTTAACGGTTTTAGCTACACGATTTACCGCGATCAGCTTTTCCTGCAGTTCGCCAGCTTGTTTTTCGATGTGAGCCATCTTACACCTCTACCTTAGAACTGAAGGCCAGCTTCACGGGCAGCATCTGCCAGTGCCTGGACTCGACCATGATATTGGAAACCAGAGCGGTCAAAAGCAACTTCTTTGATGCCTTTTTCCAGCGCGCGCTCGGCAATTAATTTGCCAACTACTGCTGCTGCTTCTTTGTTTCCTGTGTATTTTACTTGCTCATTGATAGTTTTTTCTATAGTAGAAGCAACCACCAAAGTTTCAGAACCGTTTGATGCAATAACCTGCGCATAAATATGACGAGGGGTACGATGTACCACCAAGCGCGTTGCACCCAGTTCATGGAGTTTGCGGCGTGCGCGGGTCGCACGACGGATACGAGCTACTTTCTTATCCATAGTGTTACCTTACTTCTTCTTAGCCTCTTTAGTACGCACGATTTCATCGGCGTAACGAACACCTTTACCTTTATAAGGTTCAGGACGACGGTAAGCACGCAATTCTGCTGCAACTTGGCCAATTGCCTGTTTATCTGCACCTTCCAACACAATTTCAGTCTGTGAAGGACATTTTGCAGTAATACCTGCTGGCAACGCATGCTCAACCGGATGAGAGAAACCTAAAGACAAACTTACAGTATTGCCTTTAATAGCTGCACGATAACCGACACCAACCAGCTGAAGTTTCTTAGTGAAGCCTTCGGTAACACCAATAACCATTGCATTCAACAAAGAACGCGCCGTACCCGCTTGTGCCCATGCATCAGCGAAACCTTCGCGAGGTGCAAACGTTAATTGATTATCAGCATGTTTGACTTCAACAGCTTTATGGATTGTACGAGTAAGCTCGCCATTTTTACCTTTAATCGCTATATCCTGACCGTCCAGTTTAACTTCTACGCCGGCAGGAATGACGACAGGTGCTTTTGCCACACGAGACATTCTTTTCTCCCGAATTAAGCTACGTAGCAGAGAATTTCGCCACCTAAACCTGCTTGGCGAGCTGCACGATCAGTCATGACACCTTTAGAAGTAGAAATAATAGCAATGCCTAAACCAGCCATAACCTGTGGTAGCTCATCTTTTTTCTTATAGATGCGCAAACTTGGGCGGCTTACACGCTGAATGCTTTCTACAACAGCCTTACCTTGGAAATATTTCAATGTAATTTCCAATGTTGGCTTGATGTCGCCTTCAATTTTATAATCTTCAATATAACCTTCTTCCTTAAGCACTGTAGCAATCGCCACTTTCAACTTAGCGGAAGGCATGTTGACCGCAGCTTTATTAGCGGCCTGACCGTTACGGATACGGGTTAGCATATCCGCGATGGGATCTTGCATGCTCATCTGTCTTTACTCCCGTGATTCAATTGGTGATAATTACCAGCTAGCCTTTTTAAGACCCGGGATTTCACCGCGCATGGCGGATTCACGGACTTTAATACGGCTTAGACCAAATTTCCGCAGAAAACCATGCGGACGCCCAGTTTGACGACAGCGGTTGCGTCGACGAGAAGGGCTGGAATCACGTGGCAGCGTTTGCAGCTTCAGAACAGCATTCCAACGATCTTCATCAGATGTATTCACATCAGAAATAATAGCTTTCAATTCTGTGCGCTTTGCAAAGAATTTTTCAGCTAATTTTGCACGTTTCACATCACGTGCTTTCATTGATTGTTTAGCCATGAATACCCTGCCTTACTTACGGAACGGAAAGTTAAACGCCATCAACAGTGCAAGACCTTCATCATCTGATTTCGCAGTAGTGGTGATAGTAATATCTAAACCACGCACACGATCCACTTTATCATAATCGATTTCAGGAAAGATGATTTGTTCACGTACACCCATGCTGTAGTTACCACGACCATCAAATGATTTTGTGGATAAACCACGGAAATCACGGATACGTGGTACAGCAATAAAAATCAGACGCTCAAAGAATTCCCACATACGTTCGCCACGCAGGGTCACTTTACAGCCGATTGGATAGCCCTGACGGATTTTGAAGCCTGCAACAGATTTGCGCGCTTTGGTGATAAATGGTTTTTGCCCTGTTATTGCCGCTAAATCAGCAGCTGCATTATCAAGCAGCTTTTTATCAGCAACAGCTTCACCAACACCCATGTTCAGGGTGATCTTCTCGACCCGAGGGACTTGCATGACAGAATTGTAGCCAAACTGAGTCATCAGCTTTTGGACTACCTCGTCTTTGTAGTAATCATGCAGTTTCGCCATCGTATACTCCAAAAATTACTTAATAGTTTCACTGTTAGATTTGAAGAAACGCACTTTTTTGCCATCTTCAATTCTAAAACCTACTCGGTCAGCCTTGCCAGTTGTCACATTAAAGATTGCAACGTTAGAAACATCAATTGCTGCTTCTTTTTCGACGATGCCACCTGGTTGATTCAGAGCCGGAACAGGCTTCTGATGTTTCTTAACCAGATTAATCCCTTCAACAATGACTTTACCAGAAGAAAGAACCTGTTTTACTTTACCGCGTTTGCCTTTATCTTTGCCAGCTAACACGATAACTTCGTCATCACGACGGATTTTCGCTGCCATTGTGCCCGCTCCTTAGAGTACTTCTGGTGCCAGAGAGATAATTTTCATAAACTTCTCAGTACGAAGTTCACGAGTTACCGGCCCAAAAATACGCGTACCGATAACTTGCTCACTTGTATTGTTTAACAACACACAAGCATTGCCATCGAAGCGAATGACAGAACCGTCAGGGCGACGAACACCCTTCTTGGTGCGCACCACTACCGCTTTCAGGACATCACCTTTTTTCACCTTACCGCGTGGAATTGCTTCTTTAACAGTAATTTTGATGATATCACCTACATCTGCGTAGCGACGGTGCGAGCCACCTAGAACCTTGATACACATTACGCGACGTGCGCCGGAGTTGTCGGCTACGTTCAGCATAGTCTGTTCTTGGATCATTTTAGTGCTCCGCTAAATGTTAACTACAACTAAGCCGCTTCTTATATAAATTGAAGAGGCAGTACAATTACCCATACATGAGGGCGCAGCATTATAACACCACATCATCAATATGGACAGAAAAAATAAACGGCCGCTTTATTAAGAGCCGCTTATTCTATTATGAAATGGCTATCCTATTACAGAACAGCTTTTTCTACAACGCGAACAAGTGTCCATGACTTTGTTTTGGACAGTGGGCGGGTTTCACGGATTTCCACTAGATCACCGATACCACATTCATTGTTCTCGTCATGTACATGCAATTTGGTCGTACGACGGATAAACTTACCATATAAAGGATGTTTTACCATACGCTCAATAGCAACGACAATAGATTTCTCCATCTTATCGCTAGTTACACGACCTTGCAAAGTACGGATTTTATCGCTCATTACGCACCCGCCTTTTCAGTCAATAAAGTCTTAACGCGTGCAATATCACGACGTACTTGTTTCAACAGGTGAGACTGTTGCAGCTGTCCACTGGCTGCCTGCATACTCAAGTTAAATTGCTCACGTAGCAGATTAAGCAGTTCAGTGTTCAACTCTTCAACGCTTTTTTCGCGCAGCTCTTTTGCTTTCATTACATCACCGTCTTAGTTACAAAGGTGGTTTTGATAGGCAGTTTTGCTGCAGCCAACTTGAATGCTTCACGAGCTAGCTCTTCTGGAACACCGTCCATTTCATAAAGAACTTTGCCAGGCTGGATCAAGGCAACCCAATACTCTACGTTACCTTTACCTTTACCCATACGCACTTCAAGTGGCTTTTCAGTAATAGGTTTATCTGGAAACACACGGATCCAGATTTTACCCTGACGCTTAACTGCACGGGTCATGGCACGACGTGCCGCTTCAATCTGACTTGCAGTCAGACGTCCACGACCTACTGCCTTCAGACCGAAAGTGCCGAAGCTAACATCCGTGCCCGCAGCAAGACCGCGATTGCGACCTTTATGCATTTTACGGAATTTCGTACGCTTTGGTTGTAACATCAGCGACTCTCCTTGCGGCCTTTACGCTGCTGCTTTTTAGGTTGAACTGTCGGTTTCTCTACCTGTTCAACAGCAGCCATACCACCTAGAATCTCACCTTTGAAGATCCATACCTTAACGCCGAGTACACCATAAGTGGTGTGCGCTTCTGCAGTGTTATAATCGATATCAGCACGCAAGGTGTGCAACGGAACACGGCCTTCACGATACCACTCAGTACGTGCAATTTCAGCGCCGCCTAAACGACCACTGACTTCCACTTTTATGCCTTTTGCACCTAGACGCATAGCATTTTGTACCGCACGTTTCATAGCTCGACGGAAC
Source organism: Arsenophonus nasoniae DSM 15247 (assembly GCF_000429565.1). Classification (GTDB taxonomy): domain Bacteria; phylum Pseudomonadota; class Gammaproteobacteria; order Enterobacterales; family Enterobacteriaceae; genus Arsenophonus; species Arsenophonus nasoniae. Next base: position 19,855 of record NZ_AUCC01000050.1, read on the forward strand.
ATAACACGACGTTCCAGCTGTGAAGCGATACTATCAGCCACTAATTTAGCATCTAGTTCAGGCTTACGTACTTCAGCAATATTGATTTGCGCAGGAACACCAGCAATATCTGCTACTATCTTACGCAGTTTCTCGACATCTTCACCTTTTTTACCGATAACGATACCAGGGCGAGCGGTGTGAATAGTTACACGAATGCTCTTCGCAGGACGTTCGATAACGATACGTGAAATAGATGCCTTTGCCAGTTCTTTATTCAAATACTGGCGTACTTTAAAATCGCTGTCTAGGTTGTCAGCGAATTCTTTTGTATTCGCATACCAAGTAGAGTTCCAAGGTTTGACAATACCCAGGCGAATACCATTAGGATGTACTTTCTGACCCATTGCTAGTCTCCAGAGTCTCAGCGATCGGACACAACCACAGTAATGTGGCTGGTGCGCTTCAAAATACGATCTGCACGGCCTTTCGCGCGAGGCATGATGCGTTTCATAGTTGGACCTTCGTTAACGAAAATTTTCGTCACTTTTAAGTCATCAATATCAGCACCATCGTTGTGCTCGGCGTTAGCGATAGCAGACTCAAGTACTTTCTTCACTAAACCAGCAGCTTTCTTGTTGGTATAGTTCAGAATTTCCAGAGCTTGCGACACTTTCTTACCGCGAATCAGATCAGCCACTAAACGAACCTTCTGAGCAGAAGAACGAGCGTGGCGATGCATAGCGATAGTTTCCATCTCTTCCTCCTACCTTAACGTTTCTTGGCCTTTTTATCGGCCGCATGGCCGCGATAAGTACGGGTCGGCGCGAATTCACCCAATTTATGACCAACCATTTCGTCGGTAACATAAACTGGAACATGCTGACGACCATTATGGACAGCGATGGTCAAACCGATCATGTTAGGAAAGATCGTTGAACGACGGGACCAAGTCTTGAGAGGCTTTTTGTCTCCGCTTTCCACCGCTTTCTCTACCTTCTTCAGCAAGTGCAGGTCAATAAAAGGACCTTTCTTGAGAGAACGTGGCATGGTTTATCCTCTAATTATTTTTTAGAACGGTGACGTACGATATATTTATCAGTACGCTTATTGCTACGGGTCTTCTTACCTTTGGTTTGAACGCCCCAAGGTGTTACTGGGTGTTTACCAAAGTTACGACCTTCACCACCACCATGTGGATGGTCTACTGGGTTCATCGCTGTACCACGAACGGTAGGGCGAATTCCACGCCAGCGGCTAGCACCGGCTTTACCCAGAACACGTAGCATATGCTCCGCATTACCAACTTCACCTAATGTTGCACGGCAATCAGAAAGTACTTTGCGCATTTCGCCAGAACGTAGACGGATAGTTACATAACTACCATCACGTGCAACGATTTGCACATAAGCACCAGCTGAACGAGCCAACTGACCGCCTTTACCTGGCTTAAGTTCAACATTATGAACTGTTGAACCGACAGGAATATTACGCATAGGTAAAGCATTACCTGTTTTAATTGCTGCATCTACACCAGACTGAATTTGGTCACCAGCTTTTAAGCCTTTTGGTGCCAGAATATAGCGACGTTCTCCATCTTTATAGAGAACTAATGCAATATTCGCAGAACGGTTTGGATCATATTCCAGACGCTCAACAGTAGCAGCAATACCATCTTTATTACGTTTAAAGTCAATCAGACGATAATGCTGCTTGTGACCACCACCAATATGACGCGTAGTAATACGGCCATTATTGTTACGTCCACCGGTTTTATTGCTTTTTTCTAGCAACGGGGCATAAGGTTTACCCTTATGCAGCTCAGGGTTAACCACTTTAACTACGTGGCGACGGCCCGGAGACGTAGGTTTACATTTAACAACTGCCATTGTTCTTTACTCCTCCGACTTACTCTGCACCACCGATGAAGTCCAGATTCTGGCCTTCTTTCAGAGTGACGTAAGCTTTTTTCCAGTCGCTACGACGAGCAATTCGCTGACCGTGGCGTTTGGTTTTGCCTTTAACCAGTAAAGTATTTACACCTTTGACTTCAACTTCGAACAGTTTTTGTACGGCAGCCTTAATCTCTGCTTTAGTCGCATCTTTCGCAACTTTAAGCACGATGGTGTTACTTTTTTCCATCGCTGTAGAAGCTTTTTCAGAGACATGCGGTGCACGTAGTACTTTTAGCAGACGTTCTTCACGGATCATGCTAGCATCTCCTCAATTTGCTTCACAGCGTCAGCAGTCATAACTACTTTGTCGAAGGCAATTAGACTAACAGGATCGATACCTATTGCATCACGAACATCAACTTTGTATAAGTTGCGGGCAGCTAAAAATAAATTTTCATCAACCTCATTCGTGACGATCAATACGTCATCCAGAGCCATTTCCTTTAATTTTTGCACTAGAAGCTTAGTTTTTGGCGCTTCCAGAGCAAATTTTTCGACAACAATTAGACGATCCTGACGTACCAATTCAGACAAGATGCTTTTCAAAGCACCGCGGTACATCTTTTTATTTACTTTTTGACTGTGGTCCTGTGGTCTCGCTGCGAAAGTGACACCACCAGAGCGCCAAATTGGGCTCTTAACTGAACCAGCACGTGCACGACCAGTGCCTTTCTGACGCCATGGTTTTTTACCAGAACCTGAAACCTCAGCACGAGTTTTCTGAGCACGAGTACCTTGACGAGCACCAGCTGCATACGCAACAACTACTTGATGCACAAGCGCTTCATTGAAATCACGCCCGAAGGTAGTTTCGGAAACAGTCAGCGCGCTTTGCGCGTCTTTCATTACCAATTCCATTCCTATCTCCTCGACGTTACGCCTTAACAGCTGGTTTTACAATCAGGTTGCTACCAGTCGCACCTGGAACAGCACCCTTGACCAACAGCAGATTACGCTCAGCGTCAACGCGTACTACATCCAGACTTTGAACAGTTACACGTTCATTACCCAATTGGCCTGCCATTTTCTTGCCTTTAAATACCTTACCCGGAGTTTGGTTTTGACCAATAGAACCCGGAACACGGTGTGACAAGGAGTTACCATGAGTAGCGTCCTGAGTGCGGAAATTCCAGCGTTTAACCGTACCAGCAAAACCCTTACCTTTGGAGGTACCAGTAACGTCGACTTTCTTGACGTCAGCAAAAATTTCAACACTAATGCTTTGACCTACGGTAAATTCTTCATTTTCACTCAAACGGAATTCACGTAGGATACGACCAGCTTCAACACCAGCTTTAGCAAAATGCCCAGCTTCAGGTTTTTTTACACGGTTTGCTTTTTTGCTACCGGTAGTAACCTGTATTGCATTATAACCATCTGTTTCCAGGCTCTTAACCTGAGTCACTCGGTTATTTTCAATTTCGATAACAGTTACAGGAATAGAAACACCATCTTCAGTGAAGATACGCGTCATTCCTACTTTCTTCCCGACTAAACCAATCATTGTTTCAACCTCTCAATCGCGCAACGACCTGATTAACCCAGGCTGATCTGCACATCTACACCGGCAGCCAGATCCAGACGCATCAGAGCATCAACGGTTTTCTCAGTTGGCTCAACGATGTCAACCAGACGCTTATGAGTACGAATTTCGTACTGATCACGTGCATCTTTATTAACATGCGGCGAAATCAGAACGGTAAAACGTTCTTTACGTGTAGGTAACGGGATCGGACCACGTACTTGAGCGCCAGTGCGCTTAGCAGTTTCAACGATTTCCGCAGTTGATTGATCAATTAAACGATGATCAAAGGCTTTCAGGCGGATACGGATTCTTTGGTTCTGCATGAGACCAGAGCTCCAACTATTTTATAAACGTAAAAAATTACTCCTCGCACCCATTTCGATTGATGGGGGAGTGTAATCGTTCTCATAATAACCTCCAAATCGGAGGTATTGTTTTAACGCAGTTTCACTGCATGCCAGCCTTTTACGGCCAGGCTCCTAAATTAAAGAGCCCGTGCATTATACGTAATTTCAAAATAAGAGCAAGCCATAGATAAAAAAATTGCATAAAATTTGTGTATAAAATCTTATGCAACAATATTTATAAAAATCTTAATAAATCAAGTTAAATCATTTCTCTTCTCGGAGCTGAGATTGTAGGTAATTTTTTAGGCCTATGCTTGCTATCAAGGCCAATTGCGTTTCCAGCCAATCAATATGTTTTTCTTCATCGGTTAGTATTTCAATCATTAAATCACGACTAACATAATCACCAACTGAATCTGCATAAGTGATTGCTGAACGCAAATCTTTCGCACCGTCCAGTTCAAGCAGTAAATCAGATTTAAGCATTTCTTCCACATTCTCACCAATATTTAATTTACCTAAACCCCGCAAATTAGGTATCCCTTCAAGAAAGAGAATCCTTTCTATATATTTATCAGCATGTTTCATCTCATCGATAGATTCTTCATATTCAATATCGTTAAGACGTAATAAACCCCAATTTTTAAACATACGGGCATGTAAAAAATATTGATTAATTGCAACAAGCTCATTACTGTCACCGATCATGCAAAACTGATCCACTAACGATCATCTAAAACTGATCCACTTGGTATTATTCGCACATTTTTGTACGGATAATTTATGTTAACCAAGGAGATATTTGTGGATATTCATGTTCGCTTTGCACAAGGACAAAGCCTTCGAAAAATTGCCAGTGAGTTGGGTATATCCCGTAACACCGTAAAACATCATTTACAACAACAGACAATGCCAACTTATGCTAAAAGAAGTCAACAACCGACTAAATTATCCCCCTTTAAACCTTATTTGCTTCAGCGAAT
>NZ_AUCC01000051.1 GCF_000429565.1 Arsenophonus nasoniae DSM 15247
CCCATGCCGAACTCAGAAGTGAAATGCCGTAGCGCCGATGGTAGTGTGGGGTCTCCCCATGTGAGAGTAGGGAACTGCTAAGCTTAAAATACAAGGCCACCTAATTAGGGTGGCTTTTTTATATTAAAAAAATAAAGTTATGTTAATAAATAATATATTTTATAGTTGAACTATATCTATTTTATCGACCATCTTTGTTAACATTTTAGAATTTCTTATAGCTCATTAATTTAACTAGAAATATTGATTGAGCCCTTTTCTTCTAGTAATTCTACAACAACACTAGGATCGGCTAAAGTCGATGTATCACCTAGATTATTTATATCGCCAGTAGCAATTTTCCTTAGAATACGTCGCATAATCTTACCTGAGCGAGTTTTTGGTAATGCATCAGTCCAATGAAGAATATCTGGTGTGGCTATTGGCCCAATTTCTTTACGCACCCAATTGCGTACCTCATTATAAAGTTCTGTTGAAGGTTCTTCTCCTTGATTTAATGTAATATAGGCATAAATAGCTTGACCTTTTATATTATGCGGGACACCAACGACGGCAGCCTCAGCAATTTTAGGGAAGGCTACAAGTGCAGATTCGATTTCGGCTGTACCTAAACGATGACCAGAAATATTTAAAACGTCGTCAACACGACCGGTTATCCAATAATAACCGTCTTCATCGCGGCGAGCACCGTCTCCACTGAAATACATACCTTTAAATAGTGAAAAATAAGTTTGTTCAAAGCGTTCATGGTCACCATAAATTGTTCTAGCTTGTCCTGGCCATGAATCCATGATAACAAGATTGCCTTCAGCAATACCTTCAAGTAAATTACCTAAATTATCAATAAGCTCGGGCTTAATACCAAAAAACGGTAACGTGGCTGAGCCTGGTTTAAGTTCAGTTGCTCCCGGTAAGGGTAAAAGCATAAAACCGCCGGTTTCAGTTTGCCACCATGTATCAATAATAGGGCAATGGCTATTACCTATTTTTTTGTAGTACCATTCCCAAGCTTCCGGGTTAATAGGTTCACCAACAGAGCCTAAAATTCTTAAAGAATTACGTTGAGTTCCTTCAATAGCTTTATCACCTTCGGCCATCAAAGCACGAATTGCCGTTGGTGCGGTATATAGAATATTTACTTTATGCTTATCAATTATTTGGCTCATGCGATTTATACTTGGATAATTAGGCACACCTTCAAACATTAAGGTAGTGGCGCCATTAGATAGTGGACCATAAATTAAGTAACTATGGCCTGTTACCCAGCCTATGTCAGCAGTACACCAATAAATTTCTTTTGCTTGGTAGTCAAATGCGTATTTGAAAGTGATAGAAACATAAACTAAATAACCACCAGTGGTGTGTAAGACGCCTTTTGGTTTGCCTGTTGAACCCGACGTATAAAGAATGAATAAAGGATCTTCTGCATTCATTTCTTCTGCAGGACAATCAGCGTTAAGCCCTTTAATAATTTCATGCCACCAATGATCACGTTTTTCTTGCCAATCGATTTGATTACCGGTTCGTCTAAAAACAATAACATTATTAATCGTTTCGACAGCCTGGTTTTTTAACGCTTCATCAACATTTTTTTTCAATGGTATAGTACGATTTGCTCTTATCCCTTCATCTGCTGTAATGATAAGTTTAGCTTTACTGTCAATAATGCGTCCTGCAATGGCTTCTGGTGAAAAACCAGCAAAGATAACAGAGTGAATAGCACCGATGCGTGTGCATGCTAACATAGCGATAGCAGATTCAGGTACCATGGACATATAAATAGCAACAACATCACCTTTTTTGATGCCTAGTTTTTTCAATGCATTGGCGAATAGGCAAACATCATGATGAAGTTGACGATAAGTTATATGATAAGACTGTGATGGATCATCGCCTTCCCAAATGATTGCAGTTTGATCACCGCGTAATTGTAAATGGCGATCTAGGCAGTTAGTACTTAAATTTAAGGTACCGTCTTCAAACCATTGGATATTAATGTGCCCTGGATCAAATGAAGAATTTTTTACTTTGGTATAAGGTTTTATCCAGTCAACAATTTGACCTTTTTCTCGCCAAAATGCGTCAGGATCTTTAAGGGATAATTGATAATCTTTTAGATATTGCTTTTTATTAACTAAGGTATGTGCGGCAATTTCAGTAGGTATGGGGTACTTGAATGTTGATATCATATTTTTCTTCTCCTCAGTTGTGTTAATCATATGTCAAAGAGCAGTTAACTAAACCTATGAAAAAGAATTTGTTTTTTTTTTGTGTTTGTGATCACGTAAATGTTGGTGTTTTATTTTAGATTTATTATTTATCAATTAATTATCCTATTTAAATTGTTTTAATTGATGTTTTTTATTAAGAATTTATTTCAATCTAATGGGCTAATATTTGGATTATTTTTACAGGAAGTAAAAACCTTAAAAAAATATATTGTTTATAATTGTTTTCATTATGATGGCAATCCTTGTAAAATAAGTATTGATTGAAACATTTATTTTATATTTAAGTAACAGGAGTTAATGCAAATGAGCTATACATTACCTTCCCTGCCTTATGAATATGGGGCATTAGAGCCACATTTTGATGAAAGGACAATGAGAATCCATCATACTAAACATCATCAAACATATGTCAACAATACCAATGATGTGTTAAAAGATTTTCCTGAGCTTGCCAAACTTGATATAGATGATTTGATTCAAAACTTAGATAAAGTGCCAGTAGATAAACGTACTTTTTTACGCAATAATGCAGGCGGCCATGCCAATCATAGTATGTTTTGGATTGGATTAAAAATTGGTACTGAACTACAAGGTGAGCTGAAATCGGCAATTGAACGTGATTTTGATAGTGTAGAGAATTTTAAAGAAATTTTTGAAAAAGCGGCAGCAACTCGTTTTGGTTCTGGTTGGGCATGGTTAGTCTTGAAATCGGATGGAAAACTGGCGGTTGTTTCGACAGCTAATCAAGATAATCCGCTGATGGGTGAGTCTATTTCTGGTGTTTCTGGTTATCCTATTTTAGGGCTTGATGTTTGGGAACATGCTTATTATCTTAAATATGAAAATCGTCGCCCTGAATACATTAAAGCCTTTTGGTCAGTTGTTAACTGGGATGAAGCTGCGAAACGTTTCGCGGAAAAAATAAAATAACATTGACCTTATCTGTTTGTTTCTTATCAATGTTAGTGGTGCCAGATTAGATACTGGCCTACTAATGTCTTTGGATAGCTAATTGAAAATATAACAATAAAAATTACAAGGTACTGTTAATTATATATAATCAGTTGAAAAAATGATTGATGTTACTAAATATTGTTCCTTCTTTAATAAATATATTAATAAAATAAAGATTGATTTTTATTTTATTAATTTTTTATAAATAATTTATTCTTAGTGTCAATCTCCCTCGTGTTTTACGGGGAGAAGAGAATTATTTTTTTATAGGATTAATAAAACCAATAGCGTCATAAACTTTATTTAGCGTTATTTTAGCTCGAACCTCTGCTTTGCTAGCGCCTTCGGACATAATATCATTCAATAATTTTTCGTTATTACGAAATTCATCAAAACGACTTTGGATATTTATTAACATATCTGAAACGGCTTCAGCCACGGTGTTTTTAAGATCGCCATACATTTTTCCAGCAAATTGTTTTTCTATCTGTGAGGTAGATGTACCTGTTACGCCAGAAAGGATATCTATCAGATTAGAAATACCCGGTTTATTTTCTGAGTCATAATAAACTTGTGGTGGCTCATCAGAATCAGTAAGGGCACGTTTGATCTTTTTAGCTGCTGATTTAGGGTTTTCTAATAACGTTATGACATTATTGCGATTATCGTCTGATTTTGACATCTTTTTTTGTGGTTCTTGTAGAGACATAACCCGCGCTCCTTTTTCCGGAATAAAAGGATCGGGTATAGTAAATATTTCTCCGTAGAGCGAATTAAAACGTTGAGCGATATCTCGGCTTAATTCTAAATGTTGTTTTTGATCAATACCAACCGGGACTTGGTTTGTCTGGTAAAGTAAAATATCAGCAGCCATCAATACTGGATAATCAAATAATCCAGCATTAATATTTTCAGCATGACGAGTTGATTTGTCTTTAAATTGTGTCATGCGACTTAATTCACCAAAATAGGTATAACAGTTAAGAGCCCAGCTAAGTTGAGTATGTTGTGGAACATGGGATTGAACAAAAATAATGCTTTTTTTAAAATCGATACCGCAAGCAAGATATAAGGCTAGCGTATCAAGCGTACGCTTTCTTAACTCTTTGGGATCCTGACGGACTGTAATGGCATGCTGATCAACAATACAATAAATACAGTCATAATTATCTTGCATGTGAACCCATTGACGTAATGCGCCAATATAGTTGCCGATGGTTAATTCTCCAGACGGTTGAGCCCCACTGAATACAGTAGGTTTTTTGAGGGTATTAGTCGATTTTATCGGGGGGGTATTCATATTATGATTCCAGAATTGTCAAAGGTGTTAGTCCTAACGTAGGAAGTAGATCGGCAAAGTTATCTAATACATAATTTGGTTTACTTAATGCGATAGATTCACCATAGTTATATCCATAAGTTAAACCCACACAAGGACAGCCAGCCGCTTTAGCAGCTAAGATATCATTATGAGAATCGCCGACAAATAATAATTGATCTTTAAGTAGACCAAATTTTCCCATTGTAAGATATAGTGGAGCCGGATGGGGTTTTTTCTTTTTTACGTCATCTCCCCCTAATATTAAAGAAAAATAAGAATTAATTGCTAATTTTTTTAATAAAGGGTCAATAAATGGTGTTGGTTTATTGGTGACGATTGCCATTGGGAAAGGTTGTTTGGCCAATTCTGCTAATGTTTCTTTTACTCCAGGAAAAAGCTGACTACCTGTTATTACTGTTGTTGCATAAATTTTATCAAATAATTGACGAGTACTATTTTTAATTTTTGGTGTGATTTTAACATTTGCCCAAGTTAATGCGCGTTCTATCATCATATCAACACCATTACCAACCCAAGTGGAAACAAGTTCTTTACCCGCAGCTGGTAATTGCTGATTAATTAAAGCATGATCTAAGGCATTAGCTAATCCGCCAACACTGTCGACTAATGTACCATCCAAATCAAATGCGATAGCTTGAATATCGGTTAATTTTTTAAATGTCATTAAATTGCCTCAGCTAACTTTTTACGCATAGCATCAATGACAGTTTTGTAATCTGGTTGATTAAAAATGGCAGAACCTGCGACAAAAGTGTCAGCTCCTGCATTTGCAACATTAATAATATTATTAACATTAACCCCGCCATCAACTTCTAGGCGGATATTATAACCATTACTATCGATCATTTTACGAACTTGACGCAATTTATTTAGGGTTTGTGGAATAAAAGATTGTCCACCAAAACCAGGATTTACCGACATAATTAGGATCATATCTAATTTATCTATCACGTAATCTAAATAGTTTAATGGTGTAGCAGGATTAAAAGCTAAACCTGCTTTACATCCATTATCTTTAATTAATTGTAATGTGCGATCAATGTGTTCACTTGCTTCAGCGTGAAAGGTAATATAGGTTGCACCAGCTTTAGCAAAGTCAGGAATTAGTCGATCTACAGGTTTTACCATCAAATGCACATCAATGGGAGCCTTAATACCATAATCTCGCAATGCTTTACATATCATTGGGCCGAAAGTTAAATTTGGGACATAATGGTTATCCATAACGTCAAAATGGACAATATCAGCTCCAGCTTTAATTACTTTCTCAGTATCTTCACCTAAACATGCAAAATTTGCGGATAAAATAGAGGGGGCAATCAGAAAATCTTTCATAATTATCTCCGATTTGTTTTTTTACCTTTTGCGTTTTTTTTATAAGTTGGATTATAGAATGCCAAAAGTTCGTCGACTTTTCTACGAGCAAGGCTGTTACGACTAATTGTTCTACGTACTTTAACAACATTTAGTTTGGCGTGATGATACCATTCTCTAGTCGCTGGTGTATCATGATTTGATATTAATACGGGTATTCCGCGTGTTGATGATAAGTGATAAGCGATCTGAGCTAGATTATATTGTTCTTTGTTGCCAAAACTATTTGTATGATATGTAGTAAAATTAGCCGTATCTGAAAGCGGTGTATAGGGTGGATCGCAGTAAACAACAGAACTTTTATTTACTGATAGCAATGTTTCTTGATAGGTTTGGCAGACAAAAATAGCTTTTTGCGCTTTTTCAGCAAACCAATAGAGTTCATCTTCGGGAAAATAAGGTTTTTTATAACGCCCAAATGGAACGTTAAATTCTCCTTTCGAATTGTAGCGACAAAGACCATTGTAGCAATGACGATTAAGATATAAAAATAGTTCACTACGACGCTGAGAATTATTACATAGGTTAAATTCAGTTCGTAAACGGTAGTATTGCTCTGGTGTATTAAATTCAGAGTTAAAAAGCTTACGTGAATGCTGCACAAATGTATCAGCATGATATTTTACGGTATTATATAAATTGATAAGATCATTATTAATGTCAGCTAGGATGTAAGCATTATAGTTGGTATTCAAAAATACTGAACCTGCCCCGACAAATGGTTCTACCAGACAATCACCTTCTGGTAGATATTTTTTAATTTCTTCTACCAGAAGATATTTACCGCCAGCCCATTTTAAAAAAGCGCGTTTTTTCTTCATGCCGCCATATTTTATCTAAATGTTCCAGAGTTTTTGGTATATCTCTGTTTAGGACAGCATACTTGCGCCTAATGATTCTTTATTTTTGATCTTGCTTAACTTGCTGAAATTTTCTAACCCAGGGTTTTTTTTCCTGGACAGAAGTGGGCAAAGTTGAAATTGCGTTTTTTGCTTCACTGACTGAGCGGTAATTACCATGGATAAGAACATACCATGGTTGCCCATTACGTACGGTCTTATAGATTTTATAATTAGTTAAGCGATTTTTTTTAGCAAATGCTTCTAGGGAGTTAGAACGGCTTGCGCTACTTAATTGTAGGGTGTAATTACTCGCTGGGGATGATAATAAATCACCATTATGGTGCGTATGTGTTCGAACTATGGGTTTTGTTTTTGTTTCGGGATTAGTTTTAATTGGTTCCACTATCTTAGGGGGGGTAGTTGAGGGAAGTATTGTTGATGATGGTGTTGATGTTGGATTTTCAACCAGTTGTTGCTTAGTAGTAGGCAATGTTTGGCCTTGCCGTAAAGCATCAACAACGTCACCAGGAATTTCAATACGTTTACCTTGTCCTTGGTTGGCTGGAGGCAAGGATCCTTCAGTCGGTGTATCACTAATTGAAGGCATGGTTACGTTTTGTGGTTGGTTATGTTCTTGAGATAAAGAAGACTCATTTGCCAGTGATGTTGTTTTTGAAATATCGATGTTACGTTCATTATTTGTTACAGAGGTATGTTCTTTCTCATGATCAGTTGGAGCTTTAAGTGCTGAGCTAATCGCGATAATGAGTAATAATAGAACCAAAACAGCGATACCTATCATGACATGTTGCCGAGAGGCTAGATGGTGTTTAGATCCTTGCTGACGTGAACGTAATACAGGCCTATCTGATGTATCTGGCCGGAAGTTACTCTGATCTTGAGGATCTCTTTCTGGTTTAAACTCGTCCATTTCCCCTCCCTTTTAAGGTGAATGACCTCATATCATGGATAAAGATGATTTTTAGTACAGTTTAATTCTAAAATACGGATATTTATTATAGTGTCACTATGGCTATCTTGCTATCTCAATCACGGTTTAATCTGTATGTAGGCATTGTTTAATTGCTTTTAAAACAACCTCATGGCTTATATTAGTGTATAACTCTGCATTGCCAATAGATTTAGGTAGCACCAGATTAAGTTGATTATTAACTACTTTTTTATCTCTCATCATGTGAGGTAAATAAGCTTCAGCAGCCATTTTTGCTGGTCCTTTAGTAGGGAGATTTGCTTGCCTCAGTAAATTTAAAATACGCTTAGTATCATTATTATCAAATTGACCAATTAACTCTGCAGTTTTTGCAGCCATCACAATACCTACAGCAATTGCTTCACCATGTAGCCAGGAACCATAGCCTAATTCAGTTTCAATCGCATGACCAAAGGTATGCCCTAAGTTCAATAATGCACGTTGTCCATTGGTTTCTTTTTCATCTATAGCAATGATTTTTGCTTTCAATTCACAACAATGTAGGATGCAATAACTTATTGTTTTTTCGTCAAATTCAAATAGTTTGCTAATGTTTTTTTCTAACCAACAAAAGAAATCATAATCTAGAATAATGCCATATTTAATAATTTCTGCTAAGCCAGAAGAGAATTGACGTACTGGTAATGTTTTTAGACTATCTAAATCAATAATAACCGATATTGGTTGATAGAAAGCACCAATCATATTTTTACCTAACGGATGATTGACTGCTGTTTTTCCTCCAACAGAAGAGTCAATTTGAGATAGAAGCGAGGTTGGTGCTTGGATAAAACGAACGCCTCTTTGGTAGCAGGCGGCAGCAAATCCTGTCAAGTCACCAATAACTCCGCCACCAAGGGCAATAAGTGTGGTGCTTCGAGGATGATTTTTTTCCAATAAAGCAGTGAAGATCGTATCAAGAATAGCTAATGTTTTGTATTGTTCTCCATCAGGTAGAATGATCTCATCAACCTTGACACCCATTTTTGTAAGAGTTGATTTTACTCTTGTAGAATAAAGGGAATCTAGCGTTTTGTTCGTTACAATCATCGCGTATTCGCCACTTTTAAGCGGCAAAAATGCGTCAGGTGAGTTAAGTAAACCAAAGGCAATGCTAATCGGGTAACTCCGTTCACCAAGTGTAACTGTCAATTTTTCCATATTGATTTTACCTTTATGGCATGGTCAATCAGTCATTCATATTAATTTATTGAAATTAAGTATTTTCCAATAATCCTATGATTTGGTTAGCAACTACTTTTGCACTTTGATCGTCGGTATGAATAGTAATGTCTGCGATTTCTTCATAAAGTGGATTACGTTCATGAGCGAGTTTTTCTAAAACTTCACGAGCAGGCTGATCTACTTGCAATAAAGGTCTTTTTTTATCGCGTTGAGTTCGTGCCATTTGTTTTTCAATCGTTGTTTCAAGATAAACGACTACCCCACGAGCAGACAGACGGTTGCGTGTTTCTTTTGATTTTACCGACCCTCCCCCTGTTGCTAGGACAATTCCCTGTTTTTCTGTAAGCTCATTGATAATTTTTTCTTCACGTTCCCGAAAACCTTCTTCGCCTTCCAAATCAAATACCCAACTCACATCAGCACCAGTACGTCGTTCAATTTCTTGATCAGAATCAAAAAATTCCATACTAAGTTGCTGCGCTAGCTGGCGACCAATAGTACTTTTTCCGGCGCCCATAGGCCCAACCAGAAAGATATTACGTTTCTCTGCCATGTTTTTGGTATTACTAAGATTATTCGTTAATGATAACCCGCCCGGCTAATCAAATTAGCAACGGGACCTATAATTGAAACCTCATGAGTATTGACATCTTTTCTTGCATATAAAAGCAAAAAAATCCCAAATACATTCAGTTTTTTCTGAATTATATCGGAAGGGCCTGTTTTTGTAACATAACTGATAGCAGTATTTCTTCACAGGTTTAAAATCCCAAATGTCTCGTAATACGTAATATACAGTATTACGAAGCTCAAGTATTCGTCTTTAAGTTTGTTTGTGCACTAAGTTTAACATCAATCAATTTGAAAACCACGCCGATATCTATACGCAAAGCGTATTATTTGCTGCCAATTATGAAAGATATTAAATTGGATATAAAAATTATCGCAATAGATTAGCTAAAAATGCAACTTTAATCGTACATGTAAAGGTTTTATCATCGAGTGTACGCATTTAAATTGTTTATTTCGCTAAATAACTAACCTTGTAAGCTAAATCTTTCTTATCGTCAAATTTATAATCCATTATTCACAATAATCGGATGATTTTTGCTCTATTTAGTGCTGTTTAGTATGAAGTTATATTATAAAAAATAATTATTGCTTACTATATTTTATTAAATATTAATTAATTGAGGTGTTATAAATATGACTAATTCCCTATGGTAAGTTTGTTTTCCATCTTTGGTGAATAACTGGCCAAAGAAGGGAATATCTGCCAGGTAGGGAATTTTTTGTTGTTGATTGTTTTTTTTCTGTTGAAAAATTCCACCTAGGATAAGTGTTTCCCCATGATTAATCGTAACTTGTGTTGATATTTCTTGTTTATTGATTGCAATATGTTGGTAAGTATTTGCTAGCAAACTAGTATTGGGGGTATTTTGACTAATTTTTAGCGCTAGACGAACTTTACCTCCTCGTAAAATGGTAGGTGTGACTTCCATGCCTAATATTGCTTCTTTAAATTTTATCTGACTTTTATTTTTACTTTGAATGATATAAGGAATTTCTGTGCCTTGTTTAATGCTGGCAGAATGGTTATGTGAGGCCATTAATCTGGGGCTAGCAATAATAGATAGCTGATTTTCTTGTTCTAATGCACTTAATTCCAGTGACAATAAGTGACTTTTAATTTTGGCAATATTAAAAGCGATATGTGGAATTGAAGATGGTGCTGGTTGATGAATATTTAGCCGGCTGATCCCGACCTGGTTTATTTTATCGCTACTGAGTTCCCAAAATATTCCTAGTTCATATAAAGCCTCTCGACTTGTATTAATAATATAGGCTGTTATTTGTACTTGTTGTTGCGGTATATCAATTTTTTTTAGCCAGGATTGAAGACGTTCAATGTGTCTCTGAGTATCTTCAAAAATTAAGTTATTAGTCTGTTTATCGGCAAAAACTTTTCCTTTTTTTGAGAGTAAAGGTGGATTATTTTGTGAAAGTTGAGATGCTAGTAATTCTGCTTCGGCATATTGCAGGGGGTAACTCAGATAATGTATATCACTTTTTTCTTCAGGTATTGGTGATGTATGAGTAACATTATTTTCAATAATTTCTTTTATTTTTGGCGGCGTAAATGGTTCTCTGGCGGCTATAGCATTAATACTAAATAATGTTATTAATACTAAAATTAATATTAAATTAAGTAAATTCATTATGTTAGGCTTTTTGTTAGGGATGAAAGAATGAACTCACAATATAAGTTATTTTTCTTTGGGGTTACCTTTAGCTGTTGAAATAAGGAGTAGTGGATGTGTTTTTTGTAAGCTTTCGATAAAGGCGATTAATTGATAGTAGCTTGCTAAAATTGTGAGATAGTAATCTACACGATTATTATGATTTTGTTGTTGCCAATAAATGAGTTTTTCATTTGAAATTGGTAGCGGAAATTTGAATTGGGCAGAAACTAGAGGTTCAGTCTGTATCGAAGTAAGTAAGTCTGTTATTTGTTGTTTCTTTTTGTTTATTAGAGTTTTTAATTTGCTTTTTGTTATATTTTGTATGAGTTGTGTTTTTAATATATTGATATGTTGTCTGTTGTTTTTCCGTTGTTGATTCAATTGATCAATAATTAAAGAATTTTTTGACCAATAAAAAATAAAGAAAAAAAGAAAAATTAAAAAAAGCGTTAACCATTGTGGGATAAGTTGTTTCCATAATGGCCTATAAAACCATTCATATATTTTATTTTTTACCATATTGATTCTCCGTACGTAGCCACTTTGCATTTAATGTGGTTTTTTGAATATTTTGTGAGGTTAGTTGTATTGTTTGTAATTGGATTTGCGTTACTAACTTTTGCTCGGTTAATTGGCGCATGAACTGTAAAATTTCATGATAATCATAGCTATTTGCTTTAATTATCAATTCATCTCTTTGGCTTGAAAGCGCTTCTAACCAACTACCTGTTGGTAGAATATTCGGAATTTGTTGTAGTAAATAAAGTTGTTGTTTGTTGTGGTTAGCGATTTGAATTAACGTATTGAATTTTTGAGTTAATTGATCAAGTTGCTGGCGCTGTTGCTCAATGTTACCAAGCTGTTGTTCAATGGCCGCAATTTCTATATTTTCATTATCAAGTAAATATTGTTGATGAAGGTATTGCTGTTTATGCCTATCAATTATAAAAAACAGAATTAATATCAAACTTGAAATTTGTATAAGAAAGAGAGATATCCATACATAATAGCGTTGTTTAAGGCGTTTTTTCTGCCATGGCAGAAAATTAACTTGATACATCATTTATCTCCTTCGCGAAGTGCTAAACCCGCGGCAATCGCAAAATTATGAAAATCTTTTGGTAACTTGATAGAGTAATATTGAAAAGAATCTAACAGAGACCAAGTGGAAAAATGATGATGCTTTATATCGTTACCGAGATAATAAATAGTATTAGGTTGTTGTTGCGTTTCTTTAGGTAGTAATAAGACCAGTTTTTCTATAGAGTCTACTTCAGTTATCTCAAGAGGTTGATAGTGTATTGATTGATATAAAGGACCAGCACATATCCACTCTTGTTGTCGCCGATAAATAAGCCAAGTGTTATCAGGAATAGAGGCTTTATGAGCTAAGTAACGAAGGGCATTAGGAGATATATCGATGACAGAAAGTGAAAAACCTACTTCATGTAATAATTCAGACCAAAAAACAATATCACTACGTCTAGTTGCACAAAGGTATATTTGCTTTTGATAAATACGATAATCCAAAATAAGTTCACGGATGTCCATAGGAAATAGGGTTTCAGCTTTACTGTGAACGAGCCATCCAAGTTCTGGTTCAGTTAGTGTTATTTTTTCCGGCAAAAGGAAGTGAGATTTTAGGATTTGTAATGTGGATAAGGAGAATCTTGCATCGCAATTATTAGGTAGTTTCTTGTGCCATTGTTGCAAGATATTTTTTAGTGTGGTTATACGAATATTTTGGGTTTCAGTATCTTGGGTTTTAGTGATTGGTAAAGAATGTTGCCAACATTCGCGAAGTTGCCAGCCATGTCTGTGTTGAGTAGCCGCCACAAGTTGAATTTTATTATGATGTATATCAAGGCCAATCTGCCATTTTTGTAAAAACATAGACGATTTCCCTATTGTTAATGTATAAAATTCCATATTCAAGGTAATTTCAAACATTTATACTAAGTATTCATTGTTTATAAACCACCCAATAAATTGTAAATGGGAATTTCAGGTGAAGATCGTAAAGTTTTTTCTTTTTTTTATAGTTTGTTGTCTTGTTTTGGGAGCTGGATCTATTTTTGGTTTGTACAAATATGTCGAATCAGAACTGCCTGATGTAGCAACGTTAAAAGATGTCCGATTGCAAGTACCTATGCAGGTGTTAAGTGCAGAAGGTGAGTTAATTGCGCAATTTGGAGAGAAACGTCGTCTTCCGTTGTCATTAAAGGAAATTCCCCCACTAATGATAAAAGCTTTTATTGCGACGGAAGATAGCCGATATTATGAGCATCATGGTATTGATCCTATAGGAATTTTTCGAGCTGTATCGGTTATAGCTGTTTCCGGTCACGCTTCGCAAGGGGCAAGTACAATAACGCAACAGTTAGCAAGAAATTTTTTCCTAAGTCGAGAAAAAACATTGATGCGTAAAGCTAAAGAGGTATTTTTAGCTGTCCGGATTGAGCAATTATTGTCAAAAGATGAAATTCTTGAACTTTATTTAAATAAAATTTATTTAGGAAATCGTGCTTATGGGGTAGGTGCAGCTGCTTATGTTTATTTTGGTAAGTCTGTAAATGAATTAAGTTTAAGTGAAATTGCTATGATTGCAGGTTTACCAAAAGCACCTTCTACTTTTAACCCCCTTTATTCCTATGAACGAGCAATAAATCGCCGCAATATCGTATTATTACGTATGTTAGAAGAGGGGTATATTACTCAACAGCAATATAATGAAGCAAAGGGTGAAAAAATTATTGCCATGTATCACGCACCAAAAATTTCGTTTTCAGCACCCTACCTGGCAGAAATGGTTAGGCAAGAGCTTTATAAACGCTATGGTGAGAATGCTTATACCGATGGTTATAAAGTCTATACTACCATTATCCGTAAAGATCAGACAGCAGCAGTTAATGCTTTGCGTAATAATTTAATTAATTATGATATTCGTCATGGCTATCGAGGAGCAGAAAAAATTCTTTGGACGCAGCGACAAACACCCTGGACTCATGAGCAACTTATTGAAAAACTCAAAAAAACACCTACTTATGGGCCATTAATTCCCGCAGTAGTTATTGCGACAAATAGAAATAAAGCTGAAGTTATAATGTCAAATGGTGTTACTGTTGAGCTGGCAATGAATGGTGTTTCTTGGGCACGTAAATATATTTCTGATGAGCGTCAAGGTGTAACACCTAAAACGGTTAACGAAGTTGTGAAAGTGGGAGAATTAATTCGTGTACGACAAGTTAAAGATAGTTGGTGGTTAGCACAAATACCGGAAGCAAATTCAGCTTTTATTGCTCTTAATCCAATCAATGGCGCTATTGTTGCGTTAGTTGGCGGATTTGATTTTGAGTTAAGTAAATTTAATCGAGTAACCCAATCATTACGTCAAGTTGGTTCCAATATTAAACCTTTTCTTTATACCGCAGCATTAGATAAAGGATTAACGTTAGCTTCCTTATTAAATGATATGCCTATTACTCGTTGGGATGCTGGAGCTGATTCAGATTGGCGACCTAAAAACTCTCCCGCCAAATATGCAGGCCCAATCACTTTGCGGCAAGGATTAGGCCAATCGAAAAATGTTGTTATGGTACGAGCTATGCGTGCGATGGGGGTTGATTATGCGGCGGATTATTTAAAACGGTTTGGCTTTCCTGAAGAAAATATTAATCGAACCGAGTCATTGGCATTAGGAGCTCCGTCATTTACGCCTATGCAAATAGTTCGAGGTTATGCCGTTATGTCTAATGGTGGTTACCTTATCGATCCTTATTTCATTAGTCGAGTTGAGGGGCTACAAGGTCAAATTGTGTTTGAAGCTAAACCTAACATCGCTTGTCCTAACTGTAAAGATATCGCTGTTATTTATGATGATGTACCAAAAATTAAAGAAATAAATGCAGAATCTATTGAGAATATAGTTAAATCTACGACGCCTCCGATGAGTCTTGAGCCTAGAGTAGATATTAATAATGAAATACCAATAACCGTTCAACAAGAAAAATATGCTCCACATGTTATTAGTACACCTTTGGCTTTTTTAATTAGTAATGCAATGATGACGAATATTTATGGAGAGCCAGGTTGGATGGGGACAGGCTGGCGTGCGAGAGATTTTAAGCGTAAAGATATTGGTGGAAAGACAGGAACGACTAATAGTTCTAAAGATGCTTGGTTTTCTGGCTATGGCCCTGATGTCGTTGCTACCGCTTGGATAGGCTTTGATGATAATAAACGCAGTTTAGGGCGTACTATTACAGGTGGTGAAGCAGGTGCAAAAAGTGCTCAACCTATCTGGAATGATTATATGAAAGTTGTCCTTGAAGGAGTTGCTGAAAATAAAATACAACCTCCTGATGGAATTATTTCTATTACTATTGATAACAAAACAGGTAAATTAGCAACAAATAATTCTGTAAGTAAAAGTTTGGAATATTTTATTGAAGGAACTGAACCTAAAACAGCCGCTATTCGAGAGGTAGGTACAATCGTTATTTCTGAAGATGGAAATAGTCAGGAACTTTTTTGAACAGTAATAATGATCTTTAATTTTTGTCTTTGAAATTAGGGTTATTAGATAGACCCTATTTCATTTTACAATATTAGGACTTATTTAAGGTTAACTAATATTTTTGAGATAACGCTGGGCATAAAATAATGCGCTAATATTTCTTGCTTCGTTAAAATCTTTAACATCGAGTAGTTGCATCATATTGTTTATTGGCCAACGAATTTGTTCTAGCGGCTCTGGTTCATCGCCTTCCAGTTTTTCCTCATAAAGATTTTGTGCAATGAATATATTCATTTTACTGGAAAAGTAGGCTGGTGATATTGTTAATTTTGCTAGTAATTCAACATGTTTTGCACCATAACCAATTTCCTCTTTTAATTCTCTTATAGCAGCTTGTATGGCACTTTCTCCTTTATCAATTGCTCCTTTAGGAAAACCTAATTCATACTCTTCAATACCAACTGCATATTCACGTATTAAAATTAGTTCGTTATTAATGATAGGAACAATCAGTACGGCTTCATTTATTGTTGGCTGCATTCGTTCATAAAGACGTTTAACGCCATTACTAAATTCAAGATCAACAGATTGGATACGAAAAAGTCTAGATTCAGCAATATTTTTTATATTCAGTATTTTGGGTTTTTTCATTTGTTTCATATACTGTGTCCCGGACAAAATTTGTTGAATAGATTATAACTTTTTATATTAAAGGCAAGGATAGGCTTTTGATTTTTTGCTGAAATCAATTGTGATTCAATCTATCTATTTAGTGATAATATATCAATAAATTTAACCAGCGCTGATTATTATAATAAGGGTGTTTTAGTAATATTTTTATTAAATTACTTATTAATTAAACTACCATGTTGTTAAAATAAACAATGTCAAATCGTAACTCATTGTTATTAATATTAAAAATAGAAAACTAGAATAGGAATTACCTTATTTAGAGCTAAGGAAAGGGTTGTTATTCTGCACTGGCATTATTTGTTACATCGGGGAAGAAATGAGCTTACCTTTTGTTATATTGGTTATTTTAATTATTTGCTTGTTTATATTAATTTTCTTTTTGTTTATGAAAGGAAAAAAAGGTAATGATGTAGATAAATTACCTTTCTTAATACATGCTAATTATCGCAAAATTACTTCTGATGAATATCAGATAATTTGTGACTATCTTAAATATACCAACTCTGAACAAATCTTAATAAAGACAAAAGAGGTGACAATAAGAAAGTTATTTGATTTTCCTAAAAGAAATGCTTGGGTTTCTACGGGCTGTAATGCAATAACACGTTTTTCTTTAATCAACGAGCAAGATAATTTATGGCGCTATTTTATTGATTCTAAAGAAGTTCATTTACCTCGACAATTAGAGCCTTACTTAACAACACAGAATGTTATGGATGTTGTTTATACGGATACCTTACCACTTGTTATATCAGTAAATAATCATTTTTTGGCTGATTTTAAGCAAGATTTTAAACAATTTCACTTTGCTAGAGAAATAACATTTCCACCAGTTAATGCTTTAATTCAAGAGAGTGGTCAACAACTGGTAAAATTTATTAAGGTCAGAAAAGAGACGTTGGAAGAGTATAAGCTTAATCGATCGTTTAGTTTGTGGGGCAGTGGTGTTATTTGTGTTGGGTTAATTGTTTGTGCACTTTCGTTATTTGTTATTGCTATTTTTTTTCCTTGGTTAATGTTGTTTGGTGGACTTACTTTTTTTGTTGGAGTATATCTTCTTTATCGACCATATATTTTTCGTAAGAGATATCAACAGGATATTCGTTGTGTAGTAGGTAAACCTAAACGATTGGGTTTATTCGGCGAGTTTGATAAAGGTAAAAAACATAATATTTCATTGGCTGGAATCGATCTTATTTATCCATCTCATTGGGAGCCATTCCTGGAATATGAGATTGATCAAGCTATTAATATTGACATGTATGCAAACGGTTACGTTGTTCGTCAAGGACGTTATTTATCTTTACATGAAGAGGCACGTCGTTACCCATATAAAAGATATGGCAAAAATTTAATGTTGATGATAACCAGTTTTTTCCTCATGTTACTGCTTCATTTTTATGAACCGGTGCATTTACCAGCTAGGTTAATTTTTCATTGGCTTAATGGAGAAAATTATCGACATACAACAAATTACACTGAATTGGAAGTGATGCCGTTACAGGTTGGTGATTATATTGCAGTTAAAGGTGTGGGTATGTGCTATGTACCCATTGATCTTATAGAGAAAGGGAATCGGTTTGATTTTCTCCCTTTTGATTGCTCCGGTATTTATTGGAATAATATAAGCCCCTCTCCTATACCTGAATCTGATATAGTTGAAAAAGTCTTTTCGCTTTCTACAACAGTTAAACAGCAGCTTTATTTTAATAATCTGGATCATAAAGTTAATCAGCAACTTAGACGCGAGATTATGAAATCTGGCATGAATTTGCTTGATAATTTTTCTGATATTATTTTAAAAACAAATTCATTATGCCCTCTTAATAATGAGTGTTTTCGTTTAAAGAGCGCTTTAGTTAATTTAAGTGATACCTATGAATGGTCGGTACTTGTTGCTCGAGCTAAAAATGGAAAATTAGCAGGTATAAATGTGATATTGCGGCCAGGTGGAGCAGAAACCTTGGAAAAACTGGTTAATGAAACGACATCCTTTTATATTAATAGAGAAATAGAAAAAGCAGCAGCATTATTGAATTCACCGCTACCTAGAGGTGTATTACTAATTAGTGAAGAAGGAAAACAGTTTGTCGATTTAGTTTCATTTCATTCTCCTGTTATTGATTCTTATACTCCATTACAAAAATGGCAAGAGCTGCAAAAATTGTCAGATATTTTGATGCATACTCCTTTTGAAGCAAAAGGTATTATCACTAAATTATTTGTCGATGCAAAAGGCACGCGTCATATTATTTTACATAGTAAACCTAGTTCTATGTTACTTTTACGCTATATTAGTGCTTTTCTATTAAACTTGGTTTTAATGGCAACATTTATATTGAATTTTATTCTGGTTATTACACGTAAGCGTATAAATAAATGGCGATTAAAAAGTATTCGACAATATTATGAGCATTGTTTCAATATTGTTTCTTCCTCTGACCAGCAAAAAAATATTTAACGTAATGAATAAAATATGAAAATACAGTCAGATATGGATTTGATTATCCGTTTAGATAAATGGTTATGGGCTGCACGTTTTTATAAAACTCGTGCAATTGCTCGTAAAATGATTGAGGGTGGCAAAGTTCACTATAACGGGCAGCGAAGTAAACCAAGTAAAGTCGTTGAAAAGCATGCCATTATAAAATTAAGACAAGGTAACAGTGAACTAACTATAAAAGTATTGGCCATTAGCGATCAACGACGGGGCGCATCTGAAGCAAAAGCGTTATACCGTGAAACACAAGACAGTATTGTTAATAGAGAAAAATTAGCATTAGCGCGGAAGACCAACTCATTAACGATGCCAAATCCAGAACGTCGTCCTGATAAGAAAGAACGACGTAACTTGATTAAATTTAAGCATACAAATTTAAATGAGTCATTTTGATGACTAACTTTAGCAATGAGAGAAAATATGTCTAAACATGACCAGTTAAACCGTTTTTTATTTGAAGATGATGCTGTTCGTGGTGAATTAGTTTCAGTTAATGAGACTTATAGAAAGATACTCCATCAACACAATTATCCGCTAGCAGTTAATTTATTATTGGGTGAATTATTAGTTGCCACTAGTTTATTAACGGCAACTTTAAAATTTGATGGTGATATTACTCTACAGATTCAAGGAGATGGCCCTGTAAAAATGTTGGTAATAAACGGAAATAATTATCAACAAATGAGAGGTGTTGCTCGTGTCGAGGGTTCAGTTACTAATCAATTATCATTAAAACAGATGGTTGGTCAAGGCTATATGGTGATCACGATTACGCCAACAAATGGCGAGCGTTATCAAGGCATTGTTGCATTGGAAAGTAGTACAATAGCAGAATGTTTGGATGATTATTTTAAACAATCAGAACAGTTGCAGACACGTTTATTTATTCATTCAGGTGAGATAAATGGCCAGCCTGCTGCCGGTGGAATGTTATTGCAGGTATTGCCCTCTGCAGGTAGTGAAAGTCAGCATAAATTTGATCATCTAGTACAGTTAACCGCTACGATTAAGGGTGAGGAGCTATATACCTTAGAAACAAAGCAAATTCTTCATCGTCTTTATCATGAAGAAGATGTGACTTTATATGATCCACAGCCAGTCACCTTTCATTGCAACTGTTCAAAAGAGCGTTGTGAAAATATTTTGCTATCTCTGCCTGATGAAGATATTGAGCATATATTACATGAACGGGGTGAAATTGATATTGAATGTGAATTTTGTGGGGCTGATTATCTGTTTAATCAACAAGATATAGAGGAATTGAAGCGAATTAAAAAACAGCAGATTCATTGAGTCATCCGTGCTTATTTTATGCCGTAATAAAGGATATACACATTTTTTTACTGTAGCGTTGATTGTGCTCTAGATCGCATTTCTAGTTGAGAAAATAGTTTAGATGAAATTTATTGATTTTTATCGCTGTTAATTTCGAGTAAAAATTTATGATAGCTCCTAATTAAGGTTAAAATTCATTTAGGAGCATAAATTAATGAGTGCAAAAAAAATATTACTCCAGAAGAGATGGCTAGGTATGGTATTCATCAAGTTACTGAAATCGTTTATAACCCAGGATATGAACAATTATTTGCAGAAGAAATAAAACCTTCTTTGAAAGGCTATGAACGAGGTATTGAAACTAACTTAGGCGCAGTGGCCGTTGATACCGGTATTTTTACCGGTAGATCACCTAAAGATAAATATATTGTTCGTGATAACGTCTCTATGAATACCGTTTGGTGGGCGGATCAAGGTAAAGGAAAAAATGATAATAAACCGATGACCGAAGTGGTTTGGAAATCATTAAAAGATTTAGTGACTAACCAATTGTCAGGTAAGCGTTTATTTATTATTGATGCTTTTTGCGGTGCGAATGCAGATACCCGTTTGAAGGTGCGCTTTATTACTGAAGTGGCTTGGCAGGCACATTTTGTAAAAAATATGTTTATTCGACCTACTGAACAAGAGTTGATTGATTTTAAACCAGATTTTGTTGTCATGAATGGTGCAAAATGTACTAATCCCAACTGGCAGGCTCAAGGCCTAAACTCAGAAAATTTTGGGGCGTTTAATTTGACTGAACGTATGCAACTTATTGGCGGTACTTGGTATGGCGGTGAAATGAAGAAAGGATTGTTTTCTGTCATGAATTACTTGCTGCCATTAAAAGGCATTGCTTCGATGCATTGTTCAGCTAATGTTGGTGAAAAAGGGGATGTGGCTATTTTCTTTGGTTTGTCTGGTACAGGAAAAACAACCCTTTCTACCGATCCCAAGCGTAAATTAATTGGTGATGATGAGCATGGATGGGATGATGATGGTGTATTTAATTTTGAAGGTGGTTGTTATGCTAAGACAATAAATTTGTCTGAAGCGGCAGAGCCTGATATTTATCATGCGATCAAACGTGATGCATTATTAGAAAATGTTACTGTTTTGACTGATGGTACTATTGATTTCAATGATGGAACAAAAACAGAAAACACGCGAGTTTCTTATCCTATTTACCATATTAATAATATTGTTAAACCCATTTCTAAAGCAGGCCATGCGACGAAAGTTATTTTTCTGACAGCCGATGCTTTTGGTGTTTTGCCACCGGTATCGTGTTTGACGCCTGAACAGACTGAATACCACTTTTTGTCAGGTTTTACCGCTAAATTAGCGGGTACCGAACGCGGGATCACTGAACCAACACCCACTTTTTCAGCCTGTTTTGGGGCCGCTTTTCTGACATTACATCCTACTCAATATGCTGAAGTATTAGGTAAACGTATGAAAGCCGCTGGTGCAAAAGCGTACCTGGTTAATACCGGTTGGAACGGAACCGGTAAACGTATTTCGATCAAAGATACTCGTGCAATTATTGATGCGATCTTAAATGGGGATATAGATAAAGCAGAAACTATCAATTTACCTGTTTTTAATTTAGCTATACCTACCAATTTGCCGGGGGTCGATAATAATATTTTAGATCCGCGTCATACATATGCAGATAACAGCCAATGGGAAGTTAAAGCTAAAGATTTGGCTACGCGATTTATTAATAATTTTGAGAAATATACTGATACCCAAGTTGGTGCTGCACTCGTGAAAGCAGGTCCTAAGTTGTAATTTTTAATTAAAGGTTACTAATAAAATAAAAAGTGCATAGAATATAATTAAAGCTATGCACTTTTTATTTAATTGTGAATATGCATTGCGGTATTAATGAATTGAAATCGGATGGCAAAAATTTTTTTACGGTTGTTTCTATCGCTTGCTGTTCTGTAATACCCGATAGTATATAAGTCAAAAGCGGAGTTTATTAAAACACCTGGTTTTATAATGAAATCTTTATTAATTACCCGTGATGATAAAATTGATTGGAAAAAATTAAAAATAGAAAAGTGCTAAAAAAGTGCCAGCGCTAGGCTGGCATAAGTAAACACTGTAAGCAATGTGAGCAATGTGAGCAATGTCGTCCTTTCATATGATCCCAGAAAGGCTCATCTGAAAGTGATTTAATGATAATAGTTATCACTATCATTTGTAAAGTGGTTTTTTTAATATAAATGTAAAAAAATATTTTACATGATAAATTATTGATAATAATCATGTATTTTTATGGTAATTTAAATTACAAACTTAAAACAATAATTTTATGGTTAAGGCAATAAATGAAAAATAACGAGATCATTTTAGCTGACAACATCAATAATATAACTATAACGAAAGCGTTAGGATTTTATCAGGTGTTGGGCACATGCCCAAGCTGAACTCCATGCCCATTGAAAGTTATATCCCCCTAACCAACCAGTAACATCAACAACTTCACCAATAAAGTAGAGTCCGATTACTTTTTCTGACTCCATTGTTTTTGATGAAATGCTACTCGTATCAACACCTCCAAGAGTGACTTCTGCAGTACGGTAGCCTTCTGTACTATTTGGTTGTATCTGCCAGTTGTGTAACCCTTCTGCAATGGTGTTTATCTGACTTTTATTAAGTTGTTTTAACGATTTATCTGGAATTTTTTTTAATATTTGTAGTGTCTCGATAAAGCGTTTGGGTAGATATTTTGCTAATAGGTTTTTTAACAATAGATTAGGATGAATTGTTTGTTCATGGGTTAAGTAGTCGATAAGATTAATATTGGGAAATAAATTAATACTTATATGCTCTCCTGGCTGCCAGTAACTTGAAATTTGCAAAATGGCTGGACCTGATAATCCTCTATGCGTAAACAGAAGATTTTCTTGGAATGTCATTGCATTTTGTGAACTAACTTTTACTGAAATAGCAATACCAGAAAGTGTTTGTAAAACGTCAAGCAGTGTCTTATGTAATGTGAAAGGCACTAAAGCTGCTCTTGTGGGCTGGATGTTATGTCCAAATTGCTCAGCTATACGATAACCAAAAGGAGTCGCTCCTAATTTAGGCATTGAAAGGCCACCGCTAGCAACAATTAATGCGTTTGAACTAATAACTTTTTCATTAACATAGACTAAAAATTTATTATCTATTTTTTTTATCTCAGTTATTTCGCTTTGAAAGCGTAAACTAACGCCAGCGACTTTACATTCAATTAATAGTAAATCGACGATATCTTGTGCGCTATTGTCACAAAAAAGTTGACCTAATATTTTTTCATGATAAGGGATATTATGTTTTTGTACTAATGCAATAAAATCCCATTGAGTGAAACGAGCGAGGGCTGACTTACAAAAATGAGGATTAGTAGATATATAAGCAGTAGGATCAATATAAAGGTTGGTGAAGTTGCATCGCCCGCCACCAGACATTAAAATTTTTCTACCCGCTTTTTTGCCATTATCCAGGACCAGTACTTTTAACCCTTTTTGGCCTACATTGGCTGCACAAAATAGACCAGCCGCTCCTGCACCTATAATGATTACGTCAAATTTTTCCACAAAATTTCTCTTTTATCTGAAAAGATATTTATTAATAATACAAATAATTTATAACAATAAATAACAGTCGTCAACAGTCGCTAATAGTCGATAAATTAAAATTAATACTCTGTTTTAAATCATTTTTATTTTTTACCTTAGTATATAATAGCTGTTTTTAGTCACCTATTATAATCCTTGTGTCATGAAATTTATGTACATATTGGTGTACATGAAATATCATAAAAAGATTGGACACAAGGAGAAAAAAAGATGGCGGTAAGTGATTCATGGTTAAGAGCGGTAAATGGTAAGCCACAAGCTAAAATGGTGACTAAATCAGACAGAGAGGGGTTATCAGTTCGCGTAACACCAAAAGGTAAAGTGATTTTTCAATATCGCTATCGTTGGCAAGGGAAAGGTGATCGGATAGATATTGGAACGTATCCGGCAATCAGTTTAAAAGATGCGCGGGATAGTGCGCT
>NZ_AUCC01000052.1 GCF_000429565.1 Arsenophonus nasoniae DSM 15247
GAGCATTCAGGTGAAGAACAGCAATAACGGCGAACGCCCATAGCGCAGGTGCTGCAGGCGAGCATCTTTTCGACAGAGAGTAGTTGCCATTCATCTACGTGATTATTTTCGATGAAAAGGTTCCATCCGTCATCGTATTGAAATAGCAGTTTTGCAGGTCTGGGGATGTACATAGAGCAGAGTATAAAAGACGAGAAGGGAATTGCCTAGAAATAGAGCGCCTTTGCCGCGATGCTCACGCCAAAGGCGTGCTTATGTTCTTCTAAGGGATACGTTTTAGCAATAATGGGTTTAATTTTACCTGAATAAATAAGTGGCCAAACCTTATTTTCTAACTCTTTAGCAATGGCTATTTTTTCCACTAACGTCCTTGCTCGCATTGTTGAACCGGTATGAATTAATTGCTTAACCATTAATGGCATCAAATTTACCTGCTGAGGTGCCCCACGCATCATACCAACTTGAATGATACGGCCATATTTAGCGGCAATTTGATAATTTTTATTCACATAATCGCCACCAATCAGATCAACAACCATATTGACGCCTTTATTTTGGGTATATTCAGCTATTTTTTCAGCAAAATCTTCTGTCATATAGTTAATCACTTTATCAGCACCTAAAGAAGAAGCCACCTTCATTTTTTCCACTGAACCAACAGTAGTAAATACTTTAGCACCAAAAATTTTTGCTAACATAATAGCGATACTACCAATACCAGAGGTACCACCATGGATAAGAACAGTTTCATTTTTTTTAAGTTGACCAATTTGAAAAACATTAGCCCAAACAGTAAAAAAGTTTTCTGGCAGTGCCGCGGCTTCGATATAACTGAGATCACCAATAGGTAAAGCGATAGCTTCATGCACCAAACAATATTCAGCATATCCTCCTCCGGCAACTAAAGCACAAACTTTATCGCCGTTTTTCCAACGCTGACAACCTTCTCCGACACTAACCACTTGACCAGAAATTTCTAATCCTGGTATTGGAGATGCATCTGCTGGAGGTGGATAAACTCCCATACGCTGAAAAACATCTGGACGATTGACACCCGCAGCGGCAACCTTAACAAGCAAATGAGATTTTGGTGGTTTTATTAGTGGTAATTGGCTGGGTTTAAGTTTTTCCGGACCTCCTGGCCCCACAATTTCGATGGCAAGCATCGTTTTTGGTAAAGCATCTATATGATGGTGCGGCATTCAATAATAACTCCGTTGCTGAGCCAATCAACTGATTATTGTACTTGATAGCCGTAAATTTTTCCTCTAATAATTTAACTAATATTTAATATTATATTTTGACTAATAGAAAGTTTGATCAGAAATGCCACTGAGCAATGACGTCAAATTTAGTTAATTTATAATTAATACCATCTATTTCGTTAAGAAATCTCGTTCCAAGACTAACTTTATGATTTATTTTAAACTCAATTTCCATAGCATCAAAATTTTTCATTCTATTTAATTGTCTACTACTAACAAACTGATTTAAATTATTAAAATAAAATTTCTTTGTACTATTTTTTGTAATAAAATTGACCTTCAACTTATCATTTACATTATTTTTTTGTTGTTTTAAACAGGCTTTAGTGACAGCGTCACTAACTGAGTTACATATATTACTTATCGTTAAATTGGCTGGCAATTTATATTGATTTTTAATATCAATAAGATAATTTATATAACACTTCATTGACATAGATTTTATTGGCGTTTTTTTGTTTGTCTGTAAAATGGGTCTAAACTTCGTTTTTTGACTAAAAACGTCATTTTCGTTACTAAGTTGTGGATAAAAATTATCAGCCCAGCGTTGCTGCACTAAGAATGGACATGATATTGCTTGCGGATAAGAAAAAAATAGCGTTCCAGCATAATAGTTATTAGTCTGCAATATGATGATAATAGCAATGCCTAACTGCCAACCTTTCACTATTCAACGCCTCTAAACTGTTTTCTATAAAAAAATAATAAAACACCAATAAAACTATTTCTATAAGTTATTAGTTGGTAAAATTTTAAAAAAACGTCGTTTCTAAATTATATATTGATTAATAAAGGCTTTCAGAATAAATATGTTTTATAATAAAAAACGTTATTAAGTAATATTATTGGAAAATAAACTTTACTAAAAACAAATAAATAAAGTTTAAAATTATAAATAACCACATTTTCAAAACTAATTAAAAATTAATATATTATTAGACAAAATTTGATTTTATTTTTACTTTTCTATAAGTTATAACAATTAGCTTAAGTAAAATAAATGACTGTCAAGTGAACTGTTTATATTGATAATATTAGTTAAATAAAAATACAACTAATTATTAATTCTTTTACTCAAGCGTAGAATATGTGTTAAAATTGACTAAAATCAATATTTCTTATCATAATGAGTCAAGTAATATGATCCCAGAAAAACGCGTTGTTCGCCGAATCCAGTCTGGTGGCTGCGCTATCCATTGCCAGGACTGTAGTATTAGCCAGCTTTGTATTCCATTCACATTGAATGAACATGAACTGGATCAACTCGATAATATTATTGAACGTAAAAAACCAATCCAAAAAGGGCAAACCCTATTTAAAGCGGGTGATGAATTAAAATCACTTTATGCCATCCGAGCAGGTACTATAAAAAGTTATACTATTACCGAGGAAGGTGATGAACAAATTACCGGTTTCCATTTAGCCGGTGATCTTGTAGGTTTTGATGCTATTATCCATAATCAACATCCAAGTTTTGCTCAAGCTCTTAAAACTTCAATGGTTTGTGAAATTCCTTTTGAAAAACTCGACGATCTTTCAGGTAAAATGCCTAATTTGCGGCAACAAATAATGAGATTAATGAGTGGTGAAATTAAGGATGATCAAGAAATGATATTACTGCTTTCGAAAAAAAATGCGGAAGAAAGATTAGCTGCTTTTATTTATAATCTATCACGCCGTTTTGCTCAACGTGGTTTCTCAGCAAAAGAATTTCGCCTAACGATGACTCGAGGTGATATTGGTAATTATCTCGGTTTAACCGTTGAAACAATTAGTCGTTTATTGGGTCGCTTCCAAAAAAATTATACTCTCAGTGTCAAAGGTAAATATATTACAATTAATGATATGTATAAGCTGACCGAAATTGCGGGTAAAACCTCAGCTTAAACAACATTCATAAATGTAGGCCAGATCACATTAACTTATTATTTTTTTGTGATTTGGCTAAGCTACTATCTATTATCCTAACCCATATTGGTTTATCTTTAGTGATATAAATGTTGTTCAGCCTCTAAGAGGAACCATTATGGCTAATTACCGGAATCTGTTAGTTGCTATCGATCCAAATCAGGATGACCAACCTGCACTCCGACGTGCTGTATATATAGTACAACGCAATGGTGGACGCATTAAGGCTTTCTTGCCGATCTATGATCTCTCTTATGACATGACAACCTTATTATCCCCTGAAGAACGCAATGCAATGCGCAAAGGGGTTATCAGTCAGCGAAAAGTATGGATAAAACAACAAGCACACTACTACTTAGAAGCGGGGATTGATATTGAAATCAAAGTGATCTGGCATAACAAACCTTATGAAGCAATTATTCAAGAAGTTGTTGCCGATAAACATGATTTATTATTGAAAATGGCTCATCAAAATGATCGTTTTGATGCCATGATATTTACCCCCCTTGATTGGCATTTACTACGTAAATGTCCTTGTCCAGTCTGGATGGTAAAAGACAAAGAATGGCCTAACGATGGAGCTATTGTTGTTGCGGTTAATTTATCTAACGAAGAATCCTATCATGAGAAACTTAATATTAAATTAATTAAGGAAACAAAAAATATCAGTCATAGGATTGTTAAAAGTCCACATATACATCTCGTGAGTGCCTACCCTGTTGCCCCGATAAATATTGCTATTGAATTACCGGACTTTAATCCAAATATCTACAATCAGGCCTTGCGTGGTCAGCATCTTATTGCGATGAAAAAATTAAGACAAAAATTTACCATAGATGAAAAAGATACTCATGTTGTTGAAGGACCCGTTGAGAAAATAATCCCTGAAATCTGTGACGAATTACATGCAGGTATTGTTGTACTGGGTATTTTAGGCAGAACAGGTATTTCAGCGGCGTTTTTAGGCAATACCGCTGAACAGATCATTGATAAGTTAAAATGTGATTTATTAGCCATTAAACCTGATGGTTTTGTTTGTCCAATAAATCCAGCAAATGGCCCTATCAAATAGAGCCATCAGATTATTAAAAATCTTATAAAGCACGCAAAATAGCTTCTACGCTTACTTTTGCATCACCGAATAACATTTGGGTATTTTCTTTAAAAAATAACGGATTCTGAACGCCGGCATAACCCGTGTTCATTGAGCGTTTAAATACAATCACATTTTTCGCTTTCCAAACTTCCAGGACAGGCATACCCGCTATTGGACTCTTAGGATCATCTTGTGCTGCTGGATTAACAGTATCATTTGCCCCAATCACTAATACCGTGTCTGTACTAGCAAAATCCTCATTTATTTCATCAAGCTCTAAAACGATATCGTAAGGTACTTTTGCTTCAGCTAATAATACATTCATATGACCAGGCAAACGTCCCGCAACAGGATGGATCGCAAAACGAACATTAATCCCTTTTTCACGTAATTTTAGGGTAATATCGTGGATGGGATATTGAGCCTGCGCCACCGCCATTCCATAACCAGGAGTAATAATTACCGAATGGGAATTTTTTAATAATTCAGCCACCTCATCCGCTGTGGTCTCACGATAATTTCCTTGGCTATGCTCATCATCCACTAATATGCCATCAGTGCCAAACCCGCCAGCAATGACACTAATAAACGAACGATTCATGGCTTTACACATAATGTAAGATAAAATCGCACCTGAAGAACCCACTAGCGCCCCAGTAACAATTAGCAAGTCATTACTCAACATAAAACCCGCAGCAGCAGCGGCCCATCCTGAATAAGAGTTCAGCATTGATACCACAACTGGCATATCTGCACCACCAATTGAGGAGACTAAATGCCAGCCAAATGCTAAAGCAATGATGGTCATCATTAATAAGACAAATACTTGCAAGCCAATAGCTGTCGTTTTGACAAAAATAACTAGCAAAATAAATGAAATTAATAACGCCAATAAATTAAGTTTATGGCGATTAGGAAGCATTAAGGGTTTAGATGCTATTTTGCCGCATAATTTACCATAAGCAACAATTGAGCCAGTAAATGTTACTGCCCCAATAAAAATACCCAGGAAAATTTCTGTCAGATGAATATTTTCCATTATATTATCTGAAAATACTTCATGAGCAATAAAGCTATTAAAACCGACTAAAACAGCCGCCAAACCGACAAAACTATGCAAAATAGCAACCAGTTCTGGCATCTCAGTCATGGCAACTTTATTTGCTAAACGCACCCCAATAACGCCACCAATAACCATTGCAATAATAATCCAGCCAATATTATGTGCATCGGGACCTAAGATAGTTGCAATTAAAGCGATTGCCATACCGGTAATACCCAATATATTACCGCGCTTAGAACTTTCGAGACGAGACAAACCAGCCAGGCTGAAAATAAATAAGATAGCCGCCACAATATATGCTGCTGTCACCATTCCACTAGACATAATTTAAACTCCTTATCCTTTACGGAACATTTTCAGCATACGTTGCGTGACTGTAAATCCACCAAAAATATTGATACTAGCAATTAGTACTGCAATAAATGAGAAGAAAGTAACCCAACCACCGCTACCAATTTGCAATAATGCACCTACCACAATAATACCGGAAATCGCATTAGTTACTGACATAAGTGGCGTATGAAGTGAATGGCTGACATTCCATACAACGTAGTAGCCAACAACACATGCCAGCGCAAATACGGTAAAATGAGAAAGAAAATCTTTAGGTGCTACACGCGCAAAACCGCTAAAAAGTATAATTGCCAACATTAAAGAAATATATTTTAGCCAGGGAGAGATTTTTCTCGCTGCCGGTTTTTCTTCATATTTTATCAGTTGATTTTTTGTTTGCGGTTGTTGAGATACGTGAATCGGTGGAGACGGCCAGGTAATTTCTCCTTCTCTAATAACAGTGACTGCACGCACAACAATATCATCAAAATCAATGGCTAGTTGACCATTTTTTTCTTTACAAAGCAGTTTGATTAAATTAACGATATTAGTTGCGTATAGTTGTGAAGATTGTGTCGGTAAACGACTTGGTAAATCGGTATAGCCAATAATTTTAACTTCATGATCAGTAACGATCAGTTTATCTGCTTCGGTTAATTCGCAATTTCCGCCCGACTGCGCGGCTAAATCAACAATTACACTACCAGGCTTCATCGAGTCAACCATCTCTTTGGTAATCAATTTTGGCGCAGGTTTTCCTGGTATCAATGCGGTGGTAATAATAATATCCACGTCTTTTGCTTGTTTAGCGAATAAAGCCATTTCAGCTTGAATAAAAGCCTCGGACATCTCTTTAGCATAACCATCGCTGCTTGCTGAATCCTGTTTAAAATCCAATTCAAGATACTCAGCCCCCATGCTTTGTACTTGTTCTTTTACTTCTGGTCTGGTATCAAATGCTCGCACAATAGCCCCAAGACTACCTGCTGCACCTATTGCGGCTAAACCGGCAACACCTGCGCCAATAACCATTATTTTAGCTGGCGGCACTTTACCAGCTGCTGTAATTTGACCCGTAAAAAAACGCCCAAATTGATAGGCTGCTTCTACCACTGCGCGATAACCGGCAACATTAGCCATAGAACTTAGTGCATCAAGTGACTGAGCCCAGGAAATGCGTGGCACCGCATCCATTGCTAATACGGTAATTTTACGGGCTGCTAATTTTTGCATTAAATCTGGCTGTTGGGCCGGCCAAATAAAGCTAACTAATATTGCCCCCTCTTTGATAAGAGCGATTTCTGTTTCTAGCGGCGCATTAACTTTAAAAATAATATCCGCATCCCACACAGATTGTTGCTCGACAATTTCAGCGCCAGCTTGCTTAAAAGCAGCATCTTCGAAACTAGCAAGATGGCCTGCTTCTCGTTCAACAACGACAGAAAAACCTAATTTAATTAGCTGCTTTACTGTTAATGGTGTTGCTGCAATACGTGCTTCATTGGTAATTCTTTCTTTCGGTACACCAATACGCATAATGATCCCTTCTAGTTCAAAGTTGCTTGATGTTTCTTCCCAGC
The DNA here is from genome assembly GCF_000429565.1 of Arsenophonus nasoniae DSM 15247. GTDB lineage: Bacteria > Pseudomonadota > Gammaproteobacteria > Enterobacterales > Enterobacteriaceae > Arsenophonus > Arsenophonus nasoniae. Next base: position 7,246 of record NZ_AUCC01000052.1, read on the forward strand.
TTACATAACTAATTATATTATATATATCTGTTATATTGAGTGAAAAACATTGTTGAAACCTACTGAAAATAGTAATCATGAGCCATAATTTATCGGATTTCCACGACATTAAATTAAATTTTTTTGGCAAAAAATGATATTAGTCAAATAGCCTACGACTTGATATTAATTTATAAAAATAATTAGCAAAAGTAGTGAGTATTCAACTAAATTAATAGTTTCACAAGAAAACAATGGGACAATTGCTGTTATTACATGTAATAATTATTATCTGTATGATACGACTATTAATTCAGCACTTTGATAGTAAATTGTGTAATGCGGAAGGATTTTGTATGAAGCTTAAAATAACGGCCATCACAACTGCGGTACTTTCACTAAGCAGTATAATAAGTGTGCAAGCCGCTGTAGAATTAACACCGGAACAAGCTCAAGAATTAAAGCCTTACCAAAGGATCGCTGTCACAGGCCGCTTTAATGCCATTTATGAAGCATCCGATGCAGTTTCTCGCCGAGCAGATAAAGAAGGCGCCTATTCTTACTATATTCAAAGCCTAGATGATGTAGGTGATAGTGGTAATTTACGGGTAGTTGCCGATTTGTATCGCAAAGATGCGACAAAAGTAACCCAACTCCCCTATCGTATCTTTGCTGGCATCAAAGAATTACCTAAAACAGAAGCAGTAAGATTATTGCCATTTGATACTGTGACTGTCAGTGGTTTGTATAGCTCTGAAGCCGCACTTAATGAGGCGCTCGCTAAAAAAGCTAAGAAAAAAGGTGCTGCTTATTTTTATGTCGTCCGTAATGTTGCTTTAAATGATGGCGGTAACACACTTGCTACTGCTTATATTTATGCCGCAAATGCGCCACAACGGATAGTGCAAAATGATAACGCTGTAGTACCCGCAGATACAGAAACGGGTAAAGCCTTATTAGCTAAAGGAGGCGAAGCAGCCAAAAAAGTGATCATACCTGGGGTGGCTTCATCTTCGGCACCGAAGGAAAGCGTAGGCCACTTTTTTGAAACGTCAATGTCAGGTTCGGGTAAAACCAACGTAACACTACCTAGTGGATATCAAATTGAAGAAGTTAATAAAGCAGCAGCTGCGCAGATGGTCCCTTTCGATTCAATTACTTTCTCAGGTTTCTATACTTCTACTCCTGAAATAAGATATCAAATTGCTAAACGTGCAGAGAAAAAAGGCGCAAAATATTTTCATATTACACGTGAATGGCAAGCTAATGGTGGTAGTGTTACAATTAGTGCAGATCTTTATAAGTAACAAAATTTGAATGTTATCTTATAGTTAAATAAATAAGTATTTTAACGGACAAAATTTTCCGTTTTTCTTTTGTGTAATAGATAAGATAATAAATAACAATTTTTCAACAAAAATAAAGCGAATATTTTTTTCTTTTTTGTGCATATTTAACGATTGCATATCATGTTCCATAACCGTAAAATTCTGCTAAATTTTCTCTTTCTATCTAATTCAAGCCAGTTTGGTTTTTTACTATCGAAACAAATTGTTATTAACGGCATAAACCAAATTATGGCAAATAGATTTTAGGATATTTTCTTTGAAAAATAAAAAATTAAATCTGACCGCTTTAACCGCATTAGTTTTAAGCTCAATGGTTGGAGCGGGTGTTTTTAGTCTGCCGCAAAATATGGCTGAAGTCGCTAGCCCCTTAGCACTTATGATAGGTTGGAGTATCACAGGTATTGGCATTTTATTTCTTGCCATATCTTTGCTGTTACTTTCTCGCATTAGACCTGATCTAGATGGAGGAATTTACACTTACGCTAAAGAGGGTTTTGGCGAACTTGTTGGTTTCTGTTCCGCCTGGGGCTATTGGCTATGTGCTGTTATCGCTAATGTTTCCTATTTGGTCATCGTCTTTGCCGCCCTGAGTTTTTTTACTGATCACTCAGATAATATTATTTTTGGTGATGGGAATACTTGGCAATCTTTGATTGGTGAATCTATCTTACTTTGGATCATTCACTGGTTAGTATTAAGAGGTACACAGACTGCCGCCGGTATCAATAAATTAGCAACTTTCGCTAAATTGATTCCTCTTAGCCTGTTTATCATTCTAGCGATTTTTGCGTTTAAGATAGATATCTTTCAATTTGATTTTAGTGGCGTTGAAATAGGCAAACCCATTTGGCAACAAGTCAAAAATACTATGTTAATTACGCTATGGGTATTTATTGGTATTGAAGGGGCTGTGGTTGTTTCAGCGCGTGCTCAAAGACGTAAAGATGTTGGTTTGGCAACGTTACTTGCTGTAATTTCTGCCTTAAGTATTTATATATTAGTTACCTTGCTCTCCTTAGGCATAGTTCCTAGAGCTGAACTTGCTGAAATGAAAAATCCCTCGATGGCATCACTTATGATCAATATGATGGGAAATTATGGCGAGATTATCATTGCAGCTGGTTTAATTCTTTCTGTTTGCGGTGCTTATTTGAGCTGGACAATTATGGCGACAGAAATTCCTTATATTGCTTCACTACATGGCTCATTTCCTAAAATATTTAAATATCAAAATAAAAATAACGCCCCCTCTTCATCTCTTTGGCTTACAAACGGCGCTGTACAATTATCATTAATATTAATTTGGTTGAGTGGTAGCAACTACAATATGTTATTAACCATAGCCTCTGAAATGATTTTAGTGCCTTATTTTCTAGTGGGTGCTTTCCTAATCAAAATCTCTTTTGAGCGCAATAACAAAGGATTACTGATTATCGGTACAGTAACCAGTTTATATGGTTTATGGCTTCTTTATGCTTCAGGAACCATCAACCTGCTTTTATCTGTTATTCTTTACATGCCTGGTTTATTTATCTTTCTCTATGCTCAAAAGCAAAATAATAATAAAAAATCACTTAGCCGCTTAGAAAAAAGTGCAATAGTAATAATTATTTTCTCTTCTATTCCTGCATTTTGGTATTTACTTCATATTTAATCAAAGAAATTTAATGATAATCAACATAATCACCTAGTTGTAATTATGTTGATTATTGCCATTTAAATAACAAATTTTCTACTTAGAAAAAATCTATCTCGTTGCTTATTAAGATAGGTTTTAGTTTTACCAATAAAAGCATGTTGTAACTAAAATGCAGTTTGCCTTATGATTTGGAATAGATGGAATTCATTTGGAAAACGGAAAAACTGTTTTCATACAGAGTTGGATCAGTTGCCTATATCGATCAATACTTGTCAGAACAAAAAACCAGAAACTCTTTTGGCCTCTATTCTTTAATAGCAATTATCAGATATGTAGTCTTCAAACATCTAACATTTTTATGTTTACATTTCTTAGCATCTAAATGTATGAGTAGTTTAAAAAGAACTAAGATCCATGACAATCTTACCGAAGCGTTCATTTTCCTGAAGTGTCTTTAGTGCTGTTTTGTAGTCTTCCACACTAAACACACTCTCAACTGCCGGCTTAATTTCACCAGTGGTTACTTTATCAATAATTTGGTTTAGTATTGTCGATGAACCGTGAGCAACAAATAAGTATGGAACGTGTTTATCTGATACTTTAGCTTGAGCTTCTGAGTCAATATCTAATTGCGGATTACTATTAACAAATACACCATTATTATTAAGCAAATGAATTGCCTGTTCAAACTTAAGTACTTTCGCTAAGTCAAATATAATGTCAAAGGAATCATTAAGTTCAAATACACTTTTTTCTCTGTAAGAATAAATTTTATCTGCACCCAACTCTTTTAAAAATGGGACAGCAGATGGCCCCCCAATAGCAGTGACTTTTGCTCCCGCATTTTTTGCTATCTGAACCGCATAAGAACCGACTCCTCCATTTGCTCCTATAATCAAGACATTATCACCGTTTTTAATTTTAGCTAGCTCAACCAGTCCTTTATAAGCAGTTTCACTTCCGATCGGCAATGACGCTCCATTTGTGAACTTAATAGATTCTGGCAAAATTGATAAATAATCCTCATTTGCCGCAACTAATTCTGCCATTGCTTTTTCATCTTTTGTAAAGTCTATACTGCCGGCTACACGATCACCCTTTTTAAATTTCTTACCGTCCGTTAAAACCACTCCTGAGAACTCCAGACCAAGATAGATATTGCATCCTTTAATGTACTCCTTTAGGCTTAGCTGATCATTATTCCTAATAAAATCCAATTCCCATGCACTTAAAGGCACAGCCATAACCTTAATCAGAACTTCTCCTGCTTTTACGACTGGATCTGGTACTTCTCCAATCATAAATTTCTCCACGCCTTTCTTATTAAAATCAATTACAAAACCTTTCATTAAAGAGATCCTCATAATTCATATGTGAACATAACAGAGGGTTATATTTCCCAGGACACAAAGTAACACCACGAAAAATAGTTGTCAAATGATAACTATTATTTGACACTTATTGCCCTTATAGCCATGCTACATCAAAAAGACGCTTATCTTTTTTTATGTTAATGTATAGGCTATTTTAAGGAGTACCCATGCATCATCTTTACAAACAGTTTATGCTTTTTACCACCTCTTTTTATGAGGTTATAGATGTACTTACACGTGATCTTGAGCTGGACGGTATGACGAGGGTTCAGTTTAATATTTTGCAACAAATTGCTCTTGAACAACCAATTACATTAAGTCAAATTAGCTATTGCCAAAATATGTCATTACCTAATGTAAGTCGTGAAATTAGAAAATTTATCAAAAATGGATGGGTTTACAAATTTAAAGATAATCAAGATAAACGAAAAACATTTTTGATGCTTGATCAGGCTGGAATAAAAATTACCAAAATTATTTTCTCTCAAATGGAAAAACGATTTTTAACCACTATAGATAAGAGATGTGATACTAATCAGATTAATATCTCAAACTCAATTGATAATATATCTGAACTTCTTTTTAAACCAATCATATCCTCGAAAAAATAAATTAAACGTAATTTGTAGGAGGAGCTCACAATTGTTTTAATTTATGACTTTCACTCTGAGAATGGTTTATGGTGTAGTGTTAAATTCTCTGACTATTGCGCTAATGCTTGTGGCCGAATTAATACGCTCTATAACGCTTGCTGCTATTCTGGATTAAAAACTGGACGATGATTTAAAACGTTTTCATATTACTTATACCCTCACGAATCCAGAATGTCTGCATTCATGCAGCAGATCGCGTTCAAATTCAGTGACTGCAGCTCATTTTCTCCTCTAGTCTGGTAAGAACTACGCTTCTAATAGCCAGAAAATACACGCAAATTTCTAAATCTAAAGTCACAAGTTGCTGAACCGTTTTTCTTATGTCTAGCGCATGACGCCCAAAACGTTAAAAATTCGTTATGATTAGTAAATTTTCTGATCAATATTTTTCATCGTGGCATAAATACTTCCCTCAAATATAGTTTTTCTTAGTTACGATCTTTACACTGAACGAAACCGACCGGTTTTGTACATGCTTTCGTACAGAAAATAACACTAGCAAATAACAGAGTAGGACAGTAAAGCCTAAACGATTTGTAGGTCGTAAACCCAGCATTATGCAAAAACTCGTGACATGGACCAAGATTCTTGCTGACAAAAACAATACTTCTCACAAGGTCATAGTACCCAGAGTAGCTTTCTGATTAAGGATTGAAGCTGATTTATGGTATGAATATGCATTCAGTTAATAAACTGGCTGGGAACGTATTAATCTAAGAAAAATTATATCTGACGTAATAACTTCTTAACTGGGATTAGTAAAATACTGTCCATTACGCGCTGTCGACATCGTTCTGTACAAAAATAGTCTTGACGTGAAATATTGTCAGATTTCCAACTGAACCACAGATTAATTGCTATCTTTCATATTTTATAAAATAACTATCATTCAATATGACAGGATAATTATTTTATAGTAAGGAAATTAGTTTTTAATTCTATGCATTTAATATTATTTTCAATACCTTATATTACTTTATTTCACTTATATTAAAGAAAAGATAATTGTTATTTTTTTGTTAAAAATACCTCTTATCTTAAATAAAAATAGCAGTATTCTTACAATTTAAAATAGTAATAATATTCGTTGTTCAATTCCAAAAATAAAGGTAAAACTTATGTATAACTTATTGATGGCAAGCTTATTGTTAATGTTTTCTTTGTTTCAATTTTCTGTTCATGCCTAGGATGGAAATATTAAATTTACCGGTGAAATTATTCAGTCATCTTGTACATTTAAAGCACTTACTAAAGATCAGACAGTATCATTAGGTACGGTGGCAACCAATAGTTTTAAAAAAGCACATGACACTGCCTCACCAACCGCTTTTAATATTGAAATCAACAATTGCCCGCATAATAGTCAAGAGGTTTTTGTCATATTTGATGGTGTTAAAGATGAAATAAATAATGAGTTGTTAGCTATTAAAGAAGGTAATGGTTATGCGACAGGCGTTGCAATTGGTATCTATAATAATGATAGTGAACGCCATATCCCAATAAATAATAAAATCAATGTTTATTCTATTACTGATAAGCTAGCTAGCCTAAAATTTATTGCAAAATATGTAGCGACAGAAAATATTGTTTTACCTGGAAGAGTAGAAGCTAATGCTCATTTTACATTAGTCTATAATTAAATAGGAAAAAATTTTCTATTTTTCTGCACTATTTATTTTCTAATTAAATAAAATCATTAGATAGAAATAGGATTACTTTACCATCTAAATATTTTTATTATTTGATTTAGTCTAATATGAATAAATTCATTAATTCAACAAACAAATAATATTTATAATTAAATTAATATGCAAAAATTTATTTATAATAAAAATTTAACGCTCCCTTATTTGTCATTTCATTTGCACTAATTATATTTGTTTATAAAAAATAACATTAATCATTAAATAAAATTTGTTATCTATTAAAAAATACCTATTGTTTTTTTAAAAAAAAGTATTAATATTCTCCTGGCTGAAAATAGTATGTTAATTTTTTATAAAATTAGCTGGTTTTATAATTTTATAATATAAATCATTTGATTAAATTATGTTTTTATTAAATTAAGGATTAGTAATAATATGCGTAAGTTATTAATGGCATTATCATTGTCAGTGACTTTTTTGTCTCAATTTTCTGCTTATGGCAGTAGTGGCTCGATCATTTTAAATGGACAACTTATTGGTTCTACCTGCCAAGTCACCGCAAATACGAAAAATCAAACCGTTATCTTAGACACATTATCAATAAACAATTTTCAGAAGAAAAATGATACATCAATTGGCAAATCTTTCAATATTGCATTATCGCAATGCCAACCGACAGATAATATCAGCGTTGTTTTCCATGATGCTAAAAATGGTCTTACAGAGGATGGATTAATAGCTAATCAAACTGGTAATGATTATGCAAAAGGTATCGCAATTGGCATTTATGATAATGATAATAACCCCATTAAAATGAATGAAAAAATAGCGGTAGATGTAGATAATAACAATAGTACCCGCAATTTAGCACTTATCGCAAAATACGTCGCTACAGGAAATGAAGTTGAAGCAGGAAAAGTGACTTCAACGGTTAACTTTACCATAACTTATTAACTAGCTAATAGCAGGAACAATAGAAAATTTGTTATTGTTCCTATCTTGCCGAGATAAGAAAATGCAATATCTTTTATTATCATTAATTATAGTTATATTTTCTTCGTCATCACTTGCTAATGTGATTATCGGAGGCACCCGCGTTATTTATCCTTCAGATAAACGTGAGGTTTCGATTGCGATAAACAATTTAGACAAAGAGAATTTATTTTTAATTCAATCATGGATTGAAGACAAAGATGGTAATAAAGTTGATGATTTTATTATAACGCCACCCTTATTCAAATTATTGCCAAAAAAAGAAAATAAAATAAGAATCATTAATTCAACAAATCAATTACCAAATGATAGAGAGACTGTTTATTGGTTAAATATAAAATCAATTCCGGCATTGAAAAAAAGTGATGAGAACCGCTTAAACATTATATTAAAATCAAGGCTTAAACTTTTTTATCGGCCCAAAGAAATAATTAACGAATCAACTGAAATATATAAAAAAATAGAATTCAAACAACTAAATAAACAACTTGTTGTTCATAATCCAACAGCTTTTTATATTAATTTTAATTCGATAAAAATAGGAAAATTTAAAATAGAATCCCATGGTATGTTACCACCATATAGTCAGAAGAAATGGCAAATTAAGCCAAGTACAAATAACAAAATAGACTGGTCATTTATTAATGATTACGGTGCCATTGTAGAAACAATTAGCCTATTAAATGATAATAACAATGAACAAAAAAAATAAAATCAGATATTATACCTCTCCCATATATTTTAGTTTATTATTTAATATTTCCTCTAATTTATACGCTAAGAATGATGATTACTATTTTGATGTGGAAGCAATTGAACATGATAAAAAATCATCCATTAACCTTGCTTATTTTCTAACAGATAATAATCAGTTAGCGGGCGTATATAGAGTAGATATTTTTATTAACAACAAAAACGTGGCCACCCAGGATATTACTTTTATCAATGATGAACAAGGCAAGCTTTATCCTATCGTCAATAGCAATCTATTAAATAATTGGGGAATTGATGAGAATTTTATTAAGCAAAAAATTATTAATCAATTAGCTGCCGATACGATAATTGATTTCTGGCAACAAAATAAATTAGCTATTAGCGCTGAATTTGATTTTAATCAGCAAAGTTTATATCTCACTTTTCCACAAATAGCGTTAAGAAAAAATCAACAAATATTAGCATGGCAATCAGGGGTGCCGGCGTTTTTTGTTAATTATCGTTATCAAGGTGCCAATACTTGGATAAAAAATAGTTCTGATAAGCAAAATCATTTTATGGGTTTACTGATAGGCGCTAACTGGCAAGCCTGGCGATTACGCCATTATGGTAGCTATTCTTCCCACTATCACTGGCAAAACTATCGCACCACACTTTCGCGTGATATTCATGCAATCCATAGCCAATTAAGTTTAGGTGAAAATTATACTTCTTCAATACTGTTTGAGCGTTTTCAATTTAAAGGCTTACAATTACAAAGTGACGATAGCATGCTACCCGACAATGCCAAAGGCTACGCTCCAATAATCCAGGCTATTGCCGAAACCTACGCAACTGTCACTGTATTACAAAATAATATTCCCATCTATCAAACCTATGTGCCGCCGGGTCGTTTTGTGATTAACGATCTGCTTCCATCTTATTCTAATGATAGACTTAAGATAATTATTGATGAAAGTAATGGTAAACAACGAATAATTTATCAACCATACACGACTTTACCCAATATGTTACGGGTCGGTCGTTTCCGTTATGCGCTTAATCTTGGTCAATATTCCCCTTCAACTATCAGTGCCTATAAAGCCAAATTTATTCAGTTTGATTATCAATATGGTTTAACAAATTACCTAACGCATTATGGTGGAATAATTATTGCCAACAATTATTATTCGAATGCGTTAGGATTTGGGGGTAATGTAGGTGAATTGGGTGCGGTTACTTTCGATGCTATCTATGCAAAGGCAAAAGAAGTAAAAAAATCCTATGACGGCGGTTACGCCTATCGTTTTCAATATGGCAAATATTTTTCTACCACCAATACCCAATTAACATTAGCAGGCTACCGATATAGCCAAAAAGATTTCTTAACATTTAGTCAGGCTAATAAACTTAAAAATAGCCCTTTTCCGCACTTTTACTACGCTAAGAAAAGTCAGTTGCAACTTAATATTAGGCAACATTTAGCTAGCTGGGGCGCTATCTACTTATCCGCTTATCAGAAAAACTATTGGAATTATGATGATACAGAGGAAAGCTACGCGGTTAATTATAGTTCGAGGATCTGGGATTTAGATTATACGATTAACTATAGCTATACAAAATCTAGGCGCGAACAATCAGCGGATCAAATTCTGTCTATCAACTTACAAATTCCCTTTAAGCGATGGTTAAAACGAACCTGGGGAAGCTATGGTATACAAAATAGCTTTGATCAACGCCTTATTCAGCAAATTAATATTCACCACTCTCCATTTGCTGACGAAAGTTTATTTTTAACGCTGCAGCAAAACTATGAACGACACTATAAAAATCATACTAACGCTATCAGTGGGGCACTTTATAGCCAATATCGAAATCAATATACAACCTTTAATTTAGGCTACAATCACGACCCCTATCAAAACCAATTAAATTATGGTCTACAAGGCAGCCTGGTTGCTCATCCTTATGGATTAACCTTAGCACAACCTATAGGTGAAACAGCAGCATTAGTGATCGCGAAAAATGCGGTTGGGGTAAAACTAGAAAATCATTCGGGTATAAAAACTGACTATCAAGGTATTGCCATCATTCCCAATATTAGTAGTTATCGAACAAACCAAATTGCGTTGGCAACTGAAACCCTGCCTGATGGTGTTGATATTGAATCTAATATACAAACAGTAACTCCCACTCGTGGCGCAATGGCAACTTTAACCGATAAAACCACAATTACCACCTCTGGGATCGTTGATGATCAACAGCAACTTTATTTAACTGGGGTGCCTGTTCAAGGTGAATTCCTCATCACAGCCGGAAACAACCATAACAATTATTGCTGCACATATGCACTACCTCATGACGCGATACTAGCTAAAGTTCACAAAATTACTGCCGTCTGTCAATAAAAGGAGTGAAAATGACAAGCCTTTTAGCTAAAACAATAAGTCTGTTTTTTTTACTGCTTGGCTTATTTTCTTTAACCGCTCATGCTTCCAACTGTAACTACATGCCAGGTTCACAACCAATACAGGTTTTTATTCCCTTGCCAAATGAAATTGAGGTCTCGCCCACCTTACCTGTAGGCAGTATTATTAAGAAAGCTTATGGATCACTTACAAGAGGCAATTATGAAGGTTTTATCATTTGCCAATCAGAGCAAATCAAACACCAATGGAGAAATAGTCATCAATACGCAATATTGCCGTCATCAGATGATATTTACCCAACAAATTTAAAGGGAATCGGATTAAAAATTATTTATCATGCGGGCAACATACAACCTTATGTTGCACCCTGTTATAACCAGTCTACCAATAAAGTATTTTGCGGAGAAACATTCTATCAAATCGAATTACAATTGATAAAAACAGCTGAGCAGATAGAAACAGGTAATATTTCTCAACAACAATTAACTGAAGCAACGATTGGTGATTTACCTATAGTAAATTTCAACTTAACAAATACACAAATTATTGTTCCTAAATTAAGCTGTTTTATCAATAATAACGCATTAGAGATCAATTTAGGTCGTCTAAAAACCACTGTTTTTAATGGCATATATAGTACAGCAGGCAAAAAAGGATTTTATCTAGAATTAAATTGTAGTCATCCCTCAACGGTAGAAATGAAAATGGATGGAGATACATTACCATCAAGCGATGATAGAATTTTAGCCTTAAATAAATATAATGCTGCACAGGGTATCGGTTTACAGATTTTGTATAAAAATAACCCTATCAAATTCAACGACTGGTTTATATTAAAAAAAGTGCCTGGCACTGAAAGTATTCAACTATTTTTTTACGCGCAATATATTCAAGTGGCAGAACAAGTAACACCAGGGCAAGCGAATGCCCTTGTCACTTATCATATTAAATATCATTAAAATGGCGGTGGTAACACCGCTTTTTTAGTCTTACTCTGACGGTAATGAAATTTGTGTCATGGCTTGTAAAATACGTTTATCGGAAATAGGATATAGTGTGCCCAACTGTTGAGCAAATAGGCTTACCCGTAACTCTTCTATCATCCAGTATATTGCTTGTACTTCAGGTAGTTGTCTTTGTACGATTGGCAACCTAGCTAGCCAATTCTGCCATTGCTGTTTAATATGCTCAATACGTACCATATGCGCCCGATCACGGTTAGGATCAATAACTAACTTCTCCAAACGACGCTCTATCGCATTGAGATAACGAATAATATCAGCCAGTTTTTGCCAGCCATGAGAGGTAACAAAACCTTTAAATATTAATCCGCTAAGTTGGGTTTTAATATCAGAAAACGGCAGTGCCAAATGAATATCTACCCGCCCCCTTAAACGCTTATTAATTGCAAATGCGCGAGTTAAAATTATTTCAACCTGTTTGGCAATCTCAACTACGACATCATTAAGCTCAGCACGAACATAAATTTGCAAGCGCTGATAGTCTTCTGCTGTCCATACTAGACCACCAAATTGAGCAATTAATTTATCGACCCCGCAGCTGATACAATCATCTATTAGTTCAAGAACTTTACCAAAAGGATTGAAATAGAGTCCCAGTTTAGATTTATTTGGCAATTTTTCATGTAGGTATTTTATTGGTGAAGGAATATTGAGCAATAGTAGTCGCCTTAACCCTTTACGCATAGCCTGTTGTTGCTCTAATTGGGTTTCAAACATGCGGATTGCAACACTATTTTTTTCATCTACCAGCGCCGGATAAGCTTTAACTAGATAACTCCCACGTTTTTGCTCATAAAGCTGAGGTAGATCACCGAAACTCCATATATCTAATCCACTTTGCTCTATGCTATTATTAATAACCGCAGATAATGTTTGTTGAACTTGTTGTTTTAATTGTATTTTTAATGCTGTTAAATCACGGCTTTCGGCAATAGTCTGGTTATTTTCATCGACAATGCGATAGGTCATTTTCAGATGAGAAGGCAATTGATCCCACGGCCAGGCATCAGCGTCAATACTAACCCCCGTCATAAGTCGCAACTCTCTCGTTAGGCAATCTAACAATTTGCCCTGTGGAGTAGGTAGCCGTTGTAAAAATGCTTGTGCATAATTTGGCGCCGGCACAAAGTTACGCCGTAACGATTTAGGTAATGATTTAATCAACGCTATAATTAGTTCTTCGCGTAATCCCGGTATTTGCCAGTCAAAACCCTCCTCTTTCACTTGATTAAGTAGCGATAATGGAATATGAACGGTTACACCGTCTGCCGCACTGCCAGGTTCAAACTGATAGGTTAACGGCAATTTAAGTGCTTCTTGTTGCCAATAATTGGGATATTCTGCTAGGGTAACGTTATTAGTCGTTTCCCTCATTAGCATATCTTTATTGAATGTCAGTAAGTCAGGCTGTACTTTACTAACCTGTCTCCACCAGCGATCAAAATGACGAGATGAGACAACCTGACTGCCAATTCGTTGTTCATAAAAATCAAAGAGCGCATCATCGTCAACCACGATATCGCGGCGGCGAGATTTATGCTCTAGCTCTTCCACCTCAGCTAATAATGTTAAGTTTTGTTGGTAAAAAGTGTGGCGGGTTCGCCAGTCCCCCTCAACGAGTGCATGGCGAATAAAAAACTCACGGCATAATAATGGGTCAATCTTACTATAATTAACTTGTCGGCCCGCCACGATAGGTAAACCCAATAGAGTGACACTTTCCGACGCCATAACAGCACCTTGCTTTTTTGACCAATGTGGCTCGCTATAATGATATTTCACTAAATGCCCGGCCAGTGGTTCTACCCAGTCAGGTTCGATTATCGCCGCAATACGAGCCCAAAGTTTATTGGTTTCAACTAATTCTGCCACCATGACCCATTTAGGTGGTTTTTTAAATAAACCGGAAGCGGGAAAAATCATAAATCGTGCATTGCGAACGCCCAAAAAGTCAGCTTTATCCGTCCCTTTTTGACCGATGTGAGAAAGCAGACCAGCAAGTAGCGAAATATGAATAGCTTGATAATCAGCGGGTTCGCTGTTGATAGCGATACCTAATTCTTTAACAACCTGGCGCAACTGGCTATAAATGTCCTGCCACTCCCTTAAGCGCATAAAATTAAGCAGCTCTTGTTTACATTGCTTACGAAATTGCGCATTGGATAAAATAGTTTGTTGCTGTTTAACAAAATCCCATAAATTTAGGTACGCTAGAAAATCCGAACCTTTATCGATAAAACGATGATGCTTCTCATCGGCAATTTGTTGTTTATCTAATGGCCTTTCGCGAGGATCCTGGATAGAAAGTGCAGAACTGATCACCATTATCTCACGTACACAGCCATGTTTTCTCGCCTCTAAAATCATACGACCTAACCGCGGATCGAGCGGCAGTTGTGCCAGTTGACGGCCAATTTGAGTCAGTTGATAATCGCCATTAACGCTTTTATTGGCAATGGCGTTTAGTTCCTCGAGTAAGCGAATACCATCTTGAATATTGCGCTTATCAGGCATTTCAATAAAAGGAAATTGATTGATATCACCTAATCCGACAGCCATCATCTGTAAAATAACCGAAGCAAGATTAGTACGTAAAATTTCAGGATCGGTATACATTGGTCGTGCTAAAAAATCTTCTTCCGAGTACAAGCGGATACAGATCCCAGCAGAAACACGGCCACATCGTCCTTTACGTTGTTCAGCAGAAGCTTGTGAAATCGGTTCGATCGGCAAACGCTGTACTTTTGTACGATAACTATAACGGCTAATACGCACATAACCGGTATCAATCACATATTTAATACCAGGAACGGTTAATGAAGTTTCTGCTACGTTAGTCGCTAATACGATCCTTCTGCCTGAATGAGATTGAAAAATACGGTTTTGTTCATTGTTAGATAAACGAGCAAAAAGCGGTAATATTTCTGTATGCTTTAAATTCAGTTTATTAAGTGCTTCGGCCGTATCTCGGATCTCACGCTCACCACTCATAAAAATCAAAATATCGCCGATAGCTTGTTGACTTAATTCATCAACCGCATCAATTATGCCATCAATTTGATCGCGACTACTATCGTTGCTCTCGCCAATAATTGGCCGATATCTAACTTCTACTGGATAAGTTCTTCCTGATACCTCAACGATCGGCGCGCGAGCAAAATGTTGGGAAAAACGCTCGGGATCGATGGTCGCGGATGTGATAATAACTTTTAAATCAGGGCGTTTAGGTAACAATTGACGCAAATAACCCAAAATAAAATCAATATTTAAGCTACGTTCATGCGCCTCATCGATAATTATCGTGTCATATTGCAGTAATAATTTATCATTATGTAATTCTGCTAATAAAATTCCATCTGTCATTAATTTAATGAACGTATTATCGCCTATCTGATCATTAAAACGAACTTTATAACCAACAGCACTACCTAATGGGACATTAAGCTCTTCAGCAATCCTGTTAGCCACTGAGCGAGCAGCTAATCTGCGCGGTTGGGTATGGCCAATTAAGCCTTTTACTCCTCGGCCTAGTTCTAGACAAATTTTTGGGAGCTGAGTTGTTTTGCCCGACCCCGTTTCACCAGCAATAATGACGACTTGATGATCACGAATCGCCTGATAAATTGCCTGTTTTTTCTCAATAACAGGTAGATTATCTGGATAAATAATTGTTGGACGAGCCCTTTGCCGATTGGCAATTTTTTTTTGCCCAGTGACAATATCCGTTTTAACTAATTCAATAATCGATTGGCGGGATTTTTCATTTTTTATCTTCTTTATCCCGGCTAAGCGCTTTCTTAATAACAATTGATCACGCAATAATAGCTGATCAATATCAGCATATAGTGCTGTTAAATCAGATTTCACTTTTAATAAGACCTTACTGAAGGGGCTTTTTTGCTGAGTTGACCATCAAAACACGACATAACTAACACTTACTCATCTTTGCCCAAATAATAGGGCGCTATAGTAACTTATTTTTGTGTCCAGCGGCCATTTATACCTAATACATATTCACCCTTTTTTGCCCCATCGATTAATTTTTCGCCAGCGATTTTTGCCACTTGCTCCGTCTTAAGTTGGTTACTTTGCGCAATTTCAGCGTACTTTTGTTCACGAGCCTGATTAATACTCTTGACCAATGAGTTCACTTCAGCATTATCTTTTACCACGGCTGCCAGATAACCACTTAGTGTTTCACCAACCAGCCCACGCTGCTTAGCCTCACTAATTGAGAACATAAGCACGCCTTTGGCGTGAGCATCGCGGCAAAGGCGCTCTATTTCTAGGCAATTCCCTTCTCGTCTTTTATACTCTGCTCTATGTACATCCCCAGACCTGCAAAACTGCTATTTCAATACGATGACGGATGGAACCTTTTCATCGAAAATAAT
>NZ_AUCC01000053.1 GCF_000429565.1 Arsenophonus nasoniae DSM 15247
TTACTTTTACTTTTCGGGTCATATTTATACCTATAAGATTTTGCTTAATTATAAGCTATAAATCTCTACAGTTTTATTAGACCACTACAATACCATTTTGCGACGGGAAAATATTTATAGCCATCATGGTAATAAATACTGGAGTAACGTTGATCCGCAACATCTTTATCAGCGTAAAGGTCAAATTGCCGTCACCCTGGTTGACCAACAAGATAGTGAAACTTTCGTTGAACAGGAAGCCAATCGCTGTCTGGAATGTAATTATATTTGCAGTAAATGTGTTGATGTCTGCCCAAATCGCGCCAATGTTTCGATTGCTATACCTGGCTTTCAAAATCGCTACCAAACGCTGCATTTAGATGCCATGTGCAATGAGTGTGGTAATTGTGCGCAATTCTGTCCCTGGCAAGGCAAACCATACCGAGACAAGGTGACTATCTTTAGCCTGGAAGAGGACTTCATCAACAGTACAAATCCTGGTTTCTGGGCCGAAGGCGATCGGATTTCTGTCCGACTCAATAGCCAAACCTGGCTATTACGCATCAATAACGACAGCCAATTTCAGAAAATACCGCCTGAACTGCACAACATGTGTCAAATCATTAGCCATGTACACAAACATCATCAATATCTATTAACTGATGTGGAGGCCTGATCATGTTAATTTTAAAAAATGCCACCGCGATAGAATTTGAGCCTGCCCGAATAAGAGAAAATATTGATATTGCCATTAAGGATAGCGAAATTCTGGCTATCGGCTCCAATTTGACTGCCCGTTTTCCCGCAGCAAAAATTAAATCGATGCATGGCCGCATTGTTATGCCTGGTATTGTCTGCGCTCATAATCATTTCTATTCTGGCTTATCCCGTGGCACTCTAGCGCAAATCCCTTCTTGCCCAGATTTTATTTCTACTTTAAAAAATCTATGGTGGCGACTGGACAGAGCGCTGGATGAAGAAGCACTTTACTATAGTGGCTTGATTTCCGCACTGGAAGCAATTAAAAGTGGCTGTACTGCCGTTATCGATCATCACGCCTCACCCAATTTTATTCATGGCTCGCTACACACTTTACGTAACGCTTTTTTAAAAGCCGGATTACGCGGCATGACCTGCTTTGAAACCACTGATCGCAATGGTGGCCTAGCTGAACTTGAGGCTGGCATTGAAGAAAATATTAACTTTGCCAAATATATTGATAGCACGAAAGGCAAAGAGCCTTATCTGGTAGAAGCCCACATTGGTGCTCATGCTCCTTTTACCGTATCCAATGACGGACTGGGTCTATTACAAAGCGCCATCAAAGAAACCCAACGCGGTTTGCACATTCATGTGGCAGAAGATCACTATGATGTCTCCCATAGCCATGATAAGTACGGTAAAGATCCCTTACTCCGTTTAGCTGAATACGATCTTATCGATCACAAAACCTTAATTGCTCACGGGCTCTATTTGTCGCCCAACGATATTCAGATCCTCAACCAAAACGATGCTTTTCTGGTGCATAACGCCCGCTCTAATATGAATAATCATGTCGGCTATAACGCGCAATTAGCTAATTATCATAATGTCGCTTTAGGCACAGATGGCATCGGTTCAGATATGTTTGAAGAGTTGAAATTTGCCTTTTTTAAACATCGCGATGCCGGCGGAAAACTATGGCCAGATAGTTTTACTCGCTATCTATGGAGTGGCAATACCTTACTGGCACGCAACTTTAATGCCCAATTTGGCCGGCTAGAAAGTGGTTATAAAGCTGACTTAACAATTTGCGATTATGCAGCACCAACACCACTGCAAGCAGAAAATATCCCAGGACATCTGGCCTTTGGCTTAAGTTCAGCCAGTGTTGATAGTGTAATGATTGACGGGGTTATGGTGTATGAAAATCGACAATTTACTTTCGACCATCAACCTATTTACGCTGAAGCCAGAAAAGTTGCCGCTAAATTGTGGCAGCGCATGGACACACTGCAATAAAAACCTAACACAACAAAAAATAGCGATTAACAGGTGGATTATGATTGAGCAATTTTTCCGACCAACCACCATTGAACAGGCAATGGATCTTAAACGCCGTTTTCAACATCAGGCGGTCTGGTTTGCGGGTGGCAGCAAATTAAATGCCACCCCGACTAAAACTGAACGCAAAATAGCCATTTCGCTACAAAATTTGCCGATGAATAATGTTGATTGGGATAACGGCACATTACGTATTGGCGTATTAACGAAGCTACAGCAATTACGCGATATGCCCTCTATTCCTCAAGCACTGTATAATGCGTTAGGGTTTATCTACTCTCGCCATCTACGCAACCAATCTACGATGGGCGGCGAGATCGCCGCTCAACAAACAGAGTCGTTACTACTTCCGGTTTTACTGGTGTTAGATACAGAAGTAGTCTGTGCCGATGGGCAAATTTTAAGTCTGGAAGATTATTTGGCCACCCCCGATGATCGACTGTTAAGTGAAATTATTATCAAAAAACCTTTTCGCCATTGCGCCACCCGCAAAATCAGTCACTCAGCCGCCGGCTGGTCAGTGATTACGGCAGCAGTGGCTATCACTGATAAGCAACAATACCGCATTGCCCTAGATGGTGTCGGTGAAAAAGCGCGCCGGTTGCCTGCTATCGAATCATTAGCATTGCAAGGAGAAGAGCTGGAGAAAGCGGTCAGTAATGCCATACGGCCAGTCGATAACTTGTTAGGAAGTGCAGCATACCAACGTTACATTGCTGGTATTTTAATAGCTGATCTGTTGACCGATTGCCGGCAAAAAGAGGAGAGAAGCAAATGAGGGTTCGTTTCACGCTAAATGGCTGCCCCAAAGAATTGGAATGCAGAGCAGGTGACAATGTTCAGCAACTACTTTTCAATCTTGGCATGCATTCAGTCCGTAATAGTGATGATGGATTTGGCTTTGCTGGCTCTGATGCTATCTTGTTTAATCATACCATTCATAATGCTTCCCTACTGATCGCTGCTCAACTGGATAACGCCACCATTATGACTGCGGAATCACTGGCTAGTTGGGATCAATTGAGTATTGTGCAGCAAGCCATGATCGATGTCGGCATTGTGCAATCTGGCTACAATGATCCCGCTGCGGCCTTGATTATCACTGATTTGCTAAATCGCATCGCTGATCCTGATCGTGAACAGATCGATGACGCACTACCTGGTTTATTCAGTCGCGATGCCGGTTACCAACAGTTTTATACGGTCGTCGATTTAGCCAAAAACCGGCTGCTCGATCCTGCTCACCAGATAACCGTTGCCCCTATTTTCCGCGACGATTTGGCCCTAATCGGCAAAATCCATCCTAAAACAGACGCGGCCAAAATGGTGCAAGCTAAACCCTGCTACGTCGAAGATCGCATTGCCCACAACGCCTGTGTAATAAAAATGCTACGCAGCCCGCATGCC
This sequence comes from Arsenophonus nasoniae DSM 15247, assembly GCF_000429565.1. GTDB lineage: Bacteria > Pseudomonadota > Gammaproteobacteria > Enterobacterales > Enterobacteriaceae > Arsenophonus > Arsenophonus nasoniae. Next base: position 3,430 of record NZ_AUCC01000053.1, read on the forward strand.
CATGCTGTCATCAGTCAACTTAATGTCAGCAAAGCCGAAGTCTTACCTGGCGTAATCCATGTCATTACCTACCTTAACTGTCCAGATATCTACTACACTCCTGGCGGACAAAGTGCGCCGGAACCCTCTCCCCTTGATCGCCGCATGTTTGGCAAAAAACTACGCCATGTTGGCGATCGGGTAGCTGCCGTCGTGGCAGAAAATGAGGAGATTGCCTTAGCGGCGTTAAAACTTATCGACGTGGAATATGACGTATTAAAACCGGTCATGTCGATTGACGAAGCGATGGCAGAAGATGCCCCAATTGTCCACGATGAACCGGTTGTCTATATCAACGGCGCTCCCGCTGATCTGGCACAACAAAATCAACACGCCATAAAACGTGGCGAGCAGATGTTTATCAACTTCCCGATCGGTGCCCGCCCGGTCAACAATATTGCGGCCAGTATTCATGGTAGCATCGGTGATATTGCTGATGGTTTTGCTAAAGCCGATATGATTATCGAACGTACCTATCAATCTAAACAGGTACAGCAATGCCCTGCCGAGCCACACATTTGCTATAGCTATATGGACGGTGATCGCTTAGTGATCCATGCCTCAACCCAAGTCCCCTGGCACCTACGCCGCCAAGTTGCACGTATCGTCGGGCTAAAACAGCATAAAGTCCATGTCATTAAAGAACGCGTCGGGGGCGGCTTTGGTTCCAAACAAGATATATTGTTAGAAGAAGTTTGTGCTTGGGCGACCTGCGTAACGGGCAGACCAGTCTACTTCCGTTATAGCCGTGAAGAAGAGTTTATTGCCAATACCTCACGCCACGTGGCGAAGGTAACCGTTAAACTGGGTGCCACCAAAGAGGGAAAACTTACCGCGATTGACATGAATTTCCGCGCTAATACGGGCCCCTATGGCAATCATGCGCTAACCGTACCCAGTAATGGCCCGGCGCTATCACTGCCTCTCTACCCCTGCGACAATGTTAATTTTCAAGTCACCACTTACTACAGTAATATCTGCCCGGCCGGTGCTTATCAAGGCTATGGTGCGCCAAAAGGTAATTATGCGCTCACAATGGCGATGGCTGAATTGGCGGAAAAATTAGGTATTGATCAACTGGATATGATTGAACTTAATCGGGTACAAGAAGGTCAAGAGTTGAAGATCCTCGGTGCCATCGGCGAAGGAAAAACACCCACCAACGCCCCAACTGCCGCCAGTTGTGCCTTAGCACCGATCCTGGCTAAAGGACGCCAATTAATTGACTGGCATGGGCCGAAACCCGTTGCCGACGATTGGCGGATCGGTAAAGGTGTGGCCATTATTATGCAAAAATCAGGTATTCCGGAAATTGATCAGGCAAATTGCATGATCAAGCTAGAATCTGACGGCACTTTTATTGTCCATTCTGGCGGTGCCGATATTGGTACCGGTTTAGATACCGTGCTGGCAAAACTGTGTGCCGAAGTATTATGCTGCCCGCTGAACGAAATCCATGTCATCTCTGGCGATACCGATCACGCTCTGTTTGATAAAGGCGCTTATGCCTCATCCGGTACCTGCTTCTCAGGTAATGCGGCCAAAAAAGCGGCGGAAAATTTACGCGAAAAAATACTTTTTTACGGTGCTCAATTACTCAACGAACCCAAAGAAGATGTTTCTCTGACTTATCCAGGTATCATCCGTGGTAAACAGGGTCAAATCAGTTATGGCCAAATCGCCCATCAAGCGGAAACTGGCACTGGATTTGGTGTACTGGTAGCAACCGCTAGCTATGTCACCAATGATTTTGCCTTTCCATTTGGTGCCAATTTTGCCGAAGTCGCAGTCAATCTACGCACTGGCCAAATTCGGCTTAACAAATTCTACGCCCTGCTCGATTGTGGCACCCCGATTAACCCGGATTTAGCGCTTGGTCAAATTTATGGTGCAACATTACGCGCCATCGGTCACAGCCTAACCGAAGAGATCCAATATGATAGCCAAGGTATTCCTCTAACGCGTGATCTCCGCAGCTACGGCGCACCAAAAATCGGTGATATTCCGGCGGACTTTGGCGCTTTTCTGGTTCCCAGTGACGACCCGGTTGGGCCGTTTGGTGCCAAATCTATCTCGGAAATTGGCGTTAATGGCGCCGCACCGGCTATCGCCACTGCGATCCATGATGCCTGTCATATTTGGTTACGGGATTGGCCATTTACGCCAGAGAAAATATTAACTGCCTTAGGAAAATTGTAATTGATTGAGGCTGCTCAAACAGCCTCTCACTCACCCTACAACAATCAATTAACTATTTTAATCCGCTTCACTTAGCTGACAAATAACCGTAGCAAGCGAATATGGTCATTTTTTGCTCACCAGCCAGCAGCAAAATCAGCTCAGATTGTCACTATAAAAAATAGGTCTGCTACGATGGATAAAAATAACCTAAATGACTCAAACGCCTTCACCACTCATGCGATCCGATTAATAACACCTCCATCCTGCGCCTATTTGCTCAAACTCGCAACGGGATGACTAAAAACTGCCTAACGCGGCTAAACGACACATTAAATTGTTCACTCGCAAACTCATCGCCTTTCAGCTAATCACTATAAGAGGTCATCACTATGTCTACCAATTTACCAGAGGCACCAAGCGAAACACAGACGACAACAGCGCTGGCAACATTTTTCAAAATTACTGAACGTAACAGCAATGTTCGCCAGGAAATTTTAGCGGGCATCACCACTTTTCTAGCCATGGTTTATTCGGTAATTGTTATTCCAAACATGTTGAGCCAGGCGGGTTTTCCACCTGACACCACCTTCACTGTCGTCTGTTTAGTTGCCGGTCTTGGTTCATTATGGATGGGGCTATGGGCAAACTTACCGATGGCGATAGGCTGCACCACTTCAATGTGCGCGTTTACCGCTTTCAGTCTGGTACTAGGACAACAAATTAGTATTCCAATTGTACTTGGCATTGTTTTCGTCATGGGGGTTTTTCTTGCCATTATCTCAATCGCCGGCATCCATACCTGGATATTACGCAATTTACCGCAAGGGATTGCTCATGGTACCGCTATCGGCATCGGACTGTTTATTCTCCTTATTGCCGCTAATGGCGTTGGATTAATTAGCAAAAATCCGCAAACTGGATTACCCGTTGCCCTTGGCGCTTTTACCTCATTCCCTGCCATTATGTCACTAGTAGGCCTGGCTATTATTTTTGGTCTAGAAAAACACCGCATACCAGGCAGCATTTTATTGGTAATTGTTGGCATCTCTATTGTCGGACTGATATTTGATCCCAACATCCAATTTCAAGGCTTATTTGCCCTACCCAAACTGACAGATAATAGTGGACAATCACTAACTTTTAGTCTGAACATTGGTGCTGCCTTACAGCCGCAAATGTTACCCTATGCATTAGCACTTATTATCACCGCCATATTTGATGCGACCGGCACCCTACGCGCAGTAGCCAGTCAAGCCAACTTACTGGATAAAGATGATAAAGTTATCAATGGCGGAAAAGCATTTACTGTTGATTCGCTAAGTGCGATTTTTGCTGGCTTAATGGGCACATCCCCCGCTGCGGTATATCTAGAATCAACCACAGGCACAGCCGCTGGCGGCAAAACCGGCTTAACCGCCGTGATGGTTGGTATGCTTTTTTTATTGATGATATTTTTAGCGCCGCTATCACGGTTAATTCCTCATTACGCCACCGCGCCAGCGCTAATGTATATTGGCTTGCTGATGCTACAGAATGTGTCAAAACTCAACGGCAACGATTTTGTTGACACCATGTCTGGCTTAGTATGCGCGGTTTTTATTGTTTTCACTTGCAATATCGCAACGGGGCTCATGTTTGGCTTTATGACGCTGGTTATCGGCCGTATTTTTGCCAAAGAATGGCATCGGCTCAATACCAGCACCCTGATCCTAACCCTGCTATTGGTCATTTTTTACTATGGTGGCTTAGCGATTTAATTTTTTTTCCGAATCTTCTGGCAGATTCGGAAAAATCTTCTCGCTGGCTGAAGGACTTTGTTATCGCAACAATATTACAGATTATTATCCATATTAAAATCAAATCTGCAGTCACTTTATGTGTCAATTTTTGTTCAAACTGACCATTTCACAAGCCTGGCAGCGATAACCACACTCTAAATGTGCGTATATTATTGTTATAAGCCATTGATTAATAAAATAAAATAAGGTCTGACCAGCTTGGTTATTTTGTTAATCAATAGGATAAAAAAGATATTATTTTAATCTAAAAATAGAAACAATTTGATGATAAGTTTTTATTCGCTAACGGTGGCTTAATCGTCCAATAGGTTGCCCGTATTTAAGCTATTAAGAGCGCATTTTAATAACAATTTTTAACCATTCAAATCTACAAACAGAAAGCAAAAGGGTTCCAGATTACGGCTTATCAATAGCAATAATTATAAAATAAGAAACCTCATAAGCACGAAAGGGAGCAATCAAAAATTAATAGTTTTTAATTTATAAATTGGAGACAGTTAGAATTATGGATAATTTCTTATATGGAAAAAATAAAGGGTGGAACAGCGTTAAAAATTTACTTAATTATCAAAAAAATAATGCTCAATTAATTTACAACAACAAACCATCTTACGATATCGATAAAGCGGCAGAACATCTCTCAAGAGACGCTTATAATCAAGAATGGGCAAAAAAACATACAAACAGTGAACCGTTAACGATTACTTACACTTTTACCAATTGGCAAAAACATTCGCCAGGATCATATCAAGGTGTCTATAACCCAAAAGGCCTAACCCCATATCAGCAAAAACAGGCCAAACTTGCCTTACAAGCCTGGGAAGATGTGGCTAATATAAAACTGGTTAAAGTCGATTCGAGGGAAAAGGCCATGATCGACTTTGGTTATTATGATGGTTACGTGTCTGAGCAAGCCCATACCCAGATCAACACATCCTCCCATTGGAATTAGGCTACTAATAGTTTCGATACCAATATCAAAAATACCGTCTGGTGCAACAGCAATAGTACTTCCAACCTAAAACACCCCACGCTAGGAGAGTATGGCCGTAGCACTTATATTCATGAAGTAGGACACGCATTAGGATTACCCCATCCCGGTGACTATAATTCTATGAATGGCGGTTATCAATACAATGCTCAATATAAGGAAGACTCACGTCAATTCAGTGTCATGAGTTATTGGTCGGAAGCTGAAACCGGCGGTGACAACCACTTTCATTACTCTGCTGCGCCACTACTGCATGATATTGCCGCCATCCAAAAAATTCATGGCGCCAATACTACCACTCGAACTGACAATAACGTTTACGGATTTAACTCCAACACCGATAGAGATTTTTATACCCTCACCGACAGAAACCAGAAAGCGATTTTTTGTGTCTGGGATGGCGGCGGTAACGACACCCTAGATTTTTCCAAATATTCTCAAAATCAACGCATTAACTTAAATGAAGGTTCTTTTTCCGATGTTGGTGGCTTAAAAGCCAATGTTTCCATCGCGCAGCACACTACGATTGAAAATGCGATAGGCGGTTTGGGTAATGACGTGATTGTCGGCAACGATGCTGACAATATCCTTGAAGGGGGTAAGGGTGACGATATCATCTATGGCGGCAAAGGCAGAGATATGTTATGGGGTGGCAATGGTAATGCTATCGCGCCCAACAAAAAAACAGATGGCTCACTAACTGATGACTCACTAACTAACGAAGTGGACGATCCGATTGATGATCAAGTGCCGCTAGACGATTCTTATGATAATGACGTCACCAATCCTTGCTGGACAACCTCACCATGGGCAGAATACAACGGAAATTCTTACTGTCCTTGGACAAAGCCATCGTGCAACAATAATGGTTATCTTTCATCATATTATTCAGCACCAATGTTCAATGGCTTTACTTATAGCTATAACTCGCCTTGGCAATATTACGGCAACAATATGTTTTATAATGCCGCCTACCCTAATCAACAAGGTTATTGCAATAACAACAACTATGGTTACTGTAAACAACCAGCAACATTCTTTTGGCAACCAGACAATGCTAACCCGATTATTGATAATTATAGTGGGGGTAATAATAGTTTCTATTATTACAATGACAAAAAAGCGTCAAAAATTAGCAATAGTAGCGACAAAGATATCTTTGTTTTTGCCAGCATCGAAGATTCGCCTTTTAGCAATCCAGATGTAATCATGGATTTTGAAACCGGCATTGATAAAATTGATCTGTCTGGCATTATATTGCTTAATGCTGACCATTACCGTATTCTCCCCCATTTGGTCGACCACCTGCCGCAAAAAATCGGCGAAATGCAATTGACTTATGATAAGGAATTTAACTTAAGTCACCTGGAGTTAAATGCTGACAATGATGACACTCCCGATTTTGCGCTGGATATCTATGGCGTTGTCAAAGAAAGCGATTTTATGCTGGCATAATTGTAAAACGGTGAGCTTGGCTCACCGTTTTTTGGATGCTGCTGTGATTAATTCCCCTCTTGGCAAAAAATACCTTCCTTGCTGGCCGTATTAATAATAGCCATTACGGTTATTTTTACGGCTATATGATGAGAGAAATTGATCTATTTTACTGGTTAGCTTACCTTTAGCAGGGTAAAATAACGTGCTCGGCGACTTATAAATAAGATGAAAAAGTAGAGCTATGCTTTAGCTGACTTTGCTAGCCATGAAATGCTCATTTGGTAATTGAAAGCAACCACCGCCAATCATAATTTACTTTAGTGGGCAAATAGTAAAATTAGACAACTTACTATCGATTATCAGCTATTTCTATTGGACATGTTAGTTAAGAGGATCCTATGTCAGTACCTACTTATGACAAATTCATTGAGCCGGTATTGAGAGTTCTACAAAAGTATCCAAACGGGCTACCGGCAAAAGAAGTACACGAATACGCTGCTGATTTTCTGGGGCTAAACGATGAACAACGTGCTAAATTTATCGCCAGTGGTCAACTCATTTATAAAAACCGAGCCGGATGGGCACACGATCGTCTGAAAAGAGCCGGACTTTCTCAAAGTCTATCTCGCGGAAAATGGTGTTTAACCGACAAAGGTTTTCAATGGGCTGTGCAACACCCCTCTCCTTTAGATAAAAAACTGATTGATCATATTACTTTTGATTTCGTCGATATTTCCCTTAAAAACAATACAGATATTACGCCACTAAATACTAATATTCCTCCATCAACAAAGATTACTGCTTATGAAACCAGCAGCCCTGATGATCGACTTGATGATGCCTATCAAGAAATTCGTCATGCTGTTGCTGAAGAACTACTCAATAACCTCCTACAAGTCTCTCCTAACCGCTTTGAAATCATTGTTCTCGACATTCTCCACCAACTCGGTTATGGCGCTAATCGTGAGGATTTACAGCGCGTTGGTAATAGCGGGGATGGTGGCATTGATGGAATCATTTCATTAGATAAACTTGGATTAGAAAAAATCTATGTGCAAGCTAAACGCTGGCAATCTACTGTTGGTAGGCCTGATTTACAAACCTTCTATGGTGCTCTAGCGGAGCAAAAAGCCAAAAGAGGCATATTTATTACAACATCCTCATTCACGACGCACGCTGTAAACTTTGCAAAATCGGTTGCAGGAATGGTACTTGTTGATGGTAACCGTTTAGTAAATCTGATGATAGATAATGAAATTGGCGTAAGTTCCAGAATTATAAAATTACCAAAAATAGATACCGATTATTTTGAATAAGTCAGTTATCTAACCTTATCCTGACTGACTTAAAATGTTAAGATTAAAAAATCAAGCAATATTCCAATGCGCCCCTAACATTTGACTGTGGCATGAAACAAACCTAACTTAAAATTAGAAAAAACCAACCGCTAGCCCAGTTTACCTTGCTACCATATAATTATTTTTCATTAAGCTATTTTTTTGTTGCCTATTGGTATCAACCGCTAAAATAATTGCATCATATTTATTTTATCTGGAGTTTTTATTCAGTTTTATGTAATAAATGTAAATACCCCCCCGCTATATCACAAATAACGTTATTTCTTATTTACGCAATTAGCCATTATTTTATTAAGCAGACATGGGCAGAATACTAATTCACTGCTCACTTATCATGAGTGCTTGTTAATATTTTTTATCAGATTTTAGTTAATATTTTATTTCCATCGGTATTGCAGATAATAAAAAACTAAATTTTATAGTCGTCTGATCTTGCTAAAGGTAATAGATAGTGACTTTTTATTGCTATTTTTTAATCGGCGATCGCATTATTTTTTTATTCATATTGCTTATTAGATAGGTATTTATATGGCTGAAATTTAAGCAATGGATTATTTTGATTATTCAGATAAATTCATTAATCTGCCTAATGCTAGATTAACTGTTTTATTAAAAAAATAAATCAATAAAAACAAAATGTTATATCAATTTGCTGCAATAACAAACAAATAATTTATTAGAAAAATTTCCATTATGTCCAGAATTTATTTATATTAAGACGCTATCCTACAAGGAATAAATAGATTATTTATAGGTAATTCATGAGTATTATTGAGTCCTATCGGCGGGAGGAAATAATGGATGTGAAAATATCACCTCAGCTGATTGCTATGTTTGAAAACAATAGTGATCCGTGGGGAATAAAAGTTTTTGACGGCGACCAATCTATTCATTTTTATAGTAATCCACAAAACTATCGGTTATTTAACTTACCGACAAATTTTGACTTATACGGCAAAACAGATAGCGAAATACCCCATGCCATTTCTGAATTCTCAGAATATTTTCAAGCCCATGATTTTGAAACCTTGAAACAAAAAAGAAATATTGTTTCGATTGATATTTATCCTTATGGCGAAGATTCGTTATTACAACCTTACGTTTGTGAAAAATTCCCGTTTATTATTGACGGAGAGTGTGTTGGCGTTATATTTCATTCAAGAAAAATGGAATTACTCCCTTTTAGGATATTTAAAAATTTTGGTAAAATTAATGATACAACAGCAACAGATTGTCACATTGAAACTAAATTTACCAAAAAAGAATTTGAAGTTATGTTTCTTGTCGCACATTCATTTAACCCAAAAGAAATTTCTAAAATACTTTGTGTTAGTTATCATACCGTTAACAACAAATTACAATCTATCTACCAAAAATTGGGGATTAGCTTTCGGGAACAACTTATAGAATATTGTATTAATAAAAATATTCATAATAAAATACCGATGCGATTCCTCAGACCCCGCAGCTATTTATTTAACTAAATAATATAGAGAAATATAGATATGGACAAAGAACACTCACTTGAAAGGATTCCACCTTTAGCACGCTCTGATTTATTTTCTGTTGTTTTAATTCGTATCGGCGCCAATACCTCACTCTCGCAGTTTATCCTGGGTGCAACATTAGGCCATGCAATGACATTTTGGCAGGCAATGTTAGCAACGCTACTGGGTAGCTTAATTCTTGAGTTTATAGGCCTAGGATTGGGACTTATCGGATGTCGGGAAGGATTACCGACCAGTATGTTGTCAAGATGGTGTGGCTTTGGCCGAATAGGCTCTGCCATGATTGGATTTGCTATTGCAATAAGTTCGCTCGGCTGGTTCGGTGTACAAAATGGCGTTTGTGCCAAAGCATTAGAATATGCATTAAATGGCAAGCTTGATTTCGGTTGGTGTGCCACCATTTCAGGCCTATTTATTACCGTATTAGTTGCTTTTGGATTCAAAGGATTAAGCCTAACCGCCAAAATAGCGGTACCTTTATTTTTTGCGGTTATGATTTGGGTAACATTTAATACATTAACGGCAATGGACATTCAAGCATTAATCAATATTATTCCAGCAGAGAAGGACACGATGACCTTAAGCGCTGGGGCAACCATGGTCGCCGGTGGCTGTATTGTGGCAATGTTAACAACCCCTGACATTAGCCGATATTGTCAGACTTCAAAAGATGTTTTTTGGATGTTAACAATTTCCATTATTGTTGGTGAATTTATTGTTAATGGCGTCTCTATCTTGATCGCTAAAGCGATGGGTACCGATGATGTGGTTAATATCCTTATACAAAATGCAGGCTGGATCGGCGTAATTTGTACCATCCTAGCGGTGATCAAAATAAATGATATTAATCTTTATTGTGTCTCTCTTAGCATGAGCAATGTAATTGAATCTATAACCGGTAAAAAAATCAATTATGTTACATTAACGCTAATCGCTGGCAGTATAGGCACTTTCTTTACCGTTATCGGTATCTTAGACAATTTTGTTGAATTCTTAATAATAGCTGGCGTTATTTTCCCACCAATAGCGGGAATTATGCTCACTGACTACTATATCCTGCGTACTAATAGAGATTTGCTTGATTCGACGCGTGAAGAAGGCAAGCTGCCAAATAATGCTGCGACACCATTGATAAATTACACCTCTCTCATCGCTTGGGCTTTAGGCTCTATTGCCGGAATGACTATGACTATGGGAATCCCATCAGTTAATTCGATATTTATCTCTGCTGTGATATATTTCTGCTTATCTATTTTAAAGCGATTTTTCAATAAAATACCCAGAGAGATAAAAAATGATCAAGGTTTCAATAGCTCAGACGGACGCAATTTTAGGTGACAAGGAAAAAAATTTACAATGTTTAGAAAATTATTGCTATCGAGCCAAGGAAAATGATGGGCAAATTATTTGTTTTCCTGAATTAGCGACTACTGGATATTCACCATCATTACTCGGTGAGCAATATTATTCACTGAGTGAAACGGAAAATGAACAGACAGATAAGCTATTTAGCCAATTATCCAGCAAACTTAATTTAGTCATTATTTGCGGTTTTATAGAGCGAGATGATACAACCGGTAAAATTTATAATTCTGCCGGTATTTGGATACCCAATAGAGAAAACTGGTTAGCTGTATATCGAAAAATGCATCTATTTGATAATGAAAAGCGATGGTTTACACCCGGTGATAGCTTGCCGGTTTTTGATATTGGTATCTGTCGTATTGGCATAATGATTTGTTACGATGCAGGATTTCCCGAAGTTGCCAGAATTCTGGCAACTAAACAGGCAGATATTTTATTTATGCCATCAGCTTGGTCAAAACAAGATAAAGATATTTGGTATATAAACACACCTTGTCGCGCACTAGAAAATACCACGCATTTAGTAGCAGTCAATCGATGGGGAAATAAAGGTGATATTAATCTATTCGGTGGTAGTCGAATTATTGACCCAAGAGGAAGAGTTATTGCCAACGCTTCGGAAAAAGCAGAGGATACTCTCTGTTATGAAATAGATTTAACTATGCAAAAAGAGATAAGAAAATCATTAAAATATTTAACGGATAAAAAACCAAGCTATATGCCTTATTTATAATCATCTAAAAGTGTTCTCTTGTATCGCTTTCATATTTTTACACTGTAGTATATGTAGAGCATAAAAACATAATAAAATTAATATAATTATTTATAAATTAATAGCTAAAATGCATATTATTGCTTTTGGCTATTTAAATTTTCTATTTATATTATAAAAAATAGCCTACCTATTAAATTCGTTACCACAAAAAACAAAAATAATAAAGATTAAAAATCAATCTTTATTATAACTTATATTTATTATTTATTTTCTCTAATCAAATTAAATATAATTTATTTATTTTAATTTATAAATATTTATTAATAACATCATATTTATAATAACCATGGCAAAAAGAAATTTCTGGATATTCATCTTTACGATATCTATAACACTGCTTATCTAACAATTTGATTGGTTAAATAACAGTACTAAATAATTTGATACAAAAAAACTGCTCTAATATCTTGATTTTTTATCTCGCATGATTAAATAAAAGTTAGCTTTTTGATTACTAAAAAATAGCACTACTCAATCAATCTTAATGATTTGATCTCTTTTTGATCAGGTTGTATAGGTAAGTGGGTTAGGTTTTAATTTTAGGTTTGCACGTAAATATAATCCTCCAGCAGTAGTTGATTTTTCAGTTTATTTCTAAGCTTTGTCGTCTCTATAGATTTTAAGTTAAGTTTTATTTGAGCAATATTGAAAACTAAATATGTAGCGATTAATCTTGCCTGGCGAGTGTATTCATCTTGGCCAACACGCCTTTATCAACAAACTGATTAGCCGATTTAATCAATTCAATAACCCTGAGTTATCTCCCAAACAAATATGGCTATATTGGTATAATTTGATGCTAAGCTTTCTGTTAGATGATTGGCTTAATCGGTTGAAAATGAAAACTAAAGAACAGCTGGTGATATGGTTGATTATAAGATAAACCATAAAACTATGGATTAACTTAGGTTATGGCTGATTATGTGTTGTTTAGATGACGACAAAGTTAAATAAAGAATTTGCTGCTCAACTATACATCTACTTTATAGCCAACACAAAAATTTAAGTTAATATGAGAAAATATCATATTAAGCTAACTATTCGATTCCTATCACGAAAAAAGGTAACATATTTCGATAAAACTGATGATATGGTAAAACGCCATGAGCCGCTGCCAATTAGCCCGTTTAAAGGGTAAGCATAAAATGCGTATTTTAGATGTTATCCGTAAGATAGATGTTAGCTGTAATACTACCACGCTAATGTACGAAGCGAAGTCTCAGACATTTGCTGTTAATGCGCTTGATAAGCTTTGCATACTGTTTGATTACGGATTAAACGAGTTCTTGGAGAGGGTATCAAGGCAATGATAATGAATAAAAATATCAGCAAATTTACCGAAGATACCCGAGTAAAGATCCCTACAATTCTTCACTTAACAAGGCTAGGTTACAGCTATCTTTCACTAAAAGGACAGAGCTGGGATAAAGTAACTAACATTTTTCCGGAAATCTTTAAAACTTCCATTGCAAGAATTAACACCAATACAAATCCTGATGATATCGCGCGTCTTCTTAAAGATGTGACCCTGCTGCTTGATAATGAAGATTTAGGACGTGCATTTTTCGAAAAACTCACTGATCGTTCTAATGTAAAATTAATTGACTTCGAAAATTTTAATAACAATAGCTTCCATGTTGTCACTGAACTCACTTATGAAAATGGTGATGAAGAGTTTCGTCCTGATATCACCCTGCTGATTAATGGCATGCCGTTAGTGTTTATTGAAGTTAAAAAGCCTAATAATCGAGAAGGTATTCTTGCAGAACGAAATCGTATTAATGAGCGTTTTCAAAATCCGAAATTCAAGCGTTTTGCCAACATTACTCAGTTTATGATTTTCTCCAATAACATGGAGTATGATGATAGCGATCCTGAGCTAATTCAAGGTGCTTTTTATGCCAGTAGTTCATACCACAAACTAGAGTTCAATTACTTTCGGGAAGAGGAACTCTTTAACCTTACCGCATTATTAAAACCATTAATGGACAGTGATGAACTAGCGGTACTGAAAGATAATAACCTTGAGGTGATCCGTACCAGCCCGGAATTTCAAACTAACAAAGATCATAACCGGCCAACAAATCGTATCTGTACCTCCTTGCTGAACAAGGTTGGCATTTATCCTACGTTATGCACTGGCGTATGTTGTAGAACCAGATGGAATACAGAAGCACATCATGCGTTACCCGCAATTATTCGCAACCAAAGCGATAGAGCGCAAACTGAATGAGAAGGTTAAAAAAGGGATTATCTGGCACACTCAAGGCAGCGGAAAAACAGCACTTGCCTACTATAGTGTGCATTTCCTGACCGACTATTTTCAAAAAAAGCAGGTGATCGCTAAATTTTATTTCATTGTCGATCGGCTGGATTTACTACAACAGGCACAGCGGGAGTTTACTGCCCGGGGCTTAACAGTTCACCTCATCAACTCACGGAGCGCCTTCTCCCAGGATATTAAAACCACTCAAGTGATCCACAATCACCAGGGTAAAGCGGAAATAACCGTTGTCAACATTCAAAAATTTCAGCATGAATCGGATGTGGTTGCGAGCAAAGATTATGATCTCAACATTCAACGAGTCTACTTTCTAGATGAGGTTCATCGCAGTTATAACCCCGCAGGTAGTTTTCTGGCTAACTTAAGTCAGTCAGATACCGATGCCATCAAAATCGGCCTAACGGGCACACCATTGCTGGGAACTGACTACAACTCGCGCGATCTGTTCGGCAATTATATCCACAAATATTACTACAATGCCTCTATCGCGGATGGCTATACATTACGCTTGATCCGTGAAGAGATCGCCACCAATTATAGGATCGTCCTGCAACAAGCATTAAAAGACGTTGAAATCCAGATGGGTGACGTCGATCGTAAACTTATTTATGCCCACTCCAGTTTCGTCAAACCCATGTTAGATTACATCATCACTGACTTTGCCAAAAGTCGGGGAGCCTTAAATGATGATACTATTGGTGGTATGGTGATCTGTGACAGTTCAGAACAGGCAAAAAGATGTTTGCGCTCTTCAATGCGCAATATGCTGAAACAACGACAAAAACAGATGAGGAGTTCCCCATTGCTCACGCCGCTGAACCTGAAACGCTCTACCTTTCAACAAAGAGTAAAAAGCAAGACATCAAAAGTGCCGCCTTGATCCTACATGATGTGGGAACAAAGCAACAACGTAAAGAGTGGATGGAAAATTTTAAGGCGGGTAATATCGATCTGCTGTTTGTTTATAACATGCTGCTAACCGGATTCGATGCCAAGCGCCTGAAAAAGCTCTATTTGGGACGCGTGATCCGTAGACATAACCTGTTACAGGCGTTGACTCGAGTTAACCGTACTTATAAAGATTTCCGCTACGGTTATGTAGTAGATTTCGCCGACATTCGTCAGGAATTTGACGCAACCAATAAAGCCTACTTTGAAGAGCTTCAGTCCGAGTTGGGTGATGAGATGGAACATTACTCCCGGCTGTTTAAGTCTCAAGAAGAGATTAAGCAGGAAATTGAACAGATCAAAGACGTCCTGTTCCAATTTGATATCCTGAATGCTGAAATTTTTACCGATCAGATAAGTCAGATTGAAGATCGGCAAACCATGCTGACGTTAAAAAATACGCTAGCTGATGCCAGAAGCCTCTACAACCTAATTCGGCTGCAAGGCAATATTGAGTTACTTCAGCAACTAGATTTCAACAAACTAAACGTCCTATATCGCGAAGCCTGCCACCGCCTGGATTTACTCAATCTGAAAGCAGATTTGGAACAAGGTGTAGATATTTCTGGACTTCTCAATCAGGCTCTAGAAGAAGTTATTTTTGAATTTCACAAAATCGGTGAAGAAGAACTGGTGCTGGCCGACCAACTGAAAGATACTCTGCGCCGGACTCGTGAAGCCTTAGCCAACAATTTTGATCAGCAGGATCCACAATTTATTACTTTAAAAGAAGAACTAGAGCGTCTATTCAAGAAAAAGAAACTCAGCGAAATTACTCAAAACGAAATGGTTGCGAATATTGGTATACTGAATAAAATTCATGGCCGCATCAAAGAGCTGAACCGACGGAACAATCTGCTGCGCGACAAATACCGGGGCGACGTCAAATATGCGCGCACCCATAAACGGTTGCGAGAACATGGACGCCCCAGTGAGCCTGAGCGTAAAATCTACCAAGCACTGCTGAGTGTTAAACTAGATGCGGATAATAAAGTGCTGAATAACAGTAATATTTTAAACAACGAAGGTTACCTTGAACGACAAATGGTGTCATGTGTGATCGCCCACTTTGAAGATGAGCACCATATAAAACTGTCGGCTCAAATGGCAAAGGAGATCAATCGCCTGATTGTCACAGAGTACCTGAACGAATTTAATACCGGAGCACGTACGTGGTAGAATTGGAATTTAGAAACAAAACCAAAGAGCTGATAGACAGCCTGAAAAGTATCTGCGCTAACTACGGCCTTGAAAATGATGGTAATGAATTCAAAATTATTACGCAGACATTTCTGTACAAATTTCTGAACGATAAGTTTGCTTTTGAAGCCAAAAAGGCTGATAAATCTATCGCCAGCGCAGAAAGCAGGGAAACTGCCCTTAGCCAAATGAACGAGGAGCAACTGGACAAACTACAGCAAAAAATGAGCGCTGATACCGCTCATCTGAAGCCACACCATTTTATTCGCTCGCTGTTTAGCCAACAAAACACCGCAGATTTCGCCAAAACTTTTGACGATACCCTGATGGATATTGCTATCACCAATAACGAAGTCTTCGCAGTCAAAACTGACGGCGGTGCAAAAGTGGTGCTATTTGATCGCCTTAGCCAGTATATCGCCGACGAATCGAAACGCGACGATTTCTGCCGAGCAATCATTAACAAATTGGTAGAATTCAGTTTCGAGCGTATTTTTAATCAGAAATTCGATTTCTACGCCACCATCTTTGAATACCTGATCAAAGACTACAACAGCAACTCTGGCGGCAAATACGCCGAATACTACACGCCGCACGCCGTGGCGCATATTATGGCCGAGATCCTAGTGCCAAAAGAACAGCAGGGTAAAGTGCGTGACGTTAGTTGCTACGACCCATCTGCCGGTTCCGGCACCCTTTTAATGAACGTAGCGCATGCCATCGGGGAAGAACGTTGCAGCATTTTTACCCAGGATATCTCACAAAAATCCTCTAGCCTGCTGCACCTAAACCTGATCCTTAACAATTTGGTTCACTCCATTCCAAACGTCATTCAAGGCAATACTATACTGCACCCCTATCATAAAGAGGGTCGGCAGCTGAAACGCTTTGACTATATTGTATCTAACCCACCATTTAAGATGGATTTCAGCGATTTTCGCAACGACCTGGATACGAAAGAAAACCAACAACGTTTTTTTGCTGGGATACCGAAAATTAAAGCCAAAGCCAGGGACAAAATGGAGATTTATCAGCTATTCCTGCAACACATTATCTGGTCACTGAAACCAAACGGTAAAGCGGCGGTAGTAGTACCGACCGGCTTTATTACCGCCCAGTCTGGCATTGACAAAGGCATTCGAGAACATCTAGTTAAAAACAAAATGCTGGCCGGTGTCGTTTCTATGCCATCCAATATTTTTGCTACCACCGGCACCAACGTCTCTATCCTGTTTATTGACAGCAATAACAAAGAGAAAGTAGTGCTGATCGACGCTTCAAATTTAGGTCAGAAGGTTAAAGACGGTAAAAACCAGAAAACGGTGCTAACAGACGAAGAAGAAAAGCACATCTGCCAAGTGTTTAATAACAAGTGGAACGAAGACGATTTCTCCGTGGTGGTTTCTTACGATGAAATCGCGGCCAAAAATTACTCGGTCAGCGCCGGGCAGTATTTTGATGTCAAAATTGAGTATGTCGATATTACACCAGAACAGTTTGCCGAGAAAATGAAAGGGTTTACCGATAATCTGGAGAGTTTGTTCAGTCAGTCCCGTGAGCTGGAAGTGGAGATTAAGAAGCAGTTGGCGGGGTTGAAGTATGAATAAACTACGTACTGTGAAACTCAATGAACTTGCTGCACCTGGCAGATCTATTATATCTGGTCCATTTGGTAGCAATATTGGTCAGCGCTTTTTCCAGGATGTTGGAGTTCCTGTTATCAGAGGGAATAACCTGACGACCGATTTCAAAAAATTTAATGATGAAGGCTTTGTATTTCTATCTGAAGAAAAAGCGAATGAATTGAAAGCTGATGCAATTAGAGGTGATATTTTATTTACTGCTGCGGGCACTATCGGTCAAGTTGGTATGATCCCGCAATCTTCAAAATATGATAGATATGTAATTTCTAATAAGCAATTAAGATTAAGAATCGATCCTGAGAAAGCAGACCCTAACTATGTATATTACTGGCTAGCCAGCCCTTGGATATATAAGACTATCGTTGATAGAAATACAGGAAGCACAGTTCCGCTTATTAACTTGGGAATAATAAAAACATTACCAATTGTTTTACCTGAGGATATTTTTGAGCAAAAGAAAATATCAAAAATATTTTCTTTAATTGACAAAAAAATCGATCTAAACAACCACATCAACACCGAACTGGAAGCAATGGCAAAAACGCTTTACGACTACTGGTTTGTGCAGTTTGATTTCCCGGATGCTAATGGAAAACCATATAAAACCTCTGGTGGGAAGATGGTATATAACTCAATTCTGAAACGGGAAATACCTGAAGGATGGGGGATTTCTAGGGTTGGGTCTGTCACAAAAATTGAACTAGGTGGCACACCATCAACTAAAGTTGACAGTTACTGGGAAAATGCAAATATACCCTGGCTTAGCTCAACTGAAACAGCATCTTTTCCTGTTGTTTCAGCTGAACAGATGGTTACTCAATCTGGAATTGATAATTCTGCTGCAACTTTACTACCTAAAGGAACAGTTGTTATTTCCATCGTTCGTTATATCCGGCCTTCAATATTTGTAATGGTCAACAAATTCTGTAGAAGATCTAAGCGGCATTTTTTAGTTCATGATATTTTTGATGTGGCGTTAAATAACCAATCGTTGAATGGCGTCGATAATAATTGTAAAACTAAATATAATTTTCAACTTCACAGACAACAGATTGATGATTCATAAACGATAAACGGTTAAGTCTTTCTGTCTTTAAACTCCTAAAAAATCTTTCCATCACGGCATTATCGAGGCAATTACCTCGCCGACTCATGCTTTGAGTTATTTTCCGTTCAAAGAGGTGCGCCCTAAACTCCTCCGATGAAT